>CAMDSM010000188.1 GCA_945906905.1 Altererythrobacter xiamenensis | reverse complement strand
AAGGGGCATAGCGTTCCATGAACCGCTCGCCTTCGGAATTGGTGAGATATCCGCCCTCGCCTCGAGCGCCTTCGGTGATCAGCACGCCTGCGCCGTAGATCCCGGTGGGGTGGAACTGGACGAACTCCATATCCTGCAAGGGCAGGCCCGCGCGCAGCACCATGCCGCCGCCGTCACCGGTGCAGGTGTGGGCGCTGGTGGCAGTGTAATAGCAGCGGCCATATCCGCCCGTTGCCAGAACCACCGAATGGGCGCGGAAGCGGTGGATTGTGCCATCATCGAGGCACATCGCGATCACGCCGACGCAGCGCTTGTTGGCGCCCTCGCCGCTCATGATCAGATCAATCGCAAAATATTCGATATAGAAATCCGCATCATACTTCAGGCTCTGCTGATAGAGCGCGTGGAGCATGGCGTGGCCGGTGCGGTCTGCGGCGGCGGCGGTGCGCTGAACGGGCGGGCCTTCGCCCATGTTCTGCATGTGGCCACCGAAAGGCCGTTGATAGATCGTGCCATCGGCATTGCGGCTGAAGGGCACGCCGGCATGTTCCAGCTCGATCACCGCGGCAGGAGCTTCGCGGACCATATATTCGATCGCATCCTGATCGCCCAACCAGTCCGAACCCTTGACGGTATCGAACATGTGCCAGGTCCAGTGATCGGGCGAATTGTTGCCCAGCGACGCCGCGATCCCGCCTTGCGCTGCCACAGTGTGCGATCGCGTGGGGAAAACCTTGGAGATATTGGCGGTGCGCAAGCCAGCTTCAGCCGCGCCCATGGTGGCGCGCAGGCCAGAGCCGCCCGCGCCCACAACCACCACGTCATAGGTGTGGTCGATGATCTTGTAGGCTGGTTGAGTAGAAGCAGTGCTGGCCATCAGACGGCCCCTCCGGAAGTAACAGCGCCAAGAGCCAGGCGGATGATCGAAAACAGGCCGAATGCCGCACCGCCAAAGGTCAGCAGATTGAGCACCAGAATCGCGGCAAAATGATTGCCCGCCTCGTGGACATAGTCCTCAATCGCCACACCCAAGCCCAGTCGTGCGTGCCAGAAGGTGCTGATCACAAACAGCGCCAGGATGATCGCGGGCACCGGGCTGGCGAAGTAGGCCGCCATGGTGGCAAAGCTGGCATCGGGCAGGAACATTATGCTCGCCAGCAGAAACAGCCCGCACAAAAAATTGCTCGCGGCGGTGAAACGCTGCAGCAGCCAGTGGTGTGCCCCGTGCTTGGACGAGCCGAGCCCGCGCACCTTGCCGATGGAAGTTCCGTTACCCATTGCCCCGTTCCTTGTCCTTACAGTGCGTAGACGCCAGCCCAGAAGGCCAGTGTCAGCACCACCGCGCAGGCGATGGATGCAATTGAATAGCGGCGGTTGGCATCCAGTTCGAACCCGGCGCCCATATCGAGCACAAAGTGCCGCAGGCCCGAGCACATATGGTTGAAGAAGGCCCAGGTGAGGCCAACCAGCACAATGATGCCATACCAGCTCATCGCGTGATCCATGAAGGCGTCATAGTCTGCAGGGCCGCCCGCCAGCGCTGCCAGCCACCACAGTAACACCGCCAGCCCGACTACGGCCAAGCCGCCGCCGGTAACACGATGCAGGATCGAAACCAGCATTGCCGGTCCCCATTTCCAGATGCCCAGATGTGGCGAAAGGGGTCTGCTGCCCATAGTCCGTGTCCCCGTGAATCTCTTGCTGCGTCTCACTTAACGATTGTGCTGGTGGAGGCAAGGTGGGCTTCGCTTGTGACGCCCCTTTTCGTCACGACAACCCCCGGCTAAGGCAGCGTGATGGTGCATATTCTCGTCACTGGATCCAGCAGAGGCATTGGCGCGGCCATTGCTGCGCAATTGCGTAGGCGTGGGGCGCGGGTTGTCGGGCATGCCTCCAACAAGGTCGACGCCGATATGGTCGCTGCCGATTTCACCCAGCCCGTCGCCCCGCAGATGCTGTGGGGTGAGGCGCTGGAGAATTTGGATGGGCGGATTGATGTGCTGATCAACAACGCCGGACTGTTCGAGGCCAACCCGCTGGGCGCGAGCGACATCGAATGGCTCGACAAGTGGGAGGATGACATGCGCATCAACCTCACCGCCGCCGCGCAACTCAGCCGTTTTGCAGTGCAGCATTGGCAGGAGCGTGGTGTTGCGGGACGCATCGTTCACATTGCCAGCCGCGCCGGGCATCGCGGGGATTCGCCCGCACACTGGCACTATGCCGCAGCCAAGGGCGGGCTGTTGGCGCTGCACAAGACCATCGCGCGGGGATATGCGGCGCAAGGGATTTTGAGCTTTGCCGTGGCGCCGGGGTTCACCGATACGGATATGGCGGGGGACTATTTGGCCAGCCGGGGCGGTGATGGCTTGTTGGCGGATATCCCGCTGGGCCGCGTGGCCACGCCCGATGAGATCGCGACAGTGGCGGTGTTCTGTGCGCTGGACGCTCCGCCGAGCATGACGGGGGCGGTGATTGATGCCAATGGAGCGAGCTATGTTCGGTAAATATCTGGGTCCGCTGGCTTTGTTGCTGTCTGCCTGTGCCACCGCCAGCGCGCCGCAAGCTTCTGCCCCCGAATTCGCCGCATGGGCCGCGCAATGCGAGGACTGGGATGATTGGGACAAGCCCGGCCCGCCATTCCGCATCCACGGCAACAGCTATTATGTCGGCACCTGCGGGATCGGGGCGATTCTGGTGTCTAGCGATTCCGGCCTGATGCTGATCGACAGTGGGACCGAGGCCGGGGCACAAGCGGTTCTGGCCAATGTGCATGCGCTTGGGTTTGATCCGGCGGACATCAGGATCCTGCTCACCAGCCACGAACATTATGATCACGTCGGCGGCATGGCTGTGTTGCAGCAAACGACTGGTGCGCCGCTGTTTACGAGTCAGGCCGCGCTCGAAGTGATGCGCAGCGGACATGGTGCAGCGAGCGATCCGCAATCCGGCATGCATCCCGCAATGCGCCCGGTTGTGGACGTGACCGGCTTGGCTCCGGGCCAACAGGTGAGGTTGCTGAATGATCCACTGGTGCTGACCTCCATTCCAACCCCCGGCCACACCCCCGGCGCGCTCAGCTGGCAGTGGGAGAGTTGCGATGGAAGTGATTGTCGGACCATCGTTTATGCCGATAGCATGAGCCCCATCAGCGCCGACAGCTATCGCTTCTCCGATCACCCTGAATATGTCCAGGCCTACCGCGAAGGCATCGCCCGCGTCGCCACGCTCGATTGCGACATCCTGCTCACCCCGCACCCATCGGCCAGCGGGATGCGGGATAAATTGCTCAGCCAAGACCTTGCATCGGGCACCAACTGCCGCGATTACGCCGCATCAATCACCCAGCGGCTCGATGCCCGCTTGGCACAGGAAGCCGCCCAATGAGCTGGAAACTATCCGTCATCGCCCCGCGCGTGGCTATCGAAGACGCCCTCGCCCGGCAGGAATGCGATGCCAACTGGGACGAAAGCCTCGTCATCACCGGCTTCGAGATCGCGCCCGACCAGCCCGACGTGTGGCAGCTCGATGGCTATGTCGAGGACAGGCCCAGCCAGGCCCAGCGCAATGCCATCAAGGCGCTGTTCGACGGCCCCGCCCCCTATATCCGCGCCGAGCGATTGCCCGATGCCGATTGGGTGACCGAAAGCCAGAGAGGCATGGACCCGATCCGCGCCGGACGGTTTTACGTCCACACGCCCGATCATCCACGCAGCCTTGAGCCGGGCGTGCGCGATTTCTGCATCCCCGCCGCGCAAGCCTTCGGCACCGGCCAACACGCCACCACCGCAGGCTGCCTGACCATGCTCAATACAATGAAGCAGCGCGGCGTGGTGGCGCGCAATCTGGCCGATATCGGCACTGGCACTGGCCTGCTGGCCTTTGCCGCCCTGCATCTGTGGCCCAACGCCCGCGCCGTGGCGAGCGACATCGACCCTATCTGCCTGCCCGCAGTGGAGGAAAACGCCGCGATCAACCACGTTGCCATGGGGATCGGGCCGGGCCAGCTGGAAATGGTCATTGCGCAAGGGATGGAGGACCACACACTGGCCGACCGCGCCTTGTATGACCTGCTGATCGCCAACATCCTCGCCGCCCCGCTGATCGACCTCGCGCCCGATTTCGCCGCCGCCATGGCCCCGCGCAGCCACATCGTGCTGTCCGGCCTGCTAACCACGCAGGAAGCCAAAGTGCGCGCCGCCTATTACCGCGTCGGCTTCCGCTTGCAGGCCCGGCTTACGCAGGGTGACTGGGCGATATTGTGGTTGCGGCAGCGCTATCTCTATTGATGCACACCCCGGCAGGAAATCCCCGCCGGGGGTGCGACCGATGCGCCTAGAACGTCTGCGCCACGCTGAATGACAGCCGCCAATCGCGTGGGCTCTGAATGCCGTTGAGGTTCTGGTAAAGCGGCACCGAAACTTCCGCCCCCAGTTGCGGGCGGCGTTGCATCGGCAGCGGCAACCGCCAGTTGAGGCCAAGGCCTACGCTGACCACGTCGCCGCCATAATTGGCCTGCCGGTCAACCGGTGCTGCGTGTTGGTGCGGGCCGTTGTAGTGCATTTGAATGATGCCTTCATGCTCCAGTTCAAGCCGAGCCGTCGCCCCAAGATCGGTGGAAAGGAGATAGCTCAGCCAGCCAGTCGCCCGGGCCTTGTCACCAAAGGCAAAGCCCGAGGTGTTGGTCCGCTCGCTCCGCCAGCGATAGGACGCCTGCCCGCCCCAACCCAGCGATCCGGCCTGTCCGCTTACGGTCAATGCCGGTTCCATATCCAGCGTGCCGCTGCCCGGCTGCATCATATAGTGGACGTAGGTGCCATCATCATTGTGCTTGCTCACCGACCCAGTCGGCACCCACAGGCCCAGCGTGGCATGGGCGCGGAAAGCAGCCCCGCCCGCCAATCGCAGCGAGGCCGAGACCAGCGTATCGCCAAAGCCTTGCGTGCCGTGGCTGTGGACCTCACCAAAGGGCACGCCAGCATGGCCGCCGTGCTCGCCCTCTCCCAAGTGATCGCCGTCATTGGCGGGATCGATGCCCAGCATCTCCATCCGGTGCCACATGTAATGCGGCATCACCATCAACGTGATATTGTCGGTGGGGGCGAACATCAGGTCGACCATGGCCATGTCCATCTCCATCGTACTGGTGCGGGAATTGTAGCCGGCGGCCAGTATGGCGGTGTCGGCAATCACATTCGTCCCCGAACGGTTGGCGCCCGAAGCGCTTTCCCGTTCGAACCGCAGCCCGATCATGAAATCGTCGCCCTCGTGCATGTGATCATTCATCATGCCCGCCGCTGGAGTG
>CAMDSM010000187.1 GCA_945906905.1 Altererythrobacter xiamenensis | reverse complement strand
TCGACATCGCCCCGCCATCGCTGGTCAAGTTGGTCTCGCCATCGCCGTTGACATCGTGGCGCACGGCCACCGCATAAGTGCCAGCTTCGGGCACCGGCAGGCAAAAGCTCATGGTGCCAGCGCGCGCGGGCACTTCGATGCGATAGAGCCAGCGCCCGCTTTCTAGCCAGTCGCTTTCGATCCCGCGATAGAGCTGCACCCGGACATTGCCCGATGCGCTTTCGATCCCGGTCACGGTGACCCGGATCGCCGGGCCATCGCCCCGGCAGCGGGCCATATCGTTGCGGATTTCCTGGCGGAACTGCGCCAGTGCCGGCTCGGCCACGGCCAGTCCGGCGAAAACAGTGGCAGCGACAGCAGCAAGCGGCGCTATACGGTGGAAAAAGGAACGCATGGTTGATCCTGTCAGAAATGCCCATTGGCAGGGTTTATTGGCTGGGGTTTAGCCCTGTCTGCGCGAAGAATTAGAGATTTGCCAGTGAATGGCGGCTTAAGCGGGCGCTCAGCAAGGTGCAAACTAGTGCCGCCCGACATCCCCCGTGTGGAAAATAGTCTGCGCACTGTTGCTGCCCGATTCGCCGGGGCCTATCGCCATGCTCAACCATGACCACGCCGCTCATCTCGCCCTCGATCCTGTCAGCCGATTTTGCCCGGCTGGGGGAGGAGGTGCGCGCGATTGATGCGGCGGGGGCCGACTGGATCCATGTCGATGTGATGGACGGGCATTTCGTGCCCAATCTCACCATTGGCCCGGCGGTGGTCAAGGCGCTGCGGGGGCACTCTGCCAAGCCGTTTGACGTCCACCTGATGGTTTCGCCAGTTGATCAGTGGATCGAGCAATATGCCGCAGCGGGCGCCGATATCATCACCGTCCACCCCGAAGCTGGCCCACATGTCCACCGCAGCGTGCAGGCGATCCGGGCGCTGGGCAAGAAGGCTGGCATCGCGCTCAACCCGGCGACGCCAGCCAAGATGCTCGACTATCTGATCGAGGACATCGATCTGGTGCTGGTGATGAGCGTCAACCCCGGCTTTGGCGGACAGAGCTTCATCACCAGCCAGCTGAAAAAGATCGAGGCGGTGCGCCAGATGATCGACAAGCGCGGCCTGACGGTGCTGATCGAGGTCGATGGCGGGGTAACCGCCGCGATCGCGCCGCAATGCGTTGCCGCCGGGGCCGATGTGCTGGTGGCCGGTTCAGCCACTTTCAAGGGCGGGCCGGAGCGCTATGCGGCCAATATTCGGGCGCTGAAGGGCGAATAGGATGGACGATCTGGCCACCCGCCTGCCGGACATATCCGGTGATGGTTTGGACGAAGGATCCCGGCAATTGGCAATTCCGCTTGATGACCTTGGCCCTGACGGTCTGGTTCTACCGCTCGGCGCGGCGCTGCCCGAGTCTGTGCCCGAGTCTGTGCCCGCTGGATCAATCTCTCAGGGACGGGCGCTGGCATTGTCCGACTTCAACCCGCCTGACCTTTCTGCCGGAGAGCGGCTGATCCGCTTGGCCTATCGCTTGGGGATCCCCGGATCGACATTGGCCGCCCCGTTTCGCAAGCCGTTGCGCCCGCGTTTGCTGGCCTTGGTCGAAAGCCCGGTGGCGGGTGATCGCACGGCAGGCATGGCGCTCAGGGCCGGGCACTTCCTGATCCACGGGGTCAAGGCCCCGATCGGCCAGATCGATTTCGTCCCCGCCGCCAAGCTGACTGCGCCATTCGAGCGGGCAGTCCACGGATTCACCTGGCTGCGCGACCTTTCGGCCAGCGGCACCTTGCCACAATGCGCGCCCACGGCGCAGCGGATCCTGGCGGCCTGGCTTGATGCCAATGGGCTGCCTGCGCACAAGATCGGACACCGGGCAACACGCGGGGCGGCGTGGCGGGTTGAAAACGCCGGACTGCGGCTTCTGGCCTGGCTGGTCCACGCGCCACTGGTGCTCAGCAACAGCGACACGGCCCAACGGCAACAGCAACTCGATACCATGGCCGAGACCGCGCGCTGGCTGGATCGGCACGTCACCAACGAGGATGATCGGCTGGCCCAGGTCGCTGGCTGGTGCGCGATCACGGCGGCCGGGCTGCTGCTGCCCGAAGGCAAGCCGCGCCGCCTGTTTGGCGAGGCCGGGCTGGTGCGCGCGCTGGGTGAGCTGGTGGGCGATGATGGCGGGGTGCTGTCACGCAGTCCGCTTGGGCAAATGGAGGCGATTGCGCTGCTGGTGGACCTGTCCGCCTGCTATCGCGCCGCCCGCCGCGATCCGCCGCGCGCGCTCGAGACGATGCTCGGCCTGCTGGTCCCGCCGCTGCTGGCGCTGACCCATTCCGATGGCTCGCTGGGCAACTGGCAGGGCGCGGGCGCGGTCAAGGCCGAGCGGATCGCCGCGTTGATTTCGGCCAGCAATGTCCGCACCCGGCCTTTGCGCGATGCGCGGCAATGGGGCTATCAGCGGGTTGCGGCCCGTCCTGCCGTGCTGCAGTTCGACACCTCGCCCCCGCCGCTGGCCCGCCACGCGCGCCATGGCTGTGCGTCGACGCTGGCGTTCGAATTCAGCTATGGCGAATTCCGTCTGATCAGCAATTGCGGCGGCGCGGGATTTGCCGGCGGGCTGGTGCCGACCCGGATCGAGCAGGGCCTGCGCGGCACGGCGGCGCATTCCGCGCTAGTGCTGGGTGATGCCAATTCCACCGCCGTGCTGATCAATGGCAAGCTGGGCGCTGGCGTGGGCGAGGTCGAGGTTGATCGCCGCACGATTACATTGGAGCGTGGGCAGGCAACAAGGATTGAGGCGAGCCATGATGGCTATGTCCAGCGCTTCGGCCTGATCCATCGTCGGATACTGATCCTGCGCGACGATGGCAGCGAACTGCGCGGCGAGGATCTGCTGATGCCTGCCGGGCGCGGCAAGACGGGCAAGGTACCGTTTGCCATCCGCTTTCATCTGGGGCCGCAGGTGACCCTGCATCTGCACGACAATGGGCTACTGGCCGACACTGGCAAAGGCGCCACTCTGGTGCTGCCCGATGGCAGCCATTGGCAATTCATCACCGGGGCGGAAAAGCTGGAAGCTGAAGAAAGCCTGTGGGTCGATGGCGATGGCCGCCCTCATGCGGTCGAGCAGCTGGTGATTCAGGTCCTGGTTTCACGCGGCGGCGGCAATTTCGGCTGGCTGTTGAAGAAAATGGGATAGATCAAGATCATGGGTAATGTGGCAATCAAGCGGGCGCTCCTGTCGGTGTCCGACAAGGCTGGTATTGTCGAACTGGCCGCGGCGCTTGCGGGCATGGGGGTGGAACTGGTCTCCACCGGCGGCACCGCCCAGGCGATCCGCGATGCGGGCCTGCTGGTTATGGACATTGCCGAGCTGACCGGCTTTCCCGAAATGATGGATGGCCGGGTGAAAACGCTGCACCCGGCGGTCCACGGCGGCCTGCTGGCGGTGCGCGACAATGCCGAGCATGTCGCCGCGATGCAGGCCCACGGGATCGGCGCGATCGATCTGCTGGTGGTCAATCTCTACCCGTTTGAACAGACGGTGGCGCGTGGCGGCACCCGCGACGAGATCATCGAGAATATCGACATTGGCGGTCCGGCGATGGTCCGTTCATCAGCCAAGAACCACGCTTTCGTCACGATCCTGACCGATCCCGCCGACTATCCCGAACTGCTGGAGCAGATGGCCAGCACCGGCGGCACCAACCTCGCCTTCCGCATCCGCATGGCCGCAAAAGCCTATGCCCGCACAGCCGCCTATGATGCCGCGATTGCCAGCTGGTTTGCCTTTGGCGATGCCTGGTCCAATCCGCTGGGGCCAGAGGCGCTGAAGGCCACGCCTTTCCCCGAAACGCTGCCGCTGGCCTTCGCGCGGCTGGATGTGCTGCGCTATGGCGAGAACCCGCACCAGCAGGCGGCGGTCTATGTCCCGCGCGGCCCCGCAACGCCCGGCGTGCCGCAGGCGCAGCAGATGCAGGGCAAGGAGCTGTCCTACAACAATCTTAACGATGCCGACGCCGCGCTTGAGCTGGTGAGCGAATTTGCTGGCGGCGACCCCACGGTGGTTATAGTCAAGCACGCCAACCCTTGCGGCGTGGCGCAGGCGGACACATTGCTGGGCGCGTGGGAAGCGGCGTTGGCTTGCGATAGCGTTTCGGCTTTCGGCGGAATTGTCGCCACCAATGTCCCGCTCGATGGGCCGACTGCAGAGGCGATCTGCGGCATCTTCACCGAAGTGGTAATCGCGCCGGGAGCCGATGAGGCCGCCCGCGCCGCCTTTGCTGCCAAGAAAAATTTGCGCCTGCTGCTGGTCGAGCAATTGCCCAATCCGGCGCGCCCCGGCCTGCAAATGAAGACCATCGCCGGCGGGATGCTGTTGCAATCGCGCGATAACGGCGCGGTTGGGCCGGATGACCTCAAGGTTGTCACCAAGCGCCAACCCACGGCGCAAGAGCTAGCCGATTGCCTGTTCGCTTGGAAAGTGGCCAAGCATGTGAAGAGCAACGCCATCGTCTTTGCCAAGGATGGGGCGACTGCCGGGATCGGTGCAGGCCAGATGAACCGCCGCGATTCGGGCCGCATCGCCACCGTCCGCGCCCGCGAATCCGACGCTGCCAGCCGCATCACCGGCAGCGCCATGGCTTCCGACGCCTTCCTGCCGTTTGCCGACGGGATCGACGTTGCGATCGAGGCTGGCGCCAGCGTGGTGATCCAGCCCGGCGGAGCGATGCGCGATCAGGAGGTGATCGATGCCGCCGATGCTGCAGGAATCGCCATGGTCTTCACCGGAATACGCCATTTCCGGCATTGATCGGGCCACTTTTGCGGCGAGTTGAGGCGGGACTGCGGTAAAAAACCTAGCGTTCAGTAGTTCGCAAGAAATTAGCCGCTAGGGAGACGGCACGAAATTCTTATCCAGAAAGCCTTCTCCCCCTGGGTCTGTTCACCGCTGAACTTTATCGTTCATTCTTCCTCGGCTTCGGTGTAACTGCGATCATCATCGCGGCCACCATCATCCCGAAGCTCGGAGCAATGTGATTTGAAACTCAAAGCCGCCTTCCTCGCCTTTGCCCTTGGGGCTTGCGGCGTGGTGGCGGTTCCGGCCGACGCGGAGACTTTCAACGCCCCTGCCGCCACCCGTCAAGCCGATGAAACCGGAACGCAGACCGCGATCTTCGCGGGCGGCTGCTTTTGGGGGATCGAGGCGGTGTTCAGCCACACCCGCGGCGTGTCCAGCGTGGTTTCGGGCTATCACGGCGGCACTGAAGCGCAGGCGCAATACCGGCTGGTTTCAGCCGGCTCGACCCAACATGCCGAAGCGGTCCGGGTAACTTAC
>CAMDSM010000186.1 GCA_945906905.1 Altererythrobacter xiamenensis | reverse complement strand
TCGGCTGTTCGACCGGATACGACGAGGGGCGGCCCATGCTGTCGCGCCTGTCAGACCTGCGGGTGCCGGGGCTGGCGGGTTGCCCACGCATTCGGGTGGACCTGATCGAGAGCGAGGACGAGAGCTTCGATCCGGGCGAAATCGGTGTGCCTGCCGTGGCCCCGGCGCTGGCCGCCGCGATCCAATCGGCCACCGGCCTGAAACTGCGCACTCTGCCGTTCGACCTGACCCGCGCCGTGCTGGCCGCACCTGTCGCTGCTCCAGTGGTTGGCGTGCCCGGCACTCCCACCGCGCCAGCAGATACAGGCAGCCTGCCCAGCGCCGCCGAACTCGATAACATGCAACCCGATGCCGGAGCAGCCGACCAATGACCTGGCAAGCACAGCAATTGCCGCAAGACCATGCCCCAGTTGCCAGCGGCAAGATCGGCGTTCTGCTGGTCAACCTCGGCACGCCAGCTGCACCGACGGCTCCGGCGGTGAAGCGCTATCTGGCCGAATTCCTGTCAGATCGGCGGGTGGTGGAAATCTCGCCCTTGTTGTGGCAGCCGATCCTGCGCGGGATCATTCTCAACACCCGGCCCAAGAAAAGCGCCCATGCCTATCAACAGGTGTGGACCGAAGACGGCTCGCCCTTGGCCGCGATAACCTATGCCCAAGCCGTGGCTTTGAACGAGCGGCTGGGCGGAAACATTCGGGTCGATTGGGCGATGCGCTATGGCCAGCCGTCGATCCCGCGCCAGTTGCAGGCGCTGATGGACAATGGCTGCGAGCGCATCCTGCTCGCCCCGCTCTATCCGCAATATTGCGGCGCGACCACGGCTACGGCGGTCGACAAGGCGGGTGAGGCGCTCAAAGCGATGCGCTGGCAGCCGAGCCTGCGGGTGATGCCGCCCTATTACGATGATCCGGCCTATATCGCCGCGCTGGCCGCCGATCTTGGCGCGCAATTGGATGGGTTGGAGTTCAGCCCTGAAGTGTTGCTGCTCAGCTTCCACGGAATGCCGCAGCGCACGCTGGAACTGGGCGACCCCTATCACTGCCATTGCCTGAAAACCGCCCGCCTGCTGGAGGCGGCGCTAGCCCGCCCAGACTTGCGCATCCGCACAACATTCCAAAGCCGCTTCGGCCGCGCAAAATGGCTGGAACCTGCGACCGATACCGTGCTGGCCGAGGAAGCCGCCAAGGGCACCCGCCGCCTCGCCGTGGCCGCTCCGGGCTTTGCCGCCGATTGCCTCGAAACGCTGGAGGAACTGGCGATCCGTGGCCGCGAGCAGTTTAAAACCGCCGGCGGGGAACACTTCGCCACCCTCGCCTGTTTGAACGATGGTGCGGCGGGGATGGATATGCTGGAGGCGATTGTGCGGCGGGAATTGGCGGGCTGGGTGTGAGGGTGCACCCATGACCGAATACCTCATCCTGTTCGCCATCGTCTTCGGGCTCAACCTGCTGCCTGCCTTCGGCCCGCCGACATGGTCGGTGATCGTGCTGTTTGGGATCAATTCGCAATTGCCGCTGGCGGGACTGGTGGTGGTGGCGGCGCTGGCCTCGTCGTCGGGGCGGTATATCCTGGCGCATGGTTTTCGGCTGTTTGCCACGCGCCTGTCGAAAAAGACCCGCGCCAACCTTGCCGCCGCGCGCGCCGCGTTTGAGCGCAAGCGGCACCACAACCTGATGGCGCTAGTGTTCTTCATCGTCTCGCCATTGCCATCGGCGCAGCAGTTTGGCGCGGTCGGGCTAGCGGGTGTGTGCATCCTGCCGTTCACGTTGGCCTTCTTCGTCGGGCGCTTGTTTTCCTATACCTTCTATGCCGGTGGTGCCGAACTGGTCGACCGCAACACTTCGCTGGGGGACACTTTCCGCGACAGCCTGACCAGCCCCGTCGGCATCGCCATTCAGGTGCTTATGCTGGGCGGGCTGGTGCTGCTGGCCAAAGTCGATTGGGTGCGGATTTTTGGGCCGGCGCCAAGCGACAAGTGATCAGAAATCCACCGCGATCCCGTCTTTCACCCAGTCGCCATAACGGGTGGGGCTGAGTTCGGCCTGCTCCTTGCCCTGTGCAGGCGCGGGGGCGGGGTCGTTGCTCCAATGCCCAGGTTTGACGAAAGGGCTGGGCCTTGTGGTTGCGCGTTTGATCATGGGCGACAAATGCCCCCACTGGCGCGGCGATGCAATGGGGGCTAGTGGCCCGAAATGTCCGAATCCACCAACAACCCCGCCGGTTTTCCCGCCCGCCGCGCTGCGCTTAGGCTGATGGATGCCGTGTTGCGCCGGGGGGAAACGCTCGATCAGGCGCAGGGCGCTGCGCTCAAGGGCTTGATCGAGGGGGCCGACCGCGCGCTTGCCCGCGCCATTGCCGGGGAAACCTTGCGCTGGATGGCCGATCTCGATGCGCTGATTGATAGCGCCACCACGCGGCGTCTGCCCGATGATGCCAAGGCGCGCAGTGTGCTGCGGATGATGCTGGCGCAGTGGCTGCGGCTGGAAACGCCGGCCCACGCGGTGGTGGCGACCGCGCTGCCGTTGCTCGAAGGCGGCCCGCGCAAGCTGGCGCATGGGGTGTTTTCCACCTTGTCCAAGCGCCCCGCGACCTTGCCGCAAGTGCCGACTTTGCCTGATCTGGCGCTGGCCCGCTGGATTGAATTGGGGGGCGATCTGGCCGATGCGGTAGCCCCCGGGCTCGCCGTGCCCCCGCCGCTCGATCTGACGCTGAGCGATCCGGCAACAACCGGCGAATGGGCTGAGCGGCTGGGCGGTATCTCGCTGATGCCCGGCCATGTCCGGCTGGCGCGCGGCACGGCGGTGGAGCAGCTGGAAGGCTTTGCCGATGGACATTGGTGGGTGCAGGATATCGCCGCCTCACTGCCTGCACGCCTGCTGGGCGCTGGTGAGGACCGCGCCGCGCTCGACCTGTGCGCCGCGCCCGGCGGAAAGACGCTGCAACTGGCCGCAGCGGGCTGGCGGGTAACCGCGCTGGATGCCAGCGACAAGCGGCTGGAACGCTTGCGTGAGAACCTCCTGCGCACTGGCCTCACCGCCGATGTGATCGAGGGCGACGCGCTGCAATGGCAGCCCAAGGCGCCGTTCGATGCCGTGCTGCTCGATGCCCCGTGCACCGCCACCGGCACCTGCCGCCGCCATCCTGACGTGCTCCATCGCATCGGCCCACGCCATATTTCCGACATGGCCGAACTGCAGTCCAAGCTGCTCGATCGCGCGGCGGGCTGGCTCAAGCCCGGCGGGCGGCTGGTCTATGCCACTTGCTCGATGGAGCCGGAGGAGGGCGAGGCGCAAGCCGCCGTTGTACCGCTCACCCGCGATCCGATCCGCGCCGACGAGCTGCCGCAAGGCCTTGCCCCCACGGCCGAAGGCTGGCTGCGGACCCATCCCGGGATGCTGGCCGAACACGGCGGGCTGGACGGCTTTTTCATTGCCCGATGGCGCGGTTAAACTGGCGCTAACCAATCTTGCAAAGGCTATCGCGACCATATCGCTTTAACTGCGATGCAATGGCTGCCCATGCGTTCACAGAATCCGTCAACAACCCCCCGCGCCTCGCCGTGGGGAGTTTCAGCGATCAGGCCTATGCCAGTCTGCTGGGCGGCGGTCCGCGCGTGTTCAAAAAGAAGCCGGTGCTGATGCTTGATGCCGATGAACTGGCGAGCGCGCATCTCGCGATTGCCATGGGCGGCGCGCAGATCATGGAAGCGGCGGACGATCCTGTCGCAACAGCGCGCCCGCACACCCACTCGATGCTGCTCGGCCTTGCGCCGGTCGATGCGCCCGAGGATTGGCAACCCGGCTTTGCCACTCTGGCCGAGCGGCAAGAAGATTGGGATATGCCCGAAGCGAGCGCTGAGTCCTTCGCTGCCGAATGGGACGAAGGCGAGGTGGACGAGGACTTGTCCGACGAAACGTGGGCCGAAGAAGCGCCAGAGGCCGACCTTCCCTCGATCGAGGACCAGCTGGCCCGAATGCGCCATCTGACGCAACGCCCGGAGGCGCTGCTGCCTGAGCTTGAGCCTGAGCCTGAGCTGGAACCCGAACCAGAACCCGAAGCTGACCTGTTCGAGCTTGAGTTCAGCGCGCAAGTGCCCCCCGAACCCGAACCCGAACCCGAACCCGAACCCGCACTGCAGCCCGGGCCAGTGCCCACTACCGATGTGTTCAACCTGTCGCTCGCCGCCGCTATTCCGCCCGAACCGGATCACCTTGAGAGCGCGGATTTTAGCAACGCTAACGACGGGCACGAAGGGCCAGACCTTTCGTGGATGCAGCCCAAGCAACGCCGCGCCATGGTGTTCAGCGAAAGCGAACACAGTGCCTTGCGTGCGCGGCTGGTGCATCTGGAAGTGCCGGCCGACGAGGATTTTGCCGGTCCGTCACTGTGGGCCCGGCTGCGCGATTGGTGGGCGCGGACTTTCGGCTAACTCTTCACCCGCTCGGAAAAACTCTTACGCAGTTTCATCAGCTTGGGCGGAATGACTGCCAGACAATAGGGGTTGCGCTGGCCATCGCCCTGCCAATAGCTCTGGTGATAGTCTTCCGCCGGATACCAGATCGCTGGCCCTTCGATGGTGGTCACTGCGGCGCCATCATGACCGGCATTCCAGCGCGCAATCGCTGCCTCGGCATCGGCGCTCTGGGCCTCGCTGAGCGGAAAGATGGCGCTGCGATATTGTGTGCCGACATCATTTCCCTGGCGGTTCAACTGGCTGGGATCGTGCGTGCCCATGAACATGTCGAAAATCTCGGCCAGCGAGACCACGGCGGGATCGAACGTCACCCGCACCGCCTCGGCATGGCCGGTCTCGCCCGCGCAGACCTGCTTGTAGGTCGGATCGGCCACGTTGCCGCCGATATAGCCGCTCTCGACGCCGGACACGCCGACGACGTCGTTGAACACCGCCTCGGTGCACCAGAAGCACCCGCCTGCTACAATTACCTGCTCGCCTGCCATCAAACCGACTCCTCGATTCACGACAAGATGGGGACGAAAGTGCCGCTTGTCATCCTGGCTTTGGCGGTTAGGTTCACAGCCAACAAATCTGGAGAGCCCCCATGCGCCTGTTTACCTCGTTCGCCGCCGTTTTGGCGCTGTCTTTGTCCGTCCCGTCCCATGCTGACCCCGTGCTCGATCAGGTGCTCGCCTCCAGCCACCGCGACGCTGACAGGCCGCGCGATTCGGCGCGCCATCCGGTTGAAACGCTCGCTTTCTTCGATGTGCAACCGGGCATGACGGTGGTCGATTTCATGCCTGCGGGCGGTTGGTTCACCCGCGTGCTGGTGCCCTTTCTGGGGGAAGAGGGCACCTATATCGGGCTCAACCCCAATATCACCGACGGTGGA
>CAMDSM010000185.1 GCA_945906905.1 Altererythrobacter xiamenensis | reverse complement strand
GAGTCGTCAGATCAAGCCCCTCGGCGCCATACTGCACCGCTTCGGGAGCGAGCAGCACCTGCACGTTGCGTTCGGTGACAACCTGCTGCAGCGAGACGCTCAACTGCTGGGCGATCTGGTTGACGACGAACACCTGTGCCATCTGCACTTGCGAATCCAGCGCGCCGATCTGCTGATCGAGTGTGGATACCTGGCCCAGCGTGGGGTTGCGGGTCTGTTCTGCTTCATCCAGATTGCCGTCACCATTGGTATCGGCCTCCTCGATCTGACCATTGGAGTTGGTGTCGATCGTCCGCAGCAGCGCTTGGCGCTGTTCGTTGAGCTGGTTGATCTGCGTGATCTGCGTGGCATAGGTGCTGCTGATCAACTGATAACCAGTCTGCAGTGCCTGCGACGTGGCGACCACGATCGCCGGGCGGACCACGGCCATGCCATTGATCTGCGCAGCGGCAGGGGCAGAAAGGGCACTCAAGGCGATGCCAGCGGCGAATACGAGCTTGGGCGCCCGCTTGGTGAGGGATTTGATCATCAGAATGCGGTTCCTACGTTGAATGACAAGGTTTTGGTTTCATCGCCAATCTGGCTCAGCACATCATAAGCAAGATCGATGCGGAACGGGCCGAAGGGCGAGTTCCAGTTCACGCCGATACCAACCGACATACGCGGGCTGGGGCTGTTACCGTAGAACTCTTCGACGAACGGCGGCAATTGCAAGCCGAGTGGGGCGTTGATCGAACCATCCGGTGCAATCGGGTTGGTTACCGAGCTGCTGCTGGTGACATTGCCGGTATTGTCGCGAACCAGCTGGGTATAGAGCAGCATACCGGCCGCATTGCGCTGCGGCACGAACAGTCCGGTGGGCAGCGCGCTGACCGTCAGCTGCGGCGAAGATGTGCCGAAGACCGATCCGATATCGGCAAACAGCGACGGACGCAGGCCCATTTCGCGCGCGCCGGTGCCCAGCGGAATTTCCAGCTCGGCCCGGCCGAAATACATGTAGCGGCCGCCCAGCGCATCGTCCTGGTTGTTCTGGTCCCGCAGATCGCTCAGCACCTGGTTGCCTTCGGCGTTCGTGGTATAAAAACGGCGCACCACGCGCGGGCCGACTCCGCGAATGTCGAAACCGCGAATGTCCGGTTCACCCAGGAAGAAGCGGTTGGTCAGGCGGATCTCATCGCCCAGCCCGGTGATCGCCCCGGCCTCACCACGCAGTGAGAAGATGAAGCCGCTGCCGATGTTGAAATATTGCGCCGCATTCAATGAACCGCGCAGATAGCGGGTATTGCCCCCCAGCCCGGCCAGATCGACATTGAAGCTGATCACATTGCCACGCGTCGGGCGCTGGCGACTGTCGAGCGAATCGCGCACCAGCGTGACGCCAAGCAGCGAATTTACCCGGCTCCCGATGGCCTCGCACAGATAGCGCCCGGCCAGCAGCGGTTCGCACTGGCGCGTTCCGTCACCATCAAAGTCCGAGAAGAACTGCGTCTCATCGATGGTCACGTCTTCAAGGTTGAGCGTGTAACGGCCGATCAGCGTCAAAAATTCGGTCAGCGGCACACCTGCCCGCAGCGAGATGCCGGTGGTCGACTGCTGGTATGTGGCGGTCTGACGGTTGAAATAGCCGTTGTTGGAATCCTGCCGGTAGATATCAATCCCGGCCGAGATATTGCGATCAAACAGATAGGGTTCCGAAAAGCTGATCGATCCCGCCCGCGAATAGCGCGAATAGTTGAGCGACAGCCCCACCGATTGCCCACGGCCACGGAAGTTGTTCTGCCGGATGGAACCCTGGAAGATGAAGCTCTCAAGGCTGGAGAAACCTGCCGACAGCGTCAGTTCGCCGGTTGGCTCTTCCTGCAGGTTGGCTTGCAGGACGATCCGATCGGGCGTGCTGCCCTCGACCTGCTCGACCTCGAAATTCTCCTGGAAATATCCCAGCGAATTAATGCGTGCGGTGGACCGGGCGACTTGCAGCGAGCTGAAGGCATCGCCTTCGACCAGGCGGAATTCGCGCCGCACCACTTTGTCCTGCGTGATCGTATTGCCGTTGATCTCGATCGATTCGACATAGACGCGCGGCGCATCGGTGAGGGTGAGGCGCACATCCATCGTGCGCGTTTCGCGATTTGGCGTAAATTCAGGACGGACCTGGGCGAAGGCATAGCCATAGGTGCCGGCGGTATCGGTCAACTGTTCGATCGTGGTGTCGACCAACTCGGCATTATACCAGTCACCTTCGGCGATGCTGAGCGAGGCGGTGAGCAGGTCGCTGTCAAAATCGCGCAATTGGCTGACCACCTCAACCGTGCCGAATTTGTAGCGTTCGCCCTCTTCCAGCACATAGGTGATGATAAAATCGCGCTTGTCGGGCGTCAGTTCGGCCACGGCCGAGACCACGCGGAAATCGGCGTAGCCTTCGGTCAGATAAAACTGGCGCAGCAGCTGCTGGTCATATTGCAGGCGGTCGGGATCGTAGCTGGTGCTGGAACTGAAGATCTTGAGCAGGCCGTCTTCCTGGGTGACCATTTCACCCTTCAGATCACCATCGGAAAATGCAGTGTTCCCGATGATGTTGATCTGGCGGACCTTGGACTTGGGGCCTTCGCTGATCTCGAAGATCACGTCCACGCGGTTCTGATCCAGCGCCACCATCTGCGGCTCGACCACGGCGGCATAACGGCCCTGGCGCTTGTACAGCTCGATAATGCGGGCGACATCGGCGCGCACGCGGCTGCGGGTGAATATCTGGCGCGGGGCCAGGTTGATCTCTTCGCGCAGCTCCTCGTCATCCAGGCGTCGGTTGCCCTCCAGCAGGATGCGGTTGATGATCGGGTTTTCCTCCACCGTGACAATCACATTGCCATTGGTGTTGGTGATCGAGAAATCAGCGAACAGTTCGGTCGCGGCAAGATCGATCAGCGCCTGATCGGCGGCGGTGGCGGTGTAGATCTGGCCGGGCCGCAGCTGGATATAGCTGATGATCGTTTCGGGTTCGAGCCGCTGGGCCCCGGCGACCGCGATCGAGCGGATGATGTCACCGGTTTCAGCAGCGGCGACCGGTGCAACCACCGGTGGCGTGGTCGCTGGCGTTGGTGCAGCCTCTTGCGCGAAGGCGGCAGCGGGCAGTCCAGCCAGCACGGTGCACCCCAGAAGGGCCGCCGCGAATTGCGATGCAGTCTTGCTGTGCGCCCTGATCATGCAAAAATTCCCAAAGACATTACGCCTGCTTTCCTGCGGCTGTGCGGCCCGCATAGGGGCCAAAGGTTCATTCATACCGCAAGTCGAAGGCGCCCCTTGCCCGATGCCATGCGCTCGATCAAGCTATCAGGGCAACTTCACCCAGTTGGAGCCGTCCTTTTTACCCGCCTAACTGCCGAAAATTGGCAGCGAGGCAATGTCGATAATCGTCACGAACAGCATCAGGCCCAGCACAAGTGCCATTCCCGTGCGGAACGCCCATTCCTGACTGCGCGGGCTGGCTGGTTTCCGGCGGACTGCTTCGGCCGCGTAGAATGCCAGGTGCCCACCGTCGAGGACCGGAATTGGCAGCAGGTTGATGAATGCCAAATTAAGCGAAATCAAAGCGGCGAAGTTGACGAAGGCGAGCCAGCCCAGGCTCAGTTGCTGGCCGGAGAATTGCGCAATCTTGATCGGACCGCCCAATTCCTCGACCGAGCGTTCGCCGGAAATGATCTGGCCGATTCCGGTGACCATCAGCTTGACCGCGCTCCAGCTTTGCGAAAACCCGAAGCCAATAGCGTCGATGGGCCCCACCGGCACCATTTCACCCTCGACCGAATATATCCCGACAATGCCCAGCCGAGAATGATTGCCAAAACGGTCAACCATTTCCACCGCGCCGACGGTGACAGGAGTGGTGGCGGTTGCGCCATCGCGTTGATAGGTGAGGCTGATCGTGCGTCCGGGATAGGGCATCACGAACTGACGCACATCCTCAAAATCATCGACCGCCACGCCATCGACCGCCAGTATCCGATCACCCGCCTCCAGCCCGGCGGTTTGCGCAGGTGAGCTCTCGGAGAAGTCGCGGATCACCGGCGGCACCACGGGCTTGCCAAAAGCCATCGCAAACCCGGCAAAGATCAGCACCGCGATCAGCAGATTGGTGATCGGCCCCGCGGCCACGATCAGCGCCTTTTGCCACAAGGGCCGCGCCTGAAAGCATTTGGCGCGCTCGGCGGGTGGCAGGGCGAGGTATTCCTCGCTTGGCTGGCTGGCCGGGCTCATGTCACCAGCAAATTGCACATAGCCGCCCAACGGCAGCGCCGAGAGCCGCCAGCGGGTGCCGCGCTTGTCGGTAAATCCGGTCAGCTCCTTGCCGAAGCCGACCGAAAAGACATCAGCCTTTACGCCGAACCAGCGACCGACAAGGTAATGGCCCAACTCGTGCAATGTCACCAGCGGCCCCAGCAACAGCAGGAAGCCAGCGAACATCATCCACAGGGGCACCGATTCCAAAACATCGGGCATTATCTCAGGCAAGCTCCATCATCGTTGCTGCAAGCTGGCGCGCTTCGGCGTCCACCGCAAGCACTTCTGCAAGGCTGGTGGGCGCAGGCGGCAACGCGCTTTGCAGCGTTCTGGCGACAATTGCCGAAATTTGCGTGAACGTGATCTGACCGGCGAGGAATGCCGCCACCGCCACCTCGTTCGCCGCATTGAGCACGGCAGGCGCCGCCCCGCCCGCCTGCGCCGCCTCACGCGCCAGTTTTGTGGCGGGGAAGCGGTCCTCGTCGGGAGCGGAAAAGCTCAGCGTGCCGATTGTAGGCAGATCGAGCGGTTTGCAGGCCGTATCCATCCGCTGCGGCCAGGCGAGGCAGCTGGCGATGGGCACACGCATGTCGCTTGGGCCAAGCTGCGCCAGCGTTGAGCCGTCGCGGTATTCAACCATCGAATGGATCACGCTTTGCGGGTGGACGACGATGCGCAACTTATCGAGGCCGACGGGAAACAGGTGCCAGGCCTCGATCAGTTCCAGCCCCTTGTTGAACATCGTGGCGCTATCGACGGTGATCTTGGCGCCCATGTCCCAATTGGGATGCTTGAGCGCCTGTTCGCGAGTGGCCTTGCCCAGCTGTTCGTGGGACCATTCGCGGAAAGGCCCGCCGCTGGCAGTCAGCGTGATCCAGCGGACATCGTTGATATCGTTGCCGTTGAGGCACTGGAAGATGGCGTTGTGCTCGCTGTCTGTCGGCAGCAACGTCGCCCCATGGCGTTTGACCGCCTGCATCAGAATGTCGCCCGCCGAAACCAGCGCCTCCTTGTTGGCGAGCGCAATAGTGCCCCCCTGCTCCACCGCCGCCATCACCGGCGCCAGGCCAGCGCAGCCAACGATGG
>CAMDSM010000184.1 GCA_945906905.1 Altererythrobacter xiamenensis | reverse complement strand
AGGTTTCCTGCGCAAGACCGGGCTGACGCAGGATCAGTTGCAAGAGCGCGACGGCGTGTTCTACGCCGTGGTCGAAAAGCCGGGCCGCGCGCTGGCCGATGTGCTGGCCGAAGCCATCCCCGCCATCATCCGCGCCTTTCCGTGGCCCAAATCGATGCGCTGGGGCGCGGCCTCGCTCAGCACCGAAAGTGTGCGCTGGGTGCGCCCGTTGTCGGGCATCGTGGCGATTTTGGGCGATGATCTGGTGGAGTGCGCGGTGGGCGATGTGGCCAGCGGCTATGTCACGCTCGGCCACCGCTTCCATGCGCCAGGTCCGATCACCATTGGCAATGCGGCGGATTATCAGGACAAGCTGCGCGCCTGCCACGTGATCGTCGATCATGTCGAACGGCAAGACATCGTGCGCACGGGCGCTCACAAGGTGGCGGAGGCTGCCGGATTGAAGCTGATCGCCGACGAAGGCTTGGTGATCGAGAACGCGGGCCTGACCGAATGGCCGGTGCCGCTGTTGGGGCGGTTTGACGAGGCGTTCCTCGATGTCCCACCCGAAGTGATCCAGCTGACCGCGCGGGTGAACCAGAAGTATTTCGTGTGCGAGGACGGTGCTGGCAAACTCGCAAACGCCTTCGTCTGCACCGCCAATATCTCCGCCGACGATCCCGCCGTGGTGGTCGACGGCAACCGCAAGGTGCTGGCCGCGCGGCTGAGCGATGCGCGGTTTTTCTGGGAACAGGACCGCAAGGTGCCGCTGGCCGTGCAGGCTGAAAAGCTGGGCCGGATTACGTTTCATGAGAAGCTGGGCAGCGTGGCCGACAAGGTTGAGCGGGTGGCCAAGCTGGCCCGATGGCTCGCCACCGAAGGCATCGTGCCCAACTGTGACCCAGCGCTGGCGCGACAGGCGGCAGAACTGTGCAAGGCCGACCTCGTCACCGACATGGTCGGCGAATTCCCCGAACTGCAAGGCCTGATGGGCGGCTACTACGCCCGCGCCGAGGGCCTGCCAGACGCCGTGGCCGACGCGATCCGCGATCACTACAAGCCGGTGGGTGCAGGCGATGATGTGCCGACTGCGCCGGTGACGGTGGCGGTCTCTTTGGCGGATAAGCTGGATACTCTTCTTGGCTTTTTTGGCGTTGATTTACGTCCGACGGGCTCGAAGGATCCGTTTGCTTTACGACGTGCCGCTTTGGGCACCATTGCGTTGATAGTTAAGAACGAAATTCGGCTTCCGCTTGCAGTACTGATTGCAAAGCAACTTTCTGTTTTTAGGCTTTGGTCTTTTGGGGCGATACAAGGAGCAGAAGTTCCGACTTTTCGAGATCATGATGACCGAAATTATGAGCTATCAGATTTAGGTGGGCTGCACGTACTGACCTATGGTGGAAAGCCGATTGTAGAGTGGGAAAAGAAGGCGACTCCTACACTTGATCGCTTCCATTTCATCAACGCAATTACGGATGCTGACAAGGCGGTTTGGGATTTCATTTCCGACCGCCTCAAAGTCCAACAACGCGAAGCCGGTGTCCGCCATGACCTGATCGATGCCGTGTTCGCGCTCGGCGGGGAGGATGATCTGGTCCGCCTGCTCGCCCGCGTCCACGCGCTGCAAGCGTTCATCAGCACACAGGACGGTACCAACCTCCTCGCCGGATACAAGCGCGCGGCCAATATCCTCAAGAAGGAGGAGTGGCAGGCCGGGGAGAACACCCTTTCCTACACCCCCGAACCCGCCGAAAAGGCGCTGATCGACGCGCTCGCCCAAGCCCAGCCGCAGGCCGCGGAAGCCATTGCCGCCGAGGACTTCGCCGGGGCCATGTCGGCGCTGGCCAGTTTGCGCGCGCCGATCGATGCGTTCTTTGAAACTGTGACGGTGAATGACGACGATCCCGGCAAGCGTGCGGCCCGGCTGGAGCTGCTTGCACAATTTCGTGCTGCAGTGCACAACGTGGCCGATTTCTCGCGTATCGAAGGGTGATTTCTCCCCCCAAAACCCTAAAAGTGTCACCCCCCACTTTTTCGAATTATTCGACTAATTATCAATGGTTTGATTGTGAATACAGGTGGGTGACACGGTGTAACCCCTGTCACCCTGTTGGTTAAGGAAAGTTGGCGCTGGTATGAACAGTTCGGTCTATCTCTTCGGCGGCCTTCGACAGGCTCAGGCTGAGCGGAAAGCGGTCGATCCGCGCAGCCGCGACAAGACCATCACCGGCGGCAAAGGCGCGAATCTGGCTGAGATGGCTGAGATTGGCCTTCCGGTGCCTCCCGGCTTCACGATCACGACCGAGGAATGCGTCAACTACCTCAAGCACGGCGCGGATTTCTCCGATGCCTTGCGCGCCGAAGTGGCCGAGGCGCTGACCCATATCGAGCGCTCGGTCGGCAAGAATTTCGGCAACCCCGCTGATCCGCTGCTCGTCTCAGTCCGCTCGGGCGCGCGGGTTTCGATGCCCGGCATGATGGATACGGTGCTCAACCTCGGCCTCAACGATGCCACCGTGGCCGGGCTTGCCGCCAGCAGTGGGGACGAACGCTTCGCCTGGGACAGCTATCGCCGCTTCATCCAGATGTATTCCGACGTGGTGTTGGGCCTCGATCACGGCCTGTTCGAAGAAGCGCTGGAGATCGCCAAGGAAGATAACGGCTACACCAACGACACCCAGCTAAGCGCCGCCGACTGGCAGGAACTGGTCACCGAATACAAGCGCCTGGCGCAAGCCGAGCTTGGCCGCCCGTTCCCGCAGGACGTCCACGAGCAATTGTGGGGCGCAATCCACGCGGTGTTCGATAGCTGGGATTCTGACCGCGCCAAGGTCTACCGCCGCCTGAACGATATTCCCGGCGACTGGGGCACAGCGGTCAACGTGCAGGCGATGGTATTCGGCAATATGGGCGAAACCAGCGCCACCGGCGTCGCCTTCACCCGCGATCCCGCCACTGGTGAGCGCGCCTATTATGGCGAGTGGCTGGTCAATGCGCAGGGTGAGGATGTGGTCGCGGGTATCCGCACCCCGCAATACCTCACCAAGGCCGCACGGACAAAGGCCGGGGCTGAGGCGGCGAGTATGGAAGAGGCCATGCCCGCTGCCTATGGCGAACTGGCCGCCGTGTTCGATCTGCTCGAACGCCATTACCGCGACATGCAGGATATCGAGTTTACCGTCGAGCGCGGTAAACTGTGGATGCTGCAAACCCGCAGCGGCAAGCGCACCGCCAAGGCCGCTTTGCGGATGGCGGTCGAGATGGTCGGCGAGGGGCTGATCGACGAGGTGACGGCGATCAAGCGTGTCGATCCGATGGCGCTCGATCAGTTGCTGCACCCGATGCTCGATCCCAAGGCTCCGCGCGATGTGTTGGCGACGGCTTTGCCCGCATCTCCCGGCGCAGCAACGGGCAAGATCGCGCTCGATTCCAATCTGGCGGAAAAGTGGGCCAGCAATGGCGAGAAGGTGATTCTGGTGCGGGTGGAAACCAGCCCTGAGGACATCCACGGAATGCACGCTGCGCGCGGAATTCTTACGGCGAGAGGGGGCATGACCAGCCATGCCGCGGTGGTGGCGCGCGGGATGGGGCGGCCGTGTGTTTCGGGCGCGAGCGCCGTGTCGATTGACATCGCCGCGCGAACCTTGCGCATTGGCTCGCGGTCGCTGGCCGAGGGCGATGTTATCACACTCGACGGCTCGACCGGCCAAGTGATGGCGGGCGAAGTGCCGATGATCGAGCCTGAACTGGCGGGCGATTTCGGCGTGCTGATGGAATGGGCGGATAAATACCGCCGCATGAAAGTGCGGACCAATGCCGAAACGCCCGAGGACTGCCGCATGGCGCTGGCTTTCGGCGCGGAAGGCATCGGCCTGTGCCGGACCGAGCATATGTTCTTCGATGCGGCGCGGATCATGGCGGTGCGCGAGATGATCCTGGCCGATGATGAGGCCGGCCGCCGCCGCGCGCTCGCGAAATTGCTGCCCGAACAGCGTAGCGATTTTGTGGCGATTTTCAGCGCCATGGCGGGGCTGCCGTGCACCATCCGCCTGCTCGATCCGCCGCTGCATGAGTTCCTTCCGCAACGCGACGAGGAGTTCGCCGAGATCGCCGCCGATGTTGGCGTGAGCGTGGATCACTTGCGCCGCCGGGCCGAGGAACTGCACGAGTTCAACCCGATGCTGGGGCACCGTGGATGCCGGTTGGGGATTACCTTCCCCGAGATTTACGAGATGCAGGCGCGGGCGATTTTTGAGGCGGCTTGTGAAGTCTCATCGCAAGGCGGTGCGCCGGTCGTGCCCGAGGTGATGATTCCGCTGGTGGCCACCAAGCGCGAGGTGGAAATCCTGCGCGGGCTGGTGGACCGGGTGGCGGCAGAGGTGTTCGCCGAACAGGGTCGAACTCTGGAATACCTCGTCGGCACCATGATCGAACTGCCGCGCGCGGCCTTGATGGCGGGCGAGATTGCCGAGGAGGCGCGGTTTTTCTCATTTGGTACCAATGATCTGACGCAGACCACACTGGGTGTTTCGCGCGATGATGCAGGGCGGTTCCTCGCGCCTTACGTCGAGCAGGGAATTTACCCGCGCGACCCCTTCGTCAGCATCGATGTCGACGGTGTGGGGCAACTAGTCAGGCTCGCGGCGGAGCGCGGGCGGGCGGCGCGGCCCGATATCAAGCTGGGCATCTGCGGGGAACACGGCGGCGATCCGGCCTCTATCTGGTTCTGCGAGCTCGTGGGCCTGGATTACGTGTCCGCTTCGCCATACCGGGTGCCGATCGCGAGACTTGCGGCGGCGCAGGCGGCGCTCGGCTAAGCCCAACCCGTCAGCGTGAGCACTTCGAAGCTCTCAGCAACCCGGCCCTGATCGTCGGCAAGGTCCGCAAAGGCAGCGCGGGCGCGGGCCAGCGCAGATCGGGTGAGCGGCGGCGGCGGGTCGGCCAGGACATTGCCAAGGCCAGCTGCGCGAAGGTCTGCCACCAGCTGTTCGAAACTGCGATAACTGGCACGGATGGCATAGGAATCAGTCACTTGCCGGGAAAATCCGGCGCGTTGCAGCAGGCCACTGGCGGCGAGGTTGTCGATCTGCGGGTGCAGCCGGGCGGCGGGCCGATCACCATCGGCAGCCAGCAGGATCTGGCGCAAAGCCGGCAGGCTGCCAGCGCCGGTCAGGCAGGCGATGAACAGTCCGCCGGGTGGCAGGGCATTGCGGATGTGGATCAGCGCGCCGGGCAGATCGTTGACGGTGTCGAGGCTGCACAGGCTAATGATGAGATTACAGGATGGTTTAGTATAGGGCAGCTCTTCATCCAGCGTTTCAGGCCCGCTGGCGCTGCAATCAAAGCCGAGCGCACCGAGCGCCTCGGCCAGCAGCCCGGACGGGTCGCC
>CAMDSM010000183.1 GCA_945906905.1 Altererythrobacter xiamenensis | reverse complement strand
CCATTCGTCGGTGCCGCCGAATGTTACGTCATGGACCCAGGAAATGTGGCTGAGGTCGGCCAGGTTGGCGATTTCCTGACGGTAGCCTGTTTCTATGCGGATAGAGTTCTTGCGTAGACTGAGGGCAGGATCGGCGGGATCGAAGGCATCGCAAATCAATGCTTCATCCGCTGTATCCTTGTCCCCCAGCCACACCCACAGCCAGCCGTCCTTTTCGCACGTTGCGAACGTACGCACCTGTGCGCCGGGCGGTACTTTATCCATCCCGGGCACTTGCTTGCAGCCACCATCCTTTCCGAACAACAGACCGTGATACATGCAGCGCACTGCATCGCCTTCCTTGCGCCCAAGCGACAGCGGGGCTGAGCGATGGGGGCACCTGTCCTCCATCGCCACCAGCTCACCCTGCGGTGTCCGGTATAGAAGCAGGCTGTGGCCAGCGATCCGGCGGGTCACCAGATCCTTTTGCCCGAGCCCGACGTCATCCCGCCAGCCGGCGCAATACCAAGCGTTCCTGAGAAACTGCGCGGGCATGTCAGAACTCCACGCCCAACCGCAGGTACCATTCTGCCGGCCGGTTGTAGGTGCCAAAGATGACCCCTGCCGCCTGCACGCCCCCGCTGACATAGTAGCGGTCATTGGTCAGATTGGTGCCTCCGGCAGTCAGCCGCCATTCGCCAGATGGTGCCTCGTAAGTTACACTGGCGTTGAGCATGTCAGTGGATGGGCGGCGGATGGCGAAGGCCCGCTCGGTGTCGTTCCAGATGCTGCTTGTGCGGGTATAATCGACCAGTGCGATCAATGCCCCGCCGTTGCCAAGGATGTGCTCGTAACGCGGGCTGATGTTAAATTGCCATTCCGGTGTCTTGGGCAAAGGTGCGCCGTTGAATACACCGGCCTGAATGGGGTTAGGCGCAACCACCGCGCCTGCCGCGACATTGGTGTAATACGCATCGGTATAGCCGACGGAACCGTTAATGGTCAGACCAGGTATCGGAGCTGCCACCGCCTCGATCTCGAAGCCTTTGATGCGGGCGTCCCCGGCATTCTGGATGGTCGGCGAAATGCCCAACTGAAAATTGAGCTGGATATCCTGATAGGCCGTCGTGAAGGCCGCGGCATTGAGTTGGAGCCGATTATCGAACAATTGCGACTTGATGCCGATTTCGAAGGTTTCCGCCTGTTCCGGATTGAAGGACGGCGCGAAACCCAGCGGCGCAGAAAGCCGCGTGGTCCAGCCGCCGGTCTTGTAGCCACGCGACCATGAACCATAGATCATCAGATCGTCCGCCGGATGAAGCTGGATGCCGACCTTCGGGGAGAAATTGGTGAAGCTTCGGTTCTGCACCTCGTCCACAAAGAACCGCAAGGGCTGGTCCGCCTCAGGGAAGCCAAGCGCAGTAGTGCAGGGATCGGCGTAAACGATGTTGCCGCTCGTATCGATACAACCCGGTACTGCCGGCCCAGCTACCTTGTAGTAGAACCCGTTGAGGTCAGTCTGGCCTCCGAGAAACTCCTTTTCTTCCTCGGTATAACGGCCGCCCAGCGTGACCGAAATCAGATCGTTCACCTCGAAATCAAGCTGTCCGAAAAACGCAAAGTTCTCGGTACGAATCTCGTTCGGGCCGAATATCTCGAAGATGCCCTGATCAAAGGTGACGTAGTCGGTGAGGGTACTCTCTTCCTTGAAGTAATAGCCGCCCAGAACGAATTGCAGGCGATCATCCAGCAATTGGCCGGTCAATTGCAGTTCCTGGCTGAACTGCCAGTTTTCAAGGCCGAAGGAGAGTTCGAGGATGCGGATGGGCGATCCATCTGCATCAAGCCCCGTACCCCAATCCAGGTCGCGGTAGCCTGTGATGGATTTGATCCCGATGGCATCGGACAGCTCGTAATCGATGCTTCCGGACAGACCCCAAGCGGTCAATTGAGAGAAGTTTATGCCTGTTGCATAACTTTCATCGATGTCGTCGGTGATGAACCGGTCGTCATAGGTTAGCCGGTCGTTGGTCGGGTCGTCGTCGACATTGGCACCGCCAATCGAACCCAACATTTCGTCCGGGTTCAAGGGTGTCCCGCGCGAACCGCACAAATACCCCAAGCCGATCGAATCCAACACATCGCCAGGAGTGTTGATGCACGTGTTATAGAGGAAGCCCAGCGTGCTGGGATCGCCCGCCGTTACTGCTGCCACGGTATTCGCAGTGGCATCGGTATCTTCACGCAGATAGTCGCCAGTCAGCCTCAACGTCAGGCGATCGGTAGGCGTCCAGTAGGTCTTTCCGCGAAGGGCCCATGAACCTTGTCCACCGCCTGTGCTGGACCGATCAATCCCGTTTGACCTAAAGGCCAGATCCGGGTCATTGATGAAGTTATTGGCGCCAGGAAATTCAATTCGGCGCTGGTAGCCCTGCCGTTGGCGCGACGATGCGGTGATGCCGACAGAAAGCATGTCGGTAATTGGTAAATCGACGCTGGCATTGATGTCGAGCCGGTCAAAACGGCCGGTTGTGATGTCCCCGCGAAAGGAGAATTCGGGCCCTGGATCGCGTGTAACTATCGAGATTGCGCCACCGATGGTGTTCCGCCCGAACAGCGTGCCCTGTGGCCCTTTGAGAATTTCGATCCGCTCGACATCTGGCAGATCAAGGTTGGCACCAACCGTTCGCGCCAGATAGATGCCATCCAGATAGACGCCCACGCCCGGATCGAAATTTGCGGCAAAATCGCTCTGGCCAATGCCGCGGATATAGGCTGACAGAACTGAAGACGACCCGGAAAATGGCGAGCCTGCATCAAGCGTGACATTGGGCGAGATGTTGGACAAACTGGACACATCCGCGACAGCCCGTTCCCACAAGGAATCGCCAGCGAAAGCGCTGATGGCGATAGGCACGTCCTGAACGTTCTCCTCGCGCTTTTGAGCTGTGACCACGATCATATCGATACCCGTGGACTGCTGCGGACGCTGCGCCTCGATTTCGCTCCCAGCTGCGATAACAGTGCCATCCTGCCCGTAAGCCGGTGCGACAAGAACGGCAGCCAAGGCGGTGCCGGAAGCCAAGAGGCCGGTAATTTTCATGATCCATCTCCCATCGAAGCCTGCTTTTTGCCAAGCAGCTGCTGGAATCGTCGCAAAAGCCGTGCCAGAATTTTATTCACGCTCAATTACAATGTGATAGGCGAAATAGCCTCACAGATCATCGCTAAATGGTGTTGACTTTTGAGCATATTCAAACAAAGATCGCGCAAAATCAGACAAAGGTTTTGGGATGAGCGACGAAGGAAGGCCCGCGTGGGCCATCGACTCGAATGGCAGGGTGAAAAATTACAGCGATCCGTCGTTTGAAGACTTGCTCGCCAGCTTCAACTTTGATTCGGAGAATGCCGAAATCACCTTGAACGGCGAACGGATGGTGCTGACCGACAACCGCAGTCTGGGCACAACGCGCCGAGAGCTGATTGCCGCCCTCGGCTATGAAAAGGCGCGCGGGCTGGCAACGCGCATCGGCTATGATCTGGGCTCCAATGATGCCAGTCTGGCGCTCAAACTGCGCGACCCGGACGATGTCTTCAAAGGGTTCGCCGTTGGCCCTCAGCTTCACTCCCTCAAAGGGTCGGTCAAGGTTGAACCGCTGGTATTCAAGGCCAATTACCAAAAGGGTGAGTTTTACAGCGAGTACCACTGGCATAATTCAGCCGAATGCCTCGCCCACCTAACCCACATCGGCATTTCGCCCTATCCGGGAGGCTGGCAGCAATCCGGTTACGCATCCGGCTATGCCTCAGGATTTTTCGGCCGCCCGATGATTTTTCGCGAGCTGCAATGCAAGGCGATGGGGCACGAGCGATGCTTCCTGGTCGGCAAGCCCGCCGAAGAATGGGAAGATGCCGAGGAAGAAATGCGCTGGTTCCGGGCCGAAAACTACTCGATCCGCAGCAGGGTTTCCAACCTTCCCCCCGCCAAACAGAGCGATCCGCTGAAGATTGGGCAACATTCGATCGTCGGCGCATCGAGCGGGTTCAATCTTGCGCTGCACCTGGTCGAACGCGTGGCGAAAACCACAGTCCCTGTGTTTTTCACCGGGGAAAGCGGGGTCGGTAAGGAAGTGTTTGCCCGCGAACTCCATCGGCGGAGCAAGCGGGCCGAGCGGCAGATGATTTCGGTGAACTGCGCTGCCATTCCTGACTCATTGATCGAAGCCGAGCTCTTCGGAGTCGAAAAAGGTGCATTCACGGGCGCGGACGTCACACGCCCCGGCCGGTTCGAACGAGCAGAAGGCAGTACGTTGTTTCTCGACGAAATCGGGACACTGTCCTTCTCCGCACAGGCCAAATTGCTCCGGGTGTTGCAGGAAGGCGAGTTTGAACGGTTGGGCGGCAGCGCAGTCTACAAGGCCGACGTCAGGGTAATTGCGGCAACCAATGCTGATTTGCAGGACGCCATGCATAATGGTCGTTTCCGTTCGGATCTACTGCACCGGATCACCACCTTCCCGATCAACATCCCGCCCCTGCGCGAACGCGGGGCAGATATACCCCTGCTGGCAAGCCACTTTCTGCGAAAAATATGCTTGAGGCATGACCGGAAGTCACCCGGTTTTGATGACGCCGCCATTCGCCATTTGCAGGGCTATTCGTGGCCGGGGAATGTGCGAGAGATGGAAAACATCATCGAACGCGCGGTCATTCTTGCCAATGACGGTGACCTCATCGGCATTCACCATCTCACCATGACAGGAAGTAATTTGGACCCAGGAGGTAGCAGGGAACCCTTCTGGTCCTTCGTACTGTCGCAGGCGCGAGGAGAAGGTCAGAACTCAATTAAGGAAGATATCCTTGAATCAGGACTGACCAAAGACGAAATCATTAGCTGCCTGATCGAAGGGGCGCTTGAAAGAAGTGCTGGTAATGTGACCAAAGCTGCCAAGGCGATCGGTATGACGCGCTCGCAGTTGAACTATTGGCTGCGCGATAAAAAGGAATGAGCCCGTCGTTGCGGCAGCCAGAAGTCGTCCACAGCTGGAGAAAATTCAAACGGTCCTAGCAAAGCAAACGCACCGGTAGTCAAACGGCAAGACAGGGGTAGGGCGTTGGCTATGCCCAGACCACGCAAACCAGCCAGCTCATTCCTCTATTTAAACTCCTCACTCGAGTTCATCCGTCTTCTCGTCATGATGTATGTTCGATTCCCGTTGAGCCTGCGCAATGTCGAGGACCTGCTGCTAGAGCGCGGCTCGACATCCGCCTCGGCCTCCTTCAGCACGCCGATGATCTACTCCTCTGTAAGCCTCGTTCTCTTCATCTCGTCCGTCCTTCCATCAGGGCCGGACTCTAATCGAGACTGGAGGAAAATCAGGGGGTCATGTCAGGGCCAACTGGGAAC
>CAMDSM010000182.1 GCA_945906905.1 Altererythrobacter xiamenensis | reverse complement strand
AAATAGACGGGCTTGGTTTCGCTCATAGGGTGATGCAGTGCCATAATACAGCGGGGCAGGTCAAGCCGCAGGTCGATCCAAGGGGGCGGTTTCCGATGAAACGAATGGCTTCACAACCGCCGCCGAAGCGCTAGTGTGCTCAAAATCATGCAGGTCAGGGGTGGCGATGAAAGATATCAGCACGTGGAATGAAGGCGACTGGGTCGCCGCGATTGCCGCGGTGGCGCTGTTCGCCGTGCTGGCCATCGGCGGATCGCTGGCCTCGCGCCGATCCGAAGAAGTGGCCGGACACCCGCGCGGCCTGTTCGTGCTGTTCTATGCCGAAATGTGGGAGCGCTTTTCCTATTACGGCATGCGCGCGCTGCTGATCCTCTATCTAACCAAGCACTGGCTGTTCGATGATGGCAGCGCCAACCTCATCTATGGCGCCTATACCAGCGTGGTCTATGTCACCCCGGTGCTGGGCGGCTATCTGGCCGACAAATGGTTGGGCCAGCGCAAGGCCGTGCTGTTCGGCGGAGTGCTGCTGGCCTTGGGCCACGGCCTTATGGCGTTCGAGGGCAATGGCGGGCAGGCCGACCCGACGATCAACATATTCTGGCTCGCGCTCAGCTTCATCATCGTCGGATCGGGTTTTCTGAAAGCCAATATCTCGGTCATCGTCGGCCAACTTTACGGATTGACCGACGAGCGCCGCGATGGGGCCTATTCGATCTTCTACATGGGCGTGAATGTGGGTGCGGCACTGGGCACGATCCTGGTCGGCTATCTTGGTGAGACAATCGGCTGGGGTTATGGCTTTGGTCTGGCGGGGATTGGCATGGTTGCCGGGCTGATTATCTTCGCCATCGGCAAGCCATCATTGCAAGGCCGGGGCGAACCGCCACAGCTGCTGGAGCAGGCCCGCGAATTTTCGATCTACGGCGTCGGCCTGGCGGCAGTGGCGGCAATGTGGCTGCTGATCCAGTATCAGTCAGTCGTGGGCACACTGCTGCTGGTGTCGGGCGTGATCCTGCTGGGCTACATGGTCTATGTGGCCTCCAAATTGCCAAAGGAACCGCGCGAACGGATCTATGCAATCCTGTTCCTGCTCGCCTTCCAACCAATTTTCTGGGGCCTGTTTGAACAAGCGGGCGGCGCGCTGACGCTGTTCACCGATCGCTTCGTTGATCGGGGCGGGGTGCCGACATCGCTGTTCCAGTCGATCAACCCGATCTTCATCGTCATGTTCGCCCCGCTGATGACCTGGTTGTGGACTGCCCTTGCGGCCAAAGGCAAGGAACCATCGGCCCCCGGCAAGTTCGGCTATGGCCTGGTGCTGGTCGGCCTGGGTTTTGTCGCGCTGGTATGGGGCGATGCCATGGCCGGGCCGGAGGCAAAGGTTGCGGTGTTCTTCATCTTCCTCGTCTATTGGCTGCACACCATCGGCGAGTTGTGCCTGTCACCCATGGGCCTGAGCGCAATGAACCGCCTGTCGCCCCGCCACATCGCCAGCTTCGTGATGGGTGCCTGGTTCTTCGCCACGGCTGGAGGAAACTTCGTGGCCGGCCTGATCGGAGAGGCCACCGGCGGCGAGGACGGGGTGATGACCCGGGCATTGGCGGTCGAGGTCTATGGCACAATCGGCTGGTGGGTTGTCGGCATCGGCGTGGCGGTGATCCTGGTCGCACCGTTAGTGAAACGGTGGATGCATCTGGAAAAGCTGGAGGACGCCCGTCCCTAACGCCCAAGGCCTTGCAGGAAAAGCAGCTGCGGCAATTGCGCCTGCGGTTCGCCTGACATGTTATGCCCCAGGCCGGGCAGCGCGACGAGCTGTGCGCCCGGCCTTGCCGCCGCCAATTCGCGCGCATGGGGCAGTGGGATCAGCCGGTCCTCCACGCCATGCACCACCAGCACCGGGGCGCTGACTGCACCGATCTTGGCGATATTATCAAACCGGTCCTGCAGCAGCCAATCTACGGGCACCCCGGGGTAGGCGTTGGCCGCCGTGGCCGACATGCTCTTGAACGCCGAGACCAGCATCAGTGCCCGCACATCGCGGTGTTGCGCCAGCTCGGTCGCCACGCCCGATCCAAGCGAATTACCGACCAGCACAATCTCGTCTGCCGCAACCCCTTGTGCCAGCAGCCAATCGAATGCGGCATTGCCATCACGATAGAGACCCCGCTCGTCAGGCACGCCCGGATTGCCGCCATAGCCGCGATATTCCGCCGCCAGCACGCCATAGCCATAGGCGGCGAGCAATTCGGTGGTGTGGTAGGTCGTCTGCCAATCCACGCCATTGCCGTGGAAGAACAACAGTGTTGGCTGGCCGGCCAGTGCTGGGCGGTATCCTGCCGCAAGGTCAAGCCCGTCAGAGGTGCGGTAGGTGACGGGCACGAAGCCTTCGGGCACCGTGCGGTCTAAATCCGGGACAAGATAGATAAGCTCGCGCTGATAGCTGTAGAGCGCTGCCACAAAGCCACCGAACGCCAGCACAGCGATGCAAAGGACCGCGAGTGCGCCTTTTGCCAGCTTGCGCCTTAACCCGCTCAAGCCCGCGCCTCCTCAACCCCCGCGCTGTTGTGGCGCAGCGCGTTGAGCACCGTTTCCACTATATGCGGCGCGGTCAGGCCAGCATCGGCATATTGCTTGTCGGGCGCATCGTGGTCCTGGAACATGTCCGGCAGACGCAGGGTGCGGATTTTCAACCCGGCATCGAGCAGGCCCTCATCGCTCGCCAGTGTCAACACATGCGCGCCGAGGCCGCCGACGCTGCCTTCTTCCACCGTCAGCACAACCTCATGCGTGGTCGCCAGCCTGCGGATCAGCGCAGAATCGAGCGGCTTGGCGAAGCGCAGATCGGCGATGGTGGTGGAAAGGCCCTTGGCTTCGAGCTGATCGGCGGCCTTCTGCGCTTCGGCCAGACGTGTGCCGAGCGAGAGGATCGCCACTTTGCCGCCGCGCTCATCCCCGCGCACCACCCGGCCCTTACCGATTTCGAGCGCCTCAGGAACCTGGGGCAGCGCCACCCCGGTGCCATTGCCGCGCGGATAGCGAAAAGCAATCGGGCCCGTATCATGGCAGGCGGCGGTATAGGTCATATGCACCAGCTCGGCCTCGTCCGAGGGGGCCATCACCACCATGTTGGGCAGGGTAGCCAAATAGGTGATGTCAAAACTGCCCGCATGGGTCGCGCCATCGGCGCCGACCAGCCCGGCCCGGTCTATCGCAAAGCGCACGGGCAGGTTCTGGATCGCCACATCGTGCACGATCTGGTCGTAAGCGCGCTGGAGGAAGGTGGAATAGATGGCGCAGAACGGGCGCATTCCCTGGGCCGCAAGGCCAGCGGCGAAAGTGACTGCGTGCTGTTCGGCAATGCCCACGTCAAACGCGCGGGTCGGGTGGGCTGCGGCGAACTTGTCGACGCCCGTGCCCGAAGGCATGGCGGCGGTGATGGCGCAAATGCGCGGATCGGTTTGTGCCAGCTTTGCCAGCGTCTCACCGAACACGTTTTGATACGAGGGCGGCCCGGCAGCGGGCTTCGACTGTTGCCCGGTGATGACATCGAACTTGGCGACGCCGTGATATTTGTCGGCGCACTCCTCGGCGAAGGAATAGCCTTTGCCCTTTTGCGTCACCACATGGATCAAGCACGGGCCCTCCGCCGCATCCCGCACGTTCTCCAACACCGGGATCAGCTGATCGAGATCGTGGCCATCAATCGGGCCGACGTAATAGAACCCCAGCTCTTCGAACAAAGTGCCGCCCATGGCCATGCCGCGGGCAAATTCATCGGTTTTTTTGGCCGCGCGGTGCAGCGGGGCTGGCAACTTGCGGGCGAAGCGCCGCGCCAGTTCGCGCAGGCCCAGAAACTCGGCCGAGGTGACCAGCCGCGCCAAATAGCCCGACAGGCCGCCCACCGGCGGGGCAATCGACATATCGTTATCGTTGAGGATCACGATCAGGCGATTGCCCGCAGCTTCGGCGTTGTTCATCGCCTCATAGGCCATGCCCGCACTCATCGCGCCATCGCCAATCACCGCGATGGCTTTGCCCGGCCCGCCGTTCAGCTTGTTGGCAATGGCAAAGCCCAGACCCGCCGAAATCGAGGTGGAGCTGTGGGCCGCGCCGAAGGGATCGTATTCGCTCTCGCTCCGCTTGGTGAAGCCCGAGAGGCCGCCCGCCTGGCGCAGGGTGCGGATCCGATCGCGCCGACCGGTGATGATCTTGTGCGGATAGGCCTGGTGGCCCACATCCCAGATCAGGCGATCGACCGGCGTATCGAACACATAATGGATCGCCACCGTCAGCTCGACCACGCCCAGCCCCGATCCCAGATGGCCGCCGGTGGTGCCGACGGTGTCAATCATCTCGGCCCGCAGCTCGTCCGCCAGCTGGCGCAACTGGTGCGCGCCAAGCCGCCGCAGATCATGCGGGGTATCAACCGTATCGAGCAGGGGCGTAGCAGGGCGCAAAGTCATGCACTTGCCTTACAGGGCAAAAAACTGCCTGTCGATGAACCAGATTCCGGCGGGCAGCTTGGCCGCATTCAGCTTGTGCAATCAGCGCATAACCCGCGCAGTTCCACCACCGGGCGGACATGGGTAAATCCCGCCTGCTGGCCCGCCTCTCGCAAGGCGCTGGTCAGCTTGTCATCATCCAGATGGCTCGCCTGCCCGCAATCATCGCAGATCAGGAAGATGCAATCATGGCGGCAGCCGGGATGGGTATTGGCGAGATAGGCGTTGGCGCTTTCGATGCGGTTGGCAAGGTTGGTGCGCACGAACAGGTCAAGAATGCGATAGACAGAGTTGGCCGCCACCCGTTTGCCGCGCGCATTGCCCACGCCTTCGGCAATGTCATAGGCGCTGGCGGGCTTTTCATAGGCTGACATCACGCGGAACACATCGGCGCGCATGGCGGTCCATTGCTCGCCCGCTGCCTCCAGCACGCGTTCGGCTTCCTCGATCAGGCTGTGGCCTTGATGTTCGTGATGATTATGACCCGTCATTCGGCCGATATAGGACGACAATGGCAGGGTAGCAAATCAACCAGTACGGAAAGTGGCGCGGTATAGTTGCGGGAACATCGTCCGCAGGGCTTCCACCTTGGGGGCATCCCAACGCACGATATAGGGCTGGCGCGGATTGTTCAGCAGATAGTCCTGATGATAATCCTCAGCCGGATAGAAGCGGCGCGCGGTTTCGATCGCTACCACGATCGGATCGTCCCACACGTTCGAGCGGCGCATCTGTGCCAGATAGGCCTGGGCCACCGCGCGCTGTTCGGCATTTACCGGAACGATGGCGCTGCGATATTGCGTGCCGCGGTCTGGCCCCTGGCGGTTGAGCTGGGTGGGATCTGCCCCCACCGAAAACAGGATCCGCAGCAGCTGGTCATAACGGATGACCGATGGATCGTAAGT
>CAMDSM010000181.1 GCA_945906905.1 Altererythrobacter xiamenensis | reverse complement strand
CCGGAACACAGAAGTTAATTCGCACGGTCGAGCTTGTGCCGTCTCCATGCCTCGTCCCGAGCATACTGGAAGACAATCTGAATATGCAGCGAAATGCCAGTAAAGACAGACCCCGTCCAATCCATCTGGTCACTAATCCAGTGCCTGATTAGCCAACAGGCGGTCTCCAATTTTTCTGGCGAATCAACTGCCGAGATCGACGCGAGGAATTCTCGAAACCGAACGAGTGCGACCTCTGCAAACTCGTCACTCACCTCAGGCGTCTGAGCTTTCAACCAATCTGCAGCCTCTTGCAGAATTTTAGAGAGCGAATTTTCCATGCGCCGAGCTTAGGCTACAAGATCGAGTTTCTGCAATGAAGTCACACGCCGCAATCTCAACCTCCATTGCTTTTCCCCCGCGCGTCCCTAGCTGTCTCTCCACACCGAACGGAGAGATCATGACCACCGCCACCATCACTGACCCATCCGCCTCCAGCCGCATCGCCGCCACCCCGCTCATCCCGCGCGATGACCTGTTCGGCAATCCGGTGCGCGCAGGCGGGCAGATCAGCCCCGATGGCCAGTGGTTGGCGTGGATGGCGCCGCACGAAGGCGTGATGAACGTGTTCATGGCCCCCTTCGCCGATCCCTCCGCCGAACGGCGTATGACCAGCGCCAAGGATCGCCCGATCCCGCAATATTTCTGGTCGCCCGATTCCACCGCCCTGCTCTATGTCCAGGACAAGGCGGGGGACGAGAATTACCTGCTGTACAAAGTCGAAGTCGCCAGCGACGCGGAAAGCTGCCTGACCCCGTTCGAGAACACCCGCGCGCGAATTGTCGGCGCGTCAGACACCATCCGCGACAAGATTCTGGTGGGCCTCAACAACCGCGATCCGCAGTGGCACGACATCTATTCGCTCAACCTCACCACGGGCGCGCTGGAGCTGGTGCTGGAGAACAATGGCTGGGCCGGGTTTGAGACTGACGACAATCTCACCTTGCGCTGGGCCGTGCGCCAGAACGAGGCGGGCGGGACCGATCTGCACGAAATCACCGCCGGCGTGATCGCCGAAATCCCGCGCGAAGTGATCCCGATGGACGACGCGCTGACCACCCACATGGCCGGATACACCACCGATGGCGCGACGCTCTACTGGCTCGACAGCCGCGGTCGCAACACCGCCGCGCTCTATGCCGAGGATGTCGCCAGCGGCACCCGCACTCTACTGGCCGAGCACGCCAAGGCCGATATCGGCGGCACCTTGCGCCATACCAAAAGCGGAGTTATCCAGGCCTGGTCGGTCACTTATCTGCGCACCGCTTGGACCTGTGTGGACGAGGGGATCAAAAGCTCGCTCGATTGGTTGCGGACGCAGCTGGAAGGCGATTTTGGCGTCCAATCGCGGACCGATGATGATCGTAAATGGCTGGTGTGGCACGATCCGCTGACCGCGCCCGCCCGCTCCTATATCTATGACCGCGAGGCCGATAGCCTGCGTCTGTTCTATGTCACCAAGCCCGCGCTGGAAGGCGCGCCGTTGCAGGCGATGCAGACCTGCGAAATTCCCGCGCGCGATGGCCTCACCCTGCCAAGCTACCTCACCCTGCCATCTGGCAGCGAAGGCACACCCGTGCCGCTGGTGCTGGTGGTGCATGGCGGGCCGTGGGCGCGCGATGGCTATGGCTTCAACCGCACGCACCAATGGCTGGCCAACCGGGGATATGGGGTGCTGTCGGTCAACTTTCGCGGCTCGACCGGGTTTGGCAAAGACTTCATCAACGCCGGTAATCTGCAATGGTCGGGCACGATGCACGATGATCTGATCGATGCCGTGGAATGGGCAGTGGCCAATGGCATTGCCGACCGCGCCAAGATCGCCATCATGGGCGGATCATACGGCGGCTATGCCACCTTGGTGGGCCTGACCTATACGCCTGAACTGTTCGCCTGCGGGGTGGACATTGTCGGCCCGTCAAACCTCGAAACGCTGCTCGAAACGATCCCGCCTTACTGGGCACCGATGGTCAAGCAGTTCCACGACCGGATGGGCGATCCGACCACGCCCGAGGGCCTCCAACTGCTCAAGGATTGCAGCCCGATCCACCGCGCAAACAAGATCGTTCGGCCCTTGCTGATCGGCCAGGGCGCCAACGATCCGCGCGTCAAACAATCTGAAAGCGACCAGATCGTCGCCGCGATGCAGGGCCACGGCATTCCCGTCACCTATGTCCTGTTCCCCGACGAAGGCCACGGCTTCCACCGCCCGGAAAACTCGATCGCCTTCAACGCGGTGGTCGAAGGGTTCCTCGCCACCAACCTTGGCGGCAGGGCCGAGGCGCTGGGCGAAGTGCTGAGCGCATCGACCGCGCAGATCCCGGTTGGGCGGGAGTTTATTGCAGGCGTTTAGGTCAACCCATCAATCACCTTTGCCAGTGCCACATCGCGCTGGGTCAGTCCGCCCGCTTCGTGGGTGGTGAGGGTGATGTCGACCCGGCCGTAGACGTTTGACCAATCCGGGTGATGCCCGTGGCGTTCCGCCGCCAGCGCCACGCGGGACATGAAACCGAAGGCGGCGCTGAAATCGGCGAAGGCCAGGGTGCGGCTGATCGCGGTGCCGTCGGTCCGCAGGCTCCAGCTGGGCAAGAGCGCCAGCGCGGCATCGCGTTCATTGTCGGTCAGTCGCTCCATTGCCATCAGCCTCGCTCGCTTGTCGGACAGCCAACTGTGCCCTAACGCAAGGCACTATGGAAGCCTGCCGTCTGACTGCCCGCGATCTTGCCTGCCGAAGGGGGGACCGGGTACTGTTTGCCGGGATGTCGCTCGATTTGGGCAGCGGACAGGCGTGCCAGGTGGTGGGGCCCAACGGCATGGGGAAGTCCAGCCTGATCCGCATCCTTGCCGGGCTGTTGCGGCCCTATGCCGGATCGGTCGAGCGCACCGGCATGATCGGCCTGCTGGACGAGCGGCCCGCGCTGGACGAACACTTGGCCCTAGGTGCCGCTCTGGGCTTCTGGACCCGGCTTGACCCCGCCTCTGCCCCGCTTGACCAGCTGGGGCTGACCGAGTTGGCTGATGTGCCCGTGCGCTATCTTTCCACCGGCCAGAGGAAGCGCGCCGCCTTCGCCCGATTGATCGGCCAGCAAGCGCCCATGTGGTTGCTCGACGAGCCCTTGAACGGCCTCGACACTGCCGGAGTGGAGGTGGCCGAGGCACTGGTGGCGCAGCATTGCGCGCACGGTGGGGCGGCAATTATCGCCAGTCATCAACCATTTACCCTGCCCGCGATGCAGCGGCTCGATCTGGCGGACTATGCCCGGTGAGGCTGCTGGCGGCCCTGCTCAAACGCGATCTGGCGCGCCTTTTGCCGGGGGTGAGCGGCGGCGGATCGCTGTTGCCGCTGCTGTTTTTCCTCGCCGTGGCCATGCTCTATCCTTTCGCTGTGGGGCCGAACGCAGGCCTGCTGGCGCAGACCGGCGGCGGGGTGATCTGGGTGGCGGCCTTGCTGGCGGCGATCCTTCCGCTCGACCGCTTGCTGACCACCGATGTCGAGCAAGGCTTCTTCGACCAATGGGCCTTGCGCGGCATTTCCGAGGAGCTGGTGGTGGCCGTGCGCCTCGTCGCCCACTGGCTCAGCTTCGGGCCGTTCGTGATGCTGGCGGCCCTCCCCGCCTCGGCCTTGGTGGGGATAGATGGTGAGACTTTGCGCGTGGTCGAGCTGGGTCTGTTGGCTGGAACGCCCGGCCTTGCCGCCATCGGCGTGATCATCGCCAGCGTGACCGTGGGACTGAAAGGCGGCGGCGCGGCGCTGTCGGGCCTGTTGGTGATCCCACTGGCGGTGCCGCTCTTGATCTTCGGCGCGGGGTCGCTGTCAACCGGCGGCGAAGGCGGGCTGGCGCTGACCGGAGCGATCAGCCTGCTGCTGGTGGCCATCGCGCCGTTCGCAGGCGGGGCGGCGATCAGGGCGGCGCGGGAGGGGTAGAATTTGGGTGACACTGGGTGACACCCTGTCACCCTGCTGTTTTCCGATAAAAAGAACGTATTTTCAACAGTATAAATTCCGGATTGCCTGGGTGACACATTCCCTGATCGGGCGCGAAACGCGCAGGTTTGGACGAAATGAAAGAGCCGGGCGAACTCTGCCCAAGGCCCTCGGCTGTAGGAAAGCGGATTCGGCTTCCGCCCGCTCAATAAGGCGGCTTGTCCCGCCCCGTCTGGCTGAGCGTGAAAATCTCGCACCCATCCTCGGTAATCCCGATCGAATGCTCAAACTGCGCGCTGAGCGACTTGTCGCGCGTCACCGCCGTCCAGCCATCGCTGAGCATCTTCACCGGGGCCTTGCCCAGATTGATCATCGGCTCAATCGTCAGGAACATGCCGGGTCGCAGTTCTGGCCCGGTGCCCGCGCGAGCGGCGTGGACCACTTCGGGCGCGTCGTGGAACAGGCGGCCGACGCCGTGGCCGCAAAATTCGCGCACCACGCCGTAACGATGCGCCTCTGCATGGGCCTGAATGGCCGCGCCGATATCGCCCAGCCGCGCGCCGGGCCGGGCCAGGCCGATCCCGATCATCAGGCATTCGTGCGTCACATCGACAAGCCGCCGCGCTTTCAAAGGCACATCGCCCACCAGATACATCCGGCTGGTATCGCCATGCCAGCCATCGAGCAGCGGGGTGACATCGATGTTGACGATATCGCCGTCTTTCAGCACCTTGTTGGCAGGGATGCCGTGGCACACCACATGGTTGATGCTGGTGCAGCAGCTGTGGGTGAAGCCGCGATAGCCCAATGTGGCCGGAACCGATCCGCCATCGAGCATCATCTCGCGCACAAACACGTCCAGCTCACCCGTGGTGACGCCGGGGACGACCTTTTCCACCAGCGCATCAAGGATCGCCGCCGCCAGCCGCCCAGCAGCGCGCATCCCGGCAAACCCTTCGGGCCCGTGCAGTTTGATAGAGCCGTCGCGATAGACGGACATGTCGGCGGTGACGTGCTGATATTCGACCATAGCCCCGCGCCTTAGCGATATTGCCCGCTAATTGCGAGACGCAAAGGCCGTGCGGTATTCCTGCTTCACCGCTTCCAGTACTTTTGCATCGACTGGCACGGTGAATTCATACGAACCTTCGGCGTAAGGCCCCGCCACATATGGCCCCATCATCACGCCAAGGCGGTTGAATGTGCGGCCATTGGTGGAGCCTAGCAGCAACGTGGTATCGGACAGAGGCACGCAGTCCTCAAAGGTGCCCTCGCCCGTCGGCACCTGCCCGCGCCGCGCCGTGCGCTCGGCTTGCAGCTGATCGCACAGGCCCGCGCCGATGGCCTCCTCCAGCGCATCGAGCGAAGTGAAAAATTCGCCCACATCAACCGCCCGCTTGGCTTCGCGATCCCACACCAGTGCATCGAACCCGGCATTACCATGCGCGCCGCCGCTGTAGGAGCTG
>CAMDSM010000180.1 GCA_945906905.1 Altererythrobacter xiamenensis | reverse complement strand
GCCGCCTGCGCCACACCGCAGGCCGCTCCGCCAGCCATCAGCGCAGCACCGCTGATCGAGGAGGAAACCGGCGGGCTGGACGATCTGGTTGCCCAGGTTGATATTCCCTATGAGCAGTTCACCCTGCCCAATGGCCTGACCACGCTGGTCCACACCGATCGCAAGGCCCCGATTGTGGGGGTCACGGTCTATTACCGCGTGGGTTCCCGGCACGAGCCGCGCGGGCGCACCGGATTTGCCCATCTGTTCGAACACATCATGTTTACCGGCAGCGAGAATGTGGAGAATTTTGACATTCCACTGGAAGCTGCCGGCTCCACCCCCACCAATGGTTCGACCTGGTATGATCGCACCAACTATGTCGAAACCGTGCCCACCAGCGCGATCGATCTGACGTTGATGATGGAGGCTGACCGCATGGGCCATCTGCTCGGCGCGGTGACGCAAGAGCGGCTCGATGCCCAGCGCGGCGTGGTGCAGAATGAAAAGCGTCAGGGCGACAACGAAGCCGGGGCCCTGACCGAATACCGGGTGAGTGATGTGCTGCTGCCCGTGGGCCACCCCTATCGGCATTCCTCCATCGGATCGATGGCCGATCTCAATGCCGCCAGCCTGGATGACGTGCGCAACTGGTTCCAGGACAATTACGGCCCCAACAATGTGGTGCTGGTGCTGGCGGGCGATATCGATCTGCCCACCGCGCGCACGGCTGTGGAGCGGTGGTTCGGCGATATTCCGCGCGGGGCCGATGTGCCCACGGTGGAAGCCGGGCCGGTTACGCTGGCGGCCCCAATCAGCGAAGATATGCCCGATGCCGTTGCCACCGTGCAGCTTTCGCGCAACTGGACCGGGCCGGGGCTGAACGATCCCGATGCCGTGCCATTGCAAGTGGGGATGCATATTCTGGGCGGCCTGATGACCTCGCGGCTCGACAATGCGATGGTGCTGAACAACGGCCTTGCCACCCGGGTGACGGCCTATGCCCAGACATTTGAGCACCTGAGCTTCCTCTCGGCCCAATACTACCTTGCGCCCGATGCTGACCGGGCCGCAGCCCAAACGGTGTTCGATGCCGAAATCGCCCGCTTGATCGCCGACGGCCCGACCCAGGACGAGGTCAACCGCGCCGCCACCGGGATCATCGCTGGCACGGTTGGCTCGCTGGAGGCGGTCGGCGGGTTTGGCGGCAAAGGTGAGGTCCTGGCCGAGGGGCTGCTCTATTCGGGAGATCCGGCGCATTACCGCACCCATTTGCGACGCGTCGCCACGCTCACTTCTGCCGAGGTGCAGGCCGCGATGGCCCGCTGGCTCACCCGTCCGGCCTATACGCTGGCCGTGGTCCCCGGCAAACGCGAGCTTGATGGCGCACAGATGGGCGGCTGGGGTGATGAGGATATCATCCCCCCGCCTGCGCCCGACGCTGGCGGCGGCATCACAGCCGCCCGCACTGGTCCGGGGCGCAGCCTGCCAGCTGTGGGCGAGGTTCCCGCGCTCGATTTCCCCACCGCCGAACGCGCCACTTTGGCCAATGGCGTGGGCGTGACGCTGGTGCGGCGCGAGACCGTGCCGATGGTCAACATCGCGCTCAATATTGATGCCGGATCGGTGGTCGATGGCGCGGATGAGGCTGGCCGTCACGAGCTGATGATGGACATGTTGACCCAAGGCACCGCCACCCGCACCACGCTCCACATCCTCACCGCGCAAGAGGAGTTGGGGGCCAGCATCTCGGCTTCCGCCGGGGTTGATAACAGCCTGATCTTCCTCTCCTCGCTCACCAGCACACTGCCCACCTCGCTCGATCTGATGGCCGATGTGGTGCTTAATCCGGCGTTCCGGCAGGAAGATTTTGACCGCACGCAGGCACAGCGGCTGGCAGAAATTGCCGAGGAGCAGACGTCGCCCGGCGAGATCGGCGGCCGCGCCATGGGCCGCGCGCTGTTTGGCGATCAGAACCCCTATGCCCTCGCCTCGACCATCGGCACCACTGATGGCGTGAGCCGGTTGACCCCGGCCGATATGGTGGCGGAACACGCCGAATGGATACGGCCAGACCTCGCCAGCTTCACCGTGGTGGGCGACATAACCATGGAGCGGTTGCTGCCGCTGCTGAACGATGCCTTTGCCAATTGGGCACCGCGCAACAGCCCCGCGCCGCAGCGCAATCTCGATGCTCCGGTGCCGCCAGCAAGGCCGCGCCTGATCGTGATCGATCGTCCGGATTCGCCGCAATCGGTGTTGGTGTTTGGCCGTTTGCTGCCCTTGCGCGGCACCGATCAGGGTGGCGAGGCGCTCGAGCTGGCCAATGAGGTGATTGGCAGCGGCTTCCTTTCGCGGCTGATGAATGACCTGCGCGAAACGCGCGGCTGGACGTATGGGGTGAGCTCGAGGATCGGCTCGCGCATTGCGCGAAAGTCGTTCACGGTATCGACCAGCGTGCAGGCTGATCGCACGGCGGATTCAATCCGCGTGGTGCTCGATCAATTGGCCGCCTTCCCCTCCACCCGTCCGGTCGATCCGGTGGAATTGCAGCGCGTTACCGATGGCAATGTGCGTGGCCTGCCCAATCGCTATGAAACCAATGCCGATGTGCTGGGCGCACTGCTGGCCAATCAGCTGCTGGCGCGGCCCGATGACTATCAGGAGCGCCTGCCCGATATCTATCGCGCCATCGATGCCGCGCAGATCGACGCGGCGGCCGCGGCCTATCTCCACCCGCGCGATCTGGCGATCGTGGTGGTGGGTGACCGCGCAGTGATCGACGAACAGATCGCCACTTTGGGGATGGACGTGGAGTATTGGTCGGCGGAGGATATGTGAAACCCTACAGCTTCCCCCGCAGCGCCTGATAGGCCACCGCGCTCACCGTATTGGCCAGATTGAGCGAGCGGATTACGTCGCTGCGCATCGGCAGGTGGAACAGGCGGCCTTCGTGGCTCGCGATCAATTCGGGCGGCAGGCCCTTGGTCTCCCGCCCGAACACCAGAATGGCATCGGCGGGATAGTCCGGCTCATAAAAACTGCGCGGGCCAAATTCTTCGAACAGGAACAGCTGATCGTCGCGCGGGTTGCGGGCTGCAATGAACGCCTCCCAACTGGGGAACTCGGCCAACCGCACATGCGGCCAATAATCGAGGCCCGAGCGCTTCACGCGCTTGTCAGTGATGGTGAAGCCCATCGGATGGATCAGCACCAGCTCCATATCCAGCGCCACACAAGTGCGGCCGACAGCCCCGGTATTGCCGGGGATCTCGGGGTGGACGAGGACGATTGTGGGGCGGGTCAATTTTCGTTGAGGCCGTTGGGGGCGGCGCTGAGAAGCCTCTTTTTCCAAGTGCTTTCAATTTCGCACACCTCTTCCCTTGGCATCGCTGGCGAAACCAGTTGCAGTATAGAAAAGGTGAAATTCGCCGAATCGCGAAGCTTCAGCAATTTATTGCCGCCATGTCCGGTGCGCGAATAGTCCTGCCATCGTTGCAGGATATTTTCCTGTCCGGCGGCAGAGCCGACATATTGTTTGCCGTCGCTGCGATCGTTGATGAGATAGATGCCGCGCCATTGCGACATCGCCGCACACCAACTCGCTGGCAGAAGGGAAATCTGTGATCGATCCAACGAAAGCTCTTCCCAGCTGGAAATCTTTCCCAGCAGCAGCGCATCTTCGGCGATAGCCTTTATTTTGAACGTGTTCCGATCTGCCCACCGATACCACGAGCGCTCAAGGCCCGGCCATTCGATGATCAGCTTCTGACTCCAGTCCGCATTCCAACCCGTATCGGACATGCTGAATTCAATCACGCTGTCTCGCCCTATACTGGAAGTCTGGCCGCTCATTCCATGCTGCATGAGTTCTCGATGAAGTGGCCGAGCGACATATTCGTCCATCGACAGGCTACGCTTTTCATCGATCTGATAGAGTCCGACAAATAGTGCCTGCTTGGGCCGGTAACGGATAAACGACGCCACATAACGGGCTTTGGTCAAAGCCGCTTCTGCTCTGGGTCCATGTGTGTCCTGATAGCATTCGAACAGGTCGCGCCGCTCGGCCACAATCCAATCGAACACCTTGTTGAGGTCAGCCTCATACGGACGGTGGCGAAAGACCACCACCTCGCGCAGATCAATTCCGCTCGTCTCTAATAAGCCGTTCAGCGTGAGCGGAGTGGCCTCCACTACCCCAACCTGGCCTTCAGCACCGCATTCACCACCCCCGGGTTGGCCTTGCCCTGCATCGCCTTCATCGTCTGCCCCACGAAAAAGCCGAACAGCGCCTCCTTGCCTTCGCGATATTGTGCGACCTTGTCGGCGTTGGCGGCGAGGATGGCATCGACCGCTGCTTCAATCGCGCCAGAATCGCTTTGCTGTTTGAGGCCTTCGGTATCGGCCACTTCGGCGGGATCGCGGCCGGTCTTGAGGACGATCTCGTAGATTTCCTTGGCCTGCCCGCCGCTGATTTCGCCCGCGTCCTGCAGTTTCAGGATCGCGGCGCTGGCCGAGGCGGTGTTGTGGGCCAGGTTGGCTTCATCGCCCATGGCCTTGATCACGCCGGGCGCGACTGACAGCGTCCAGTTGGCGGCCATGGTGGCGACATCGGGTTCGCCCTTGCAAAGCGCGGCGGCGGTTTCTGCCAACAAGGTTTCAAACCGGGCAAACGTCTCGACCTCGGCGGTCAGCACCTGCGCATTGTAGGGCGAAAGGCCGAGCACATCGATATAGCGGCGGCGCTTGGCGTCGGGCAATTCGGGCAGGCTGGCGCGGCAAGCGGCGAGGAAAGCATCGTCCAGCTCCAGCGGCAGCAGATCGGGATCGGGGAAATAGCGGTAATCGTGCGCATCTTCCTTGCTGCGCATGGACCGCGTCTCGCCCCGATCAGGATCATAGAGGCGCGTTTCCTGCACCACCGTGCCGCCATCCTCGATCAGATCGACCTGACGGCGCGCCTCGCCCTCGATTACCGCCATCACGAAGCGCACCGAATTGACGTTCTTGGTCTCGGTCCGCGTGCCCAGCTCAGTCTCACCCACGCGGCGCACTGAGACATTCACATCGGCCCGCATCGAGCCTTCTTCCATGTTGCCATCGCACGATCCGACATAGCGCAAGATCGCCCGCAGCTTGCGGACATAGGCACCCGCCTCGGCGGGCGAGGTCATATGCGGGCGGCTGACGATTTCCATCAGCGCCACGCCCGAGCGGTTGAGATCGACATAGGACATGGTCGGGTGCTGATCGTGCATCAGCTTGCCGGCGTCCTGCTCGACATGAATCCGCTCAATCCCGATCACTTTATCCGCCGGAATCCCCGCCTTCTCGTCCGCCTCAATCGTCAGCGCGCCCTCGCCCACCAGCGGGTGATAGAGCTGGCTGATCTGATAGCCCTGCGGCAGATCGGCGTAGAAATAGTTCTTCCGGTCAAACCGGCTCCACGTGTTGATCTGCGCCTCAATCGCCATCCCGGTGCGCACCGCCTGACGGATGCATTCGGCA
>CAMDSM010000179.1 GCA_945906905.1 Altererythrobacter xiamenensis | reverse complement strand
TAGAATATGTCTCGGCCAATCCGACCGGGCCGATGCATATGGGCCACTGCCGGGGCGCAGTGGTGGGTGATGCGCTCGCCAACCTTCTGGAATCCGCCGGCTACGATGTGATCCGCGAGTATTATGTCAACGATGCCGGCAGCCAGGTTGATACGCTCGCCCGCTCGGCACACCTGCGATATCGCGAGGCGCTGGGCGAGGATATTGGCGCGATTCCGGAAGGGTTTTATCCCGGCGACTATCTGGTTCCGGTGGGCGAATTGCTGGTAGCCAAGTTCGGCAACAGCTTCCTCGATCAACCTGAATCTGCGTGGCTGGCCCTATTCAAGGCCGAGGCTGTGGCCGCCATGATGGACCAGATTCGCGCCGATCTGGCGCTGCTGGATATCCGCCACGATGTGTTCTCGTCCGAGGCGAAATTACAGGCGGCGGGCAAGCCTGAGGTGGCCGAGGCGTGGCTGCGGGCGCATGATCTGGTCTATGATGGGGTGCTCGAACAGCCCAAGGGCAAAGTTCTGGACGATTGGGAACCGATCGAACTGCCGCTGTTCCGTTCAACCAAATTTGGTGACGATCAGGATCGCCCGATCCGCAAGTCTGACGGCAACTGGACCTATTTCGGCGCGGACCTGGCCTATCACATGCAGAAGGCGCAAGAGGCTGACGAGCTGATCGACGTGTGGGGCGCGGACCATGCGGGCACGGTCAAGCGGATCAAGGCGGCGGTGGCGGCTCTGGCCGAGGGTGAAGGCAAGCTCATCCCGTTTGACGTCAAGCTGGTGCAGATGGTGCAATTGCTGCGCAATGGCGAACCGGCCAAGATGTCCAAGCGCAGCGGCAACTTCATCACCATCGCCGATATGGTCGAGGAAGTGGGCAAGGACGTGGTGCGCTTCACCATGCTGGCCCGCAAGCCCGAGGCGCAGATGGACTTCGACTTTGCCAAAGTGGTCGAGGCATCGAAGGACAATCCGGTGTTCTACGTCCAATATGCCCACGCCCGCATCCGTTCCAACCTGCGCAAGGCGGCAGCCGAAGGACTGGCCCCGTCGGATGCCCGGCTAGGCCTGTTGAGCGAGGATGATCTGACACTGATCAAGCAGGCTGCGCAATTCCCGCGTGAGGTGGAAGCCGCCGCCAAGGCGCGCGAGCCGCACCGCATTGCCTTCTATCTGTATGATCTGGCCGCCGCATTCCATGCCTATTGGAACCTGGGTAATGATGATCCGCAAAAGCGCATCATGGTGGCACAGTCGGGCGAACTGACCGCAGCAAGGCTTTTCCTTGTCGCACAAATCGGGCAGGTAATCCGCAATGGACTGGCCCTGCTGGGCGTGGAAGCGGTTGAGGAGTTGTAGTTATGGTCATGTCGGGCGGCGAACAGGACGGGGACGAGTTCGATGGGATCGATCTTGGAACCGATGGCGACGAGGTGCTTGAAGCCGAAGAACAGCTTTCGCTGACCGGCGATGACGAGGCCCTGCCGTGGCTCGAAGCCGATGAGGACGAGGTTGAGCCGGGCAGCGATTATCGCATCCTGATCTTCGGCGCGCTCGCCGTGCTGGCGCTTGGCGCGATCCTGATGGGGGCCAATCACTTCCTCGGCGATGGCCGCAATTTTGGCACCGCACCAGATGGCAGCACCATCGCCGCGCAGGAAGGCGCCTATAAGTCCCGCCCTGACGATCCGGGCGGAGAGCAGGTGGCCGGCACCGGCGATCTCAGCTTCGAAGTGGGCGAAGGCCAGAGCCGCGAAGGCACAGTTGGCGAAGCCGAGGGTGCTACTGCGCCCCCGCCTTCGATAGACGTCGGTCAGCAGGCAGGTGATCGCGCAAGCGCCACCACCAGCGCCGGTGCGGCACCCGCGCAGGCAGGCGGCGTCGGCGTGCAGGTTGGTGCCTATTCCACCCGCGCTACGGCAGAAGCAGGCTGGACCCAGCTGAGCGGTCGATTCGATGCGCTGCAGGGTGTGGCTCACCGGGTGATCGAAGGCACGGCCGACAGCGGCACGATCTATCGTTTGCAAGCGGTGCCGGGCGATGTCGCGGCAGCAGAAACGCTGTGCCGGGCGATCCGTGGCGCTGGCGGCGATTGCCAGGTCAAGCGCTGATCTGAGGGCAGCGCGGATCAAACCCCGCGCTGTCCACATCCTAGGCACGCAATCTGCTTGAAGCAGGGCTGCATTCCTGAGAAGCCTTGGCGCATGACGCCCGCGATCTTCGGCCTTTCCGGACCTGTCCTGACCGACAGCGAACGCGCCTTCTTCCGCGATGCGGACCCGGCGGGCTATATCCTGTTTGGCCGCAACATCGAAAACCGCGCGCAATTGCGTGGCCTGACCGATGATCTGCGCAGCCTTCACGGGCGTGAGCACCTGCTGATCTCGATCGATCAGGAAGGCGGGCGGGTGGCGCGGATGAAGCCGCCCCAATGGCCCGCATACCCTGCCGGATGGGCCTTTGCGCAATTGTGGCAGCTCGCCCCGGCCAGCGCGATTGAGGCGGCGCGCAGCAATGCGCAATTGCTCGGGCTTGATCTGGCCGAGGTTGGCATCACGGTCGACTATGCCCCGCTGCTCGACGTGCGCCAGCCGGGCGCGCACGATGTGATCGGCGACCGGGCGCTGGGTGATGAGCCCTTGCAGGTGGCCGCCTTGGGCCGCGCCGTGCTCGATGGCCTTTCCCGTGCTGGCGTGACGGGCTGCATCAAACACATGCCCGGCCACGGCCGCGCGATGGTTGATAGCCACAAGGAAATGCCCGTGGTTGAAGCGAGTGTTGAGGAGATGGAGGCCGATCTTGCCCCCTTCACCAAGCTCCACGACGCCCCCATCGGGATGACCGCGCATCTGCTGTTCAAAGCCTGGGACCGCGACAATCCCGCCACTTTGTCCAAGCGCATCATCGCCGATGTGATTCGCGGCCAGATCGGCTTTGACGGCCTGCTGCTGACCGATGACATCGATATGCAGGCGCTGGGCGGGACGATCCCCGAACGCTCCGAGCGGGCGATTGCGGCGGGCTGCGATCTGGTGCTCAATTGCTGGGGCAAGATGGATGACATGGAGGGCATCGCCGCTTGCCTGCCCGGCATGTCGCCGCAAACCGCCAAACGGCTCGATTCCGCGCTGACCTTCCCCAAGGTGGAGCGGACTGACGCCAAGCAATTGCGGGCCACACGCGATGCGCTGCTGGATCTTGTGGCATGAGCACGGGTGGCCTGATCCTTGAAGCCGCGGCCGACGAATGGGAAGGCCCCGCCGCGCAGACCAGCAGCGACGCCGCGCTCTATCTGGAGCTCGACGGTTGGGAAGGCCCGCTCGACCTGCTGCTCGATCTGGCGCGGCGGCAGAAAGTTGATCTCAAATCGATCTCGATCCTGGCGCTGGTCGATCAATATATCGCCTATATCGAACGGGCCGAGGCGCTGAGGCTGGAAATTGCCGCGGACTATCTGGTGATGGCCGCCTGGCTCGCCTACCTCAAATCATCGCTGCTGCTGCCCAAGGACGAGCAGGAGGATCCCTCGCCCGAAGAACTGGCGCTGCGGCTGCAACTCAGGCTCGAACGGCTGGGCGCGATGCGCGATGCTGCGGCCCGGCTGATGGGGCGGGACCGGCTGGGGCGCGATGTGTTTGCGCGTGGGCAGCCCGAAGGCCTGCGGGTGCTGCGCAAAAATCAGTGGCAGTGCGATTGGTATAGCCTCGTTCGCGGCTATGGCGATGTGAAGCTGCGCGCGCAGCCAGTGGTGCACATGGTCCGCGATCGCCCGGTGATGACGCTGGATGCGGCGATTGAGCGGGTTTCGGCGATGTTGGGCGTGGCGCTCGACTGGTTGGAGCTGCGCGCCTTTCTCCCGATCCATTCAGACCCGCGCCTGCGCCGCTCCGCGCTCGCTTCCAGCTTTGTCGCGGTGCTGGAACTGGCGCGGCAGGGCCGGGCCGAGATGCGGCAGGAGGACGTGTTCGGGCCGATCCATTTGCGCAAGGTGCGGGTATGACTGGCTTACCCGATGAACTCGCCCGCGCGGTCGAGGCCACCTTGTTCGCATCCGAGGAACCGCTGACGGCGGAGCAGATTTCGGCCCATCTCGAAGGCGCCGATGTGCGCGATGCCTTGGCGCAATTGGTGGCAGATTATGCCCCGCGCGGCGTGCATCTGGTGGAACGTGGCCAGCGCTGGCAGTTCCAGACCGCGCCCGATCTGGCGCACCTGTTGCGGCGCGAGAAGGAGTATCTGCGGCGCCTTTCGCGCGCGGCCACCGAAGTGCTGGCCATCGTCGCCTATCACGAACCCGTCAGCCGGGCCGAGATTGAGGCGATTCGCGGGGTCCAGACCAGCGCCGGCACGCTGGATGTGCTGATGGAGGCGGGCTGGGTGCGCGTGGCGGGACGGCGCGAAGTGCCCGGCCGCCCGGTGATTTATGCCACGACGCCCGATTTTCTGTCACACTTCGGGCTCAACAGCAGGCGCGACCTGCCCGGAATCGATGAATTGAAGGCCGCCGGCCTGCTCGATCCGGTCGATGATGCTTATGACGAGATGATTGGGCTGGGCAGTATCGGACAAGAGAATGGTAACGGCGGGCTGGCAAGCGAGCCGGAAAGCGCCTAGATAGATGTTTCGCTGGGCCGCGTTGCCCACCAATACAATTCGGAGTTTGCGTGATGGGTGGATTATCGGTGTGGCACTGGGTCATCGTGCTGGTGGTGGTGTTGCTGTTGTTCGGTCGCGGGCGGATTTCCGACGTGATGGGTGATTTTGGCAAGGGCATCAAAAGTTTCAAGGCTGGCCTGGGTGAAGCGGTGGACGACAAGTCGGCCAGCACTCCGGCGGCTCCGGCGGCGCAGATCACTCCGCCCGAAGCGGCGCCTGCTCCGGCACCGGCCGAAGCTCCTACCAACACCAACCCCCAGTAAGACGGATACAGGCCGGTGTTCGATGTCGGCGCGTCCGAATTGCTGATGATTGCGGTGGTGGCGATTGTCGTCATCGGCCCCAAGGATATGCCCGGCGCGCTGCGTCAGGCTGGCCGCTGGATCGGCAAGGCGCGCAAGGTCTCGTCACACTTCCGCACCGGCCTTGATTCCATGATCCGCGAGGCGGAGATGGAAGACATGGAAAAGAAGTGGAAGGCGCAGAACGAAAAGGTCATGGCCATGCACCCGAATGGCGGACCGCCCGAGGCGGCGCAGACCGGGGCCTATCCCTCGCCCCAAGCCCCCGCCCCCGCGCCTGCCACCTCGCCTGTTACGGCTGAGAGCGCCGTGCCTGAAAAGACGGGCGACTAGACCATGGCTTTCAAGGTCAAGGATATAGACGGATCGCAAGCCCCGCTGCTCGATCACCTGATCGAACTGCGCAAGCGGCTGATGACCTGTGTGGTCACACTGGCGCTGGCTTTTGGCGGGTGCTTCTACTTCGCCGATTCAATTTTCAGCTTTCTGGTCCAGCCACTGACCGATGCTTTTCCTGCGGGCGAGGGGCGGCTGATCTATACCCGGTTGTATGAGGCCTTTTTCGTTGAGATAAAGGTGGCATTGTTCGCGGCCTTTTTCATCAGCTTTCCGAT
>CAMDSM010000178.1 GCA_945906905.1 Altererythrobacter xiamenensis | reverse complement strand
CTATCACATCCGGCTGGAAAACGGGCGCGAGGATGTGGTGCGGCTGAACACGCGGCACTGGCGGATCAGCGATGCGCGCGGGATGATCAACCTAGTCGATGGTGAAGGCGTGGTGGGCGAAACCCCCGTGCTGGCCCCGGGCGAGAGCTTCGATTACGTCTCTGGCTGCGAACTGACCACCAGCCACGGCGCGATGCAGGGGCATTATACCTTCACGGCTGAGGACGGTTCGCGGTTTCAGGTGGTGATCCCGCATTTTGTGCTGACTTTGCCCGATACGGTGGAATAGCGGAAAAGCGCCAGTTGCGTAGCCGCCATGGGCTGAATGTCGATACAACCTACCGCCCCTGGCTAACCCGCGCCGGGGCCATGATCACGGCATTGGCCAGCAACAGGTCCAGCCCGTCGAGATAGCCGCGAACCGCCGGATCGTGGATGAAGCCGATCGCCAGGCCAGACCCGGCCGGTTGCGCCACCATATAGGGTTTGAAGGCCATCTGGCGGCGGTTCTCGGCCCATAGATAGCCGCTGGCGAGGAGGGTGTCGGCAGCGGCGAAGCGCACCACGTTGATCCCGGCCTCGCGTGACAAGGGCGCGAATACCAGGTCGCCGGCGGCGAACACCACCGGGGCCGACTGGTCGTATCCGGCGGACAGGAAGTTGTCGGCATCAATCGCGGTGTGCAGCAGCGCGCCGGGCATGATGTCAGGCCGGCGCGTGTCATCGGCGATGGCGGTGCGATAGGCGGCCTCGGTGGTGATTGCCGCGCCGGGGACGACGGGCTTGCGCTCGTCATCGTCGGGATCGCCGCCCAGCACGGTTTCGCGGGCAAGCGCGAACAGCGCGCTGTCGCCGCTGGTGAAGCCGGTGATCGCCTCGCCCAGCACCACCACCACGCCGCCGCCATTGGCATAGGCCGCGATGGCCGCGTGGCCAGCCTCACCCAGCGACGTGGCATATTGGCCATCGGGCACCAGCAGCACGTTATAACGGCCCAGATTTGCCGCCGCCACGCTGCCCGTGCGGATCACCGACACCGGAATGCCCAGCCGCTGTTCGAGCGAATAGCGCAGGCCGCCAGCCGAAGTCGGCTCCACCCCATCATCCCACAACATTGCCACGCGCGGGGCCTCCAGCCGGACGAAGGCATCGCTGCCAAGGTTGGGGCCGTCCTCGACCCAGCCGCTGGTGAGCGCCTCGGTTTCGGCCCCGATGCGGCGGGCCAGCGTGGTCAGGTCGGCGAGGCGTTCGGGGTTGTCGCCCCGGCTGAACACCACCGTGCCACGCCCGAACGTGCGTCCGCCGACGGTAAAGGCCTCATCCGTCGCGCGGCCGACCAGCCCGGCGCGCAAGGCTTCGGCCACCAACCGCACCTGGCCGCTATCGGTCCAGCGAACGGCGAGGCCAAACGCGCCCGGCTCATCGGTGCGGGCGGTGATCGGCTGGTCGGCGGTGATCGGCGAGCCAGCGGCGGCAGAGGCACACAAGGCCACGTCCGCGCCCGACATCAGCCCCACCGACCAGGCGGTGGTGTCATAAAGCTCATGCGGCAGGTCGCGGCTGCGGCGGGCTTCCTGCGCGGCGGCGAAATCGGCGGGCAGCGCGGTATCGGCGTCGAGCAGGCTGCGGATCAGCCTTGCGGAGGGCTGACTGCGCGAGATCGAAAGATAACCCACCGGATAGTTCCGCCCGCAAGCACTGGCGGGGCCAGCCACCCGGCCAACCGCAATCCCCTGAAAAGCCAGGCGCCGGGCGAGGGCTTCGGCGTTCCAGTGCGCTCTTGAAAGATCGATCACATAGCTGCCGCTGCCCGCTTGTCCGGCAGCAGCGGTGCGGCGGTATGTGGCGTAGTCGCCCAAGAATAGCGCGGCATTATCGGCCACGGTCTGCGCGGTCGCCAAGGTGGTGATGAAGTGGTTGCGCACGCCATCGGCATAGGTCAGCAAAGTGCCGTCGGCCCGTTCCCACAGCAGCCCGCGCGCGCTCGCCTGTTCGAAGGTCATACCGATCGCGCCGTTGAACATCGGCCAGCTATCGCCATAGCCGGGGTAGAACATGTCGAACACCTCGCGGGTGAAGTAGGGCTGGCCGATGCGGTCCATGGCGGCGGCGTTATTGCGCCCCAGCAGCATTTCGCGGGTCCGCTGAACAGCGGTGACATTGGGGTTGATAGGATCGGCGGTGGGCGGGAAGAAATAGCTCTCGTCGCCGCCCATCTCGTGGGCATCGACCACCACCACCGGCTGCCAGTTCTGATATGCAGTAACCCGCCCGCGCGTTTCGGGCTGGGTCAGCGCGAAATAGTCGCGGTTCATGTCGAACAGATAGTGGTTATAGCGCCCGCCCGGCCACGGCTGATCGGCCGCCGCCGTGTTGCGGTCTGCCGAGGGGGCTAGCCCCAACTGCTGGCGGAATCCGGTGACGAAGCGCCCGCGCCCATCGGGGTTTTGGCTGGGATCAATGATCACCACCGAATTGCCCAGGATCCGCTCGACCGCCGCATCATTCTGGCTCGCCAGCAGGTGATAGGCCAGCACCAGCGCGGCATCGGTCGATGAAATCTCGTCGCCATGCACGCCAAAGGCCAGCCAGGTGACGGGCAGGATATTGGCCAGCGAGGTGGGCGAAGTGCCCCGGCCCAGCGCTGCCAGATCGGCCTGCACCGCCTCGATCCGGCGCATGTTGGCAGGCGATGTGACAATCGCATAGATCAGCGGGCGGCCTTCCCAGCTTCTGGCATATTCGACCAGCCGGACACGATCGGGCGCGGCCTGTTGCAGCGCCTGCATATAGCGCACCGCTTCTTCGGGAGAACTAACCTGCGCACCCGAGCGGTGCCCCACCACCTGCTCCAGCGTGGGCACGGCGGCATCGAACTGGCCCTCGGCCATGCTCTGCGCGCTGGCAGGAGCGGACAGGCACATGGCAGTTAGAGCGAAGGCAGCAAGCAGGCGCAGCATACGGGGATACTCCGAAGGTTTTGGCCGAGGGGCAAGTCCTGTAGTTTCAACTGCAATCGGTCAAGGCAAATTGCAGCTGAGCTTGCCGCTTGGCCCGCACACCATTACAGCCCCAACCGCAATGAAACGCACCCACTTGCCCTTGAACGCCTTGCGCGTGTTCGATGCCGCCGCGCGGCACCTCAGCTTTACCCGGGCTGCGGACGAGTTGGCGGTGACGCCGGCCGCCGTCGGCCAGCAGATCCGCGCGTTGGAAGATGTGCTCGGTGTGGTGCTGTTCCGCCGCACCTCCAAGGGGCTGGAACTGACCGACGAGGCCCAAAGCGGGCTCGATCCATTGCGCGAAGGGTTCCTGCGGTTTGAGGAGGCGGTCCATGCGATGCAGGCCGGGCAGTCGAGCTCGGTCTATGCCATTGCCGTTCCGCGCGAATTCTATGCCCAATGGCTCGCCCCGCGCCTTGCCACCTTCCGCGCCGCCAACCCGGCTGCGCGCTTTCAGCTGGTCGCCGATGAGGAGGCCGATTTTACCGAGGCCAACCTCGATCTGGCGATCCGGTTGGTCGAAGGGCCGGGCGATCTGGAAGGGGTCCAGCTGGCCCCCGGTTCGCGCGTCACCGTGGCCGCGAGCACCAGTGCAGATGGCTGGATCGGCTGGCCGGCCTATCCCGCGCCCGATGGTGCCGACGTGTTGTTGCAGGTCGGCAATGCCGGACAGGCGCTGTCGTCCGCACTGGCGGGCCTTGGTCGCGCCACCATGCCGCTGCCGCTGGTGACCGATGCGCTGGCCGATGGCCGGCTGCTGGCACTGTCTGAACCCGAAGACTGCCGCCACGCCTATTGGCTGCTCGCCCCGCGCCCGCAATGGCGGCAGAAAAAGGTCAAGGCGCTGATCGATCATCTGACCGGGTAATGTTTCCCACGCTCACAACGCCGCGCTTCACCATGCGCGCGCTGCAACCGGGCGACGAGCAGGCGCTGTTTACCGGCTTCAGCGATCCGGCAACCATGCAATACTGGAGCCGCGGGCCCGATTGCGACATCGATGCTTTCCGGAAGTGGCTGTTCGAGCGCGATCAGACCAATGACGCCAAGAGCAGGATGTGGATCGTGGTTCCACGCTCTGGCGGCGATCCGGTGGCGCACCTTGGCAGGTTTGAGCGCAGCGAGGGCGTGGCCGAGTTTGGTTATATGGTCCTGCCCGGCCATACCCGCCAAGGCATCGCGCGTGAATGCGCGGTGGCCCTGATAACGCATCTGTTTCGGGTGGAAGGCTATACCCGCGTGTTTGCCGATACCGATCCGCGCAACATTGCCTCCAACCGCCTGTTGCAGTCACTCGGCTTCACCCGCGAGGCCCACCTGCGCAGCGCGATGAAAACCCATATTGGCTGGTGTGATACGTGGCTGTGTGGGCTGCTGGCCGATGAGTGGTCGCAAACATGAACAATCGCGTTATGTATCGCCAATCCGCGATTAATCTTTGACCTGTTACGCCAAATGTGGTGCCTGTGGCGACGTGCTGCTGAGGCATTTTTCGAAGGGGGATTTTTCATGAAACTGCCACTGGGTAAGGCCGCATTGCTGGCCACCGCCGCATTCACCGTCGCAGCGATGCTCGCACCGATTTCGGCATCCGCGCAGGAAGTGCGCAACCTCGACAATGCCCGCAGCGACGTGCAGATTTTCGATGGCACCGTGGGCACAGAGCCTGTGCGCTATCGGGTGACGATGGAGCGGGGCAGTTTCCTGCAGGTCGATGTCCGCCCCACCGAAGGCTCGCTGCTTGATCCGGTGCTGACGATCACTGACGTGCGCACCGGCGAAGTTCTGGCCGAGGATGACGACAGCGGCGGCAATCTGGCCTCAAGCGCCCGCGTTCGCTCCGATGTCCGCCGCCAGGTGGAGCTCAGCATCACATCTTTCGCGTTCTACTCGGGCGAGGAAAGCGGCGGGCCGTTTGAACTGCAACTGCGGCGCGGAGAATTCACCGTCCCCCGGACTGAACCGATCGCCTTTGGCGGTTCGGCGAGCGGCCGCGTGAGCACTGGTGTGCCGCGCTATTACACCGTGACGGGCGCGGCCGGGCAATTGCTCGAAGTGGCGCTGCTGGCGCAAGACGATTCGATTGATCCGCTGCTGTCGCTGTATGACGGAACCAACGTCGAAGGCGAAGTTCTTGCATCCGACGATGATGGCGGCGAAGGACTGAATTCGCTGCTGCGTTTTGTGCTGCCAAAAGCCGGCACCTATACCATCGCGGTGGGTGGATATGGCGATAGCTCGGGCAGCTATACCCTGCACGTGGCCGCGCCACATGCCCGGGTGGAGCAGGCAGCGCTGACCCCGCTGGGGCTGGGCGCGGCAATGTCGGGCTATGTCTCCGCGCCTGACTATTCGGACTATTCCGAAGCACCGCCCGAATTTGCCGGCAACGTTTATCAGCTGTCCGCCTCGGCCATCTCCGCGATCCGCGCCGGTGCGGGCGAGGTGACGGTGGATATGACCCATCCCCTGGTCGATGATTCAACCTTCCCCAGCGGCGTTGATCCCTACCTCGAACTGGGCTTCGAAACCCCGCTCGGCTTTGCCAGCATGATGACCAATGACGATGGCGGCGAGGAAGGCCTCAATTCACGCATCGCGGTGGATCTGTC
>CAMDSM010000177.1 GCA_945906905.1 Altererythrobacter xiamenensis | reverse complement strand
ATCTCACCGCTGCCCAGGTCGAGCACACGCGCGTTTCGGTCACATCGTTGTGCATCGCCTCGGGTGTCCCGCCGACGACGGCATTGCGCTGGATCGGCCAGTTGACCGAGATCGGGATGCTCGAGCGGATCGAGGACGATACCGACCGGCGCCGCGCCTTTATCGCGCTTACCGAAAAGGCAGCAGATGCGATGGCGCGCTATTTTGCTGAATTGGGCCGGAACGCGGGAAGACTGGTTTAGTCTGCCCCGCCAGATTTGTGCGGCTTGCGCGGATAGGGTGGCTCGCCCAGCGCCGGGCGCGGAAACGGCCCGGTATGCCATTGCAGCACTGCCTCGCGCCGCGAAATCTTCCACTCGCTGCCGATGCGCAACACCTCGTCGCGATAGCGAAGACCGAGCTTGAGGTGATCGAGCGGGCTGCCCGGCGCTTCCATGTGATAGCCGACCACCCAGGTCTCGACTTCGCCCCGATCACCTGCGAGAGCGATGTACTGGTTGCCCTTGAAATGCATGGTGGCGTGATACATCGCCAAGCCAAGTTCGAGCCCCTCAAGATAGTCGTCGAGGCTGCCTTGCTCCATCGTTCCGACAACCACGCAGTCAGGATGGAACACCGAGCGCACAAGCGCCATGTCGAGCGAATCGACACCATAGGCATAACGGTCGTAGAGGTCGGCGATCAGCGTGCGGTCGCGCAGCCAGGCCACGTTGCCCGCAAGGTCATCCGCCGGTGGCGGCGCACTCGCCCGCAGATCCATCGCTTCGCGCAGCTTGCCTCGTTGCATCGACTTCCTCCCCTTGGGTTCGTGGCTCGGACTTGGCTGCAGGCCCTGCGCACAGTTGACCCGACACGCAAACGAACTACAAGCCCGCTGTTCCCGGACACCGGGCGGTTAGCTCAGTTGGTAGAGCATCTCGTTTACACCGAGAGGGTCAGCGGTTCGAGCCCGTTACCGCCCACCATGGCGCCATCTACAACGTCTTCAATCTCCAGCGACACCTGATCTCCAGAAAGACCCTCCGGACCTTCCGAGCCGCGGCTTCCGCAGCATGGGCCGCCGCGTCCGCCGAAGTCGCCTGACCTTACGGGGCAGGGCATCCTTGCCGCTCTGAAAAGTTACCGTGACAACACCAGCTAGCGTGCCCGTCAGCGGCGCGGTGCCGGGGCAAGGAAGATCGGGTTCGAATAGAACCAGAGATCGGACCAGGGGCTTTCGCCCTGGGCATCGGGTTGCGGCTCCAGTTCAGCGGTGTTTGTCCCGCGCACCCGAATGTATTCGTCACCGCTCACCTGCTTGAGGACATGACTGATGATAATGTCATCACCTTCGCGGGTCCATTGGCCGGGGCCAAAGCGCGCTTCGATCCGAGTGGTTGGATTGCTGTCAGCGGTGCTGACAGGATTGGTGCCGGTCACTTTGCCCCGGATGAGGTCGACCCGCGCGACAGCGGGATTGTCGCCATTGGCATTGGGCGTCTGCGGGTCGTGCAACCGGATCGTCACGGTGACATTCGCGCCACGCGCCACGGCCAGCTTGCCCCCAGTTAATGCGGCAGCGCTTCCGGCGCTCGCGGTCACGTCCAGCCGGGTGATCAGATCGCCAGTCGTCACGAAAATGCGCCCCGCGCGCATGCCAGCCAGAATAGCATCATGGTTCTTCTCTGCCAGGACATAGGTCTTCGAATATTCGCCCGGCCAGAAATCGGCACCGCCATCGCTCCAGTGAATGTGCGAATCGGAATTGGCGGTGATCCACCAGCGGCGGCCTTCACCAAGCATTGAATCCCAGAACCCACCAAGACGAGCGGTCATCTGGTCATAGCCGCCCATGGTCGGATATTTACCATAGGCACCGCGCGGCCGATCCTTAAAAAAGCCTTCATGCGGCGAAGGCTGGAAGCGCTGGCGCATCTGCGCGGCGGCCTGATGGCCCGGCGAGCCTTCCATTCCAATCGCCACTTCGGGTGCTGCGTCGTTCCAGCCTCGCAGTTCGGCCGGCGCTGTCATCCCATATTCGCCCAGACCCATTGCCGATCGCGAGGGGTGATGAGCGAAGAGCAAGGGCTTTGGGCTCTGCGCGTTCATCACCTTCAGCGCCTCAATCATCCGGCGCTCGGTGTTCCGGGCCGGATCGAGCGGAAAGGCTTCCCTGGCATCGAATTCCTGCTCAATAGCTTGCAGGCGACCGGGCTCGTCTGCTCCGGCAGGGACGATGATGCTGGAATGATCGGCGCCTGGCGAATTGAATTCCATGCCGAAGAACTGGATCAGATCCGGCACCGCCTGGCGCGATTGCTGCAGTTCGGGATAGGCGTGATCGTGGTTGATCTTGCTGTGATCCGGTCCGCCGTGATCGGTCGATACCATCCATGACAGGCCGAAACGCCGCCCCATGACCGCATTCATTGGGATTGGATAGGCGGCATCAGCCCCCATCACCGGGGTAGGAGGCGTGGTCTCGGTATCCATTCCCACGCTGAAGCGGCTATGGACATGGTGATCACCAGACAGCCAGCGTGCTTCAGGCGACGGCGCTGCCTCAGCAGCGGCAACCGCATCCCGCCAGGACACCAGCTTGAAATTCTGGGCATGGGGCGCGTTCTGGCCATCATGGACAACGAATAACCCTTGCGGGAAATCCTTGCCAAAATTACCGAGGGCAAGGGCTATCCCGTCGGTTTCCTCGGTGCTGCCGATCACACCGCCGCCAACCTGGAAGCGGCCGGCCGGAGTCATGCCGGGAAGGCTGTATAGCGCATAGGCATTGTCGCCCTGGCTGGAGGCGACCAGCCATCCGCCACGCCTGCCGCGCGGCGCCAGAGCCAGACCTTCCACATCGGCGACCAGATGAAGGCCATCAACCGGTGCGGCCAGCGTTCCTGCTCTGCCGGGTGTTTGGCCCAGATCGAATGCCCAGATGCCCCGATCTTCCTCGCCGACATAAAGCGTTGCAGTCCTGCTATCGACCACGCAGCCCTCGGTCTGGGTGGCGAGGGTGAAGGTCTGGACCAGTTTGCCGATGATTGCATCCGTCGACAGGTCAATTTGCACCCGTTCCACCAGACCTTGCTTGAGCACAGAAAACGCGTGCAGTTCGGGGCCTTTGCGCCACAGGCACACACCATAGGCCTCCCCTGCGCCGCCGCTAACCGATCCGAGCGGAATCAGCTTGGCCTGCACTTTATCGAGGCGATAGATCAGCAGGCGGGCGTTGGCCTTGTCATTGCGGTCGCTTGCGACAACAATGACGCCCTGCCGGCCCATGTCCACTAAGTCCACGTTGTTGACCCGCCCGGCTGGCACGAAATGCCGCACCTTGCCGTCCAGCCCGTAGACGTAAAGCCCGGCCTTCTTGTCGGTGGCGACGATCAGGCTTGCCGACGGCTGGCGCGGATTGCGCCAGATTGCCGGGTCATCGGCTGCGTCGTCGTTGGCTGTGCCAACAGGAGCGGTTTCCCCCCGCGCCGCGACAGTCGCGGTGACAGCGACAGTTTGAGCGGGGGCTGCCGACGCCAGTGCAGCGCAGGCAAGCCCCAGAAACGTCGCGCCAGACCTGAGCATCAGAAGTTGAACCTCACTCCTCCGGTGAAGCGACGGCCGAAGCGTTCCCATTCAATCGTTTGGATGTCGCTCACCGGCGTGGCAATGCCGGTTGCGGTAAGCAGGTTGCCCGGTTCCGAATAGCGCCGGCCCGGCTTGTTGAGCAGGTTCGAGCCATCGACATACACTTCGAAGTTCTTGGTCACGGCATAGCGCGCCGAGAAATCCATCTCGTCGTCGGCGGCCCAATAGGTATCGCCGCCATCGGTCAGATCATCAACGATGCTATCCTGCCAGGTGCTGCGGCGCTGATAGTTGAGCCGCAACGAGAGGCCGTATTTCTCGTAATAGACGCCAAGATTATAGACCGTGTCCGAAGTGCCTGGCAGCCGCACCTTGCGCGCCGGGATGGCGCCGGTGGCAGGCTTCGTCACTTCGCTGTTGTTGAGCGTGACATTGGCAGAGATGCCGAAGCCGCCCATCCATTTGGGCAGGCCGAGATCGCCAGTCCAGGGGTCGAGCTGCAGTTGGGCAGCAGCTTCAAAGCCATAGATCCGCCCTTCACCGCCGTTGGTGATGCCGGAGAATGTATAGCCCGAACGATCGATGGCATTGCTGTTGAGCGCGTCCGATCCGAAGGTGCGGGTCTGGCGATAAAGCACGTCCTTAACCTTCTTGTAGAACACACCGGCCATCAGATAGCCCTGCGGGCGGATATACCATTCAAGATAGCCGTCGAGGCCCCACGAACGCTCGGGCTTGATCGCCGGATTGCCGCCCGAGATCGATTGGTTGGTGTCGCTCACGGTCACGTTGGGGCGCAACTGGTCATAGTCGGCACGCGCCGCGCCAGTGGTGAAGCCGAGCCGCAGCTTCTTGGTGTCGTCGATGTTGTAGTTGAAGTGCATGCTGGGGAAGGCCAGAGTTTGCGAGCTTTCCGCCGTCACATTGCCGGTCGTCGTGCCGATGGTCGCCAGCGCGATGCCTCGGTTGCGCACGTGCTCCACGCGCACGCCGCCGAGCACCGAGCCCCAGTCATACTTCAGCGTGCCCATCAGGTAACCGGCATAGATCTGCTCGCGCACATCATAGATGTTGCTGGTGTTGGGTGTGGGGGTGAAATTTGCCCGGGCCGCATCGGAGGCCGCGCGCATCTTCGCCGGATCGAAGTACCGGAAAGTATAATCCATCGGGATCTTGCCCAGAAATGCCTGATCGAGCGAGAACTGGTCGTAATTAGTGGGGATGCCGATGGTGGTGAACTCGGCGGCAGTGTTCAGCAGGATCTGCTTTTCGTCGACCACTTTGGTGCGCTGGTCGAACTGGAAGCCGGCCTGGAGGATCGCCTCAGCGCCAAACAATTGGGTTTCGCGCTTCAGAACCAGACGGCCGGTATAGGCCTTGGTGGTATCAACGGCGTCGAGGACATTGAGGCTGCTCAGCGTCTTCGTGAAGGTATCGATCGCAGTGACGGGCGTTCCGGCCTGAAAGCGCGTCGGGCTGGCGAGCTGCAGCGTGGTGAACAGAAGCAGGCGCGAGCGGTTGGGGTCGGAGAAGTCATAGGACACCGTCGGGCGAAGCGTGCGGGTGGAGGGGCTGTCCCAGGTGGTTTCACCCGTCACCGAGCGATCGTCTTGCGATTCGGTGAAATTGCCAAGCCAGTTCAGCGTCCAGCCTTCGCCGAACTGGTGCGTGCCTTCCAGCGTATTGGTGAAGATCGACTGGCGGAAGGCGCGCAGGGTTGAGCGCTGGCGGATATCGATACCATAGATCGTGCCCGTTCGCGGCGTGTTGCCGATGCAGATGTCGGCATAGCCCGAATTGACTGGCGTTGGGTTGGCCGCAATCGTGCACGACGCAGTGCTGCTGACCAAATCGTTCTGTTTGTCATCAAGATCGAAGCGGTAGTTGTCACGGTTTTCGTCGTCTGTGAAGATCGTATAGATCGAGCGCAGCGACACCGTGTTGTCGCTGTCCGGCTTCCAGTCGAGCCGGCCGGTGAGCGACCAGTTCTTGCGGGTCAGCCGGTAAAGCTTGTTTTCTGCCTCTTGCGCCCAGAATCGCGTTTGATAGCCTGGCCACAGGTCGACGCGGTTGTTGATGTCGGTATCCGTGCCAAAGGCAAGGTTGGGACCGCTTCTGC
>CAMDSM010000176.1 GCA_945906905.1 Altererythrobacter xiamenensis | reverse complement strand
GCAGAAGCTGCGTTGAAGCCGAGCCAAGCTCCATCAGACTGTCCGTCAAGCGAAGGTCGCTGCACGAACACCGCGATGATGTTACGCTGCGGCAACGCAAGATAAAATCAGGGTGAGATGCATGGCCACGCAAGACATGAATGCAGCGCTGTTTGACGCAGTCGAGCGCGAACTGGCCCGCACACAATATCCTGAAGGCTTCCCCGCCCTGCCCGAATTGCCCACGGCGCGGTATTGTGATCCTGAATTCTTCGCGCTCGAAATGCGCCATGTTTACCGCAAGACTTGGCTCTATGCCGGCCATGAAAGCGAATTGCCCGCCCTCGGTTCCTTCCGGCTGTTTGAGGAACTGGGCCAGTCGATCATCCTGAGCCGCGGCACAGATAACATTATTCGCGCGTTCAAGAACACCTGCCGCCACCGCGGGGCGGCGCTTGTGACCGAGCAGAGCGGCACGGCCAAGCGGTTCATCTGCCCCTACCATGCATGGGGCTATTCCACCGACGGCAAGCTGCAATCTGTGCCCGAGGCGCATAACTTCGCCTGCCTCGACAAGGCCGAAAAGCCGCTGTTGCAGGTTCGCTGCGAAAGCTGGCGCGGGTTCATCTTCATCAACCTTGATGATGATGCCGAGCCATTGGCCGATTTCCTCGGCCCGCTCGCAGATCAGGCCCTTGATTTTCCGCTCGAACGGATGTCGGTCAAAGACACCATCCGGGTGGAAGTGGCATGCAACTGGAAGACGGCTTACGACAACTTCCTGGAAATCTACCACGTGGCGACGGTCCACCGCGAAACCATCGCGCCGTTCCTCAATTCCAAGACCTTCGTGGTCACCCCGCTGCCCAACGGCCATGCCCGTTTCACCACCCGCAAGAAGATCGAAGCGCTCTACGGAACGGGCGAGATCGAGGGGCTGGATGAGCGCTACAAGTCGCTGACGGTTGGGCTGCCGCGCTTTCCCAACGGTTTTGTCGCGCTCGATCCATCGGGCTTCAACTGGATGACCTTCTGGCCGGTGGGGCATGACAAGGTCGCGATTGTTTCGACGATCTTTGGCGAAACCCGTGACGATCCCGAAGAAGAGAAAGCCTACTGGACCCAGTTCAGCGAATACCAGAAAGTGATCCTGGCCGAAGATCTCGGCCTGTTCCCCACCGTGCAACGTTCAATGGATCAGGGCGATCTGACCGCTATCGTGCTGAGCTGTCAGGAACAGTATCTCCAGTGGTATAACGAACATATCGACCGGCTGATCGGGCCTGAAAACATTCCCGCCCACCTGCGGGTTGAACAGGTTATGGCGGCTCGGTTCGAAACCTGAATCAGGCCGCTGCCGCATTGGGAACAGGCCCCCGATCGTAGCGCGCCTCGAATTCCTCCAGGTAGGCCCGGTAGCCCACCGGCTCGCGGCGTTTGGCCGGATCATAAAACGGCGAGCTGATTTTCAGCAGACTCTGGAAGAACCGGCGGCCCATGATCTTTTTGGCATATTTGTCGCGCGCTAGCGACTGAGCCAGTTCGTCTGGCGTCATCTGGGCGCGGTCATGTTCGAGCAGCTTGCTGGCCACCATCAACTGGAACCGGCCAAGGTGAATGACCGCATAAAAATAGCCATAGAGGCGGTAGAAATAGGCGAAGACCGGGTTCAGCCCGCTCAATTCGTGATACACGTCTGAGCATACCGTGCGGTGTTCAAATTCCTCGGCCAGATGCCAGCGCCACATATTGGTCGGCTCAGGATCGGCATCTTCGAGCAGCTCGTTGTAGTCCTCAAAATAGAGTTCGCACGCCGTTGCACTCAGCGATTCAAAGCCCTCGCTATAGGCCAGATTGAAGCGCAGCGATTTTGTTGCAAGGAACCGCGTGAAGGTGGCGTCAAACTCCTTCTCGATCGGCTTGAGCAATTCATAGCCGAGCGCGTGCATTCGCTTGTTGAACGCAATATGTTGGCGGCAGTGCTGCATTTCCTGCTTGATGAAAATGTCGAGGTCGCTGTGCAGTGCGATCTTGGCCGGATCGATCTGCGGCTTGGCCTGCATCATCACCTTGAGCAGGAACGGCTCGATATAGGCGGGGATCAGCGAGGCCGCATTGGCCCGCTGGGCAAACTCCCAATTCGGAGCCCAGTGCGCGCGCAGGTTCGAAAAGTCGAACTTCGGGAACCTTGCCTTCATCATGCATCCTTGCTTGGCGACTGTGGGCTTTTCCAGCCACTCTCAGACGTTATGTGAGATTAGCCCGATCATGCATTATTTTCAACCCAACTTGACGGCCTGTCAGGCAATAGCGCGTTGGACGGCGCGTCAATGAAACCTTGTTCGATTTGCAGCAAACTTGATGCATGGTATCGCTATAAAGGGAGCGTCCGGCGACGCCCGGGAGAGCAAACCAGATGACCGAAACCCTGACTCTGCCTGCGGGCTTCGAGGACCTTGCGCCCTTTGCGGCGGTCTGGGGCCATCTTGGCGATCAGCAAGAGCGCTACCTGCAACGCCAGCAGAGCACGATGAAAGAGCTCAAGGCTTACTACGATGCCACCGCGCCGCGCTTGAACGCAATTTTTGACCATCTCGACACCTTCCCGATGGATGCGCTGCCCGAGCCCGAAGCACTGCTTTACCGCACCACACTGGGCCTGACCGAGGCGGCGATGGCGATCGAGGTGTTCAACCAGCCTTGCGTTCCCTACGCGCCGTTCCCGCACAAGATGGCGATCTCTTGGAGCGAATACCGCTGAATTTGAAACGAGGCACCGCCATGAGCCAGGTAACATTGCCACAACAATTCGCCTTCCTCGAACCGTTCGTTGCCAACTGGGGCGGGCTGCGCTCGGCTGACGAACGCTATGCCAAGCGGCAGGAACTGGCGCAGGGCGAGCTGGAGGCCTTGCACGCCGCGCTGGCTCCGCGACTGGAGGAGGTGTTCACCCACCTCGACCAGTTCGATCCGCAAGCCCTGCCCGAGGCCGAAGCCCTGCTGTTCCGGGTCGTGCTCGGCTTGACCGAGGCAGCCCAAGCGGTGGAGATTTTCGGCCAGCCGCGTGTGCCCCACGCGCCGTTTCCACATAGCGTGAAAATGGCATGGGCAGGTTATCAGCCGCACTAGATCGAATATGCCTAGGGAGCCGCTGAACTGATATGGCAGACTATAGCGAACACATGACCAAGGCCGCCGATCTGGGCCTCGAAAATGGCCGCGTGCCGACCGAATATTACACCTCGCCGGAATATTTCCGCCGCGAGCAGGAGATGATCTTCCGCCGTGCGTGGCTGATGGTCGGCCGGGTGGAAGAAGTGCCCGAGCCGGGCGATTACGTGGTTCGCGATATGCCCACGCTGAAAGCCAGCGTCATCATCGCGCGCGGCAAGGACGGCGAGGTTCGGGCGTTCCACAATGCCTGTTCGCATCGCGGAGTGGCGCTGGTGTGCCAGGATCGCGGCAATGCGCTGACCTTCCGCTGCCCCTATCACGCCTGGACCTACCGGATCGACGGATCATTGAGCGCGATCCCGGGCGAGCAGGATTTTGCCCATGTCGACAAGGCCGCCAATGGCCTCGCGCGCATCCATCTCGATAGCTGGTCCGGCTTCATCTTCCTGAACTTTGCTGACGAGCCCGAAGTGACCTTGCCCGAATATCTGGCCGGCCTCGACGTGATGCTGGAAGGGGCGCCGTTCGATCAGTTCCCCTTCTATGTCGCGGTGACAGACGAGATCGATTGCAACTGGAAGAACCTGGTGAACGCCTTCAACGAGGGCTATCATGTCGCCGTTCTGCACGCCAAGACGCTGCGCCCGATGGTGGTGCCCAAGGATAACCCGCACCTCCACTATCTCGATATCAAGCAGTTCGGCCCGCACAGCGCGGGCACTGTGCCGCGCAATTTCGATTACAACCCGCAAGCCCCAGCGCTGACCTGGGTCTATGCGCAGATGCTGCCGACCTCGGCCCCGGACATGGAAGCCATCGCGCAGGGCCGCGCGGGGTTTTACGAGCATCCCGGCATCAACCGGCTCAATATCCCCAATTTTGGGACCGAGACGATCACCATATTCCCCAATATCTCGATCCAGCCGCTGGCGAACGGATATCTGTTCTATCAATTCTGGCCCATTTCGGAGGGGCGGATGCGCACCGAAGTGCGGGTCTATGCCCGCCATGCCCCGCGCACGCTGCGCGAGGAGTTTGCCATGGCCAGCACGCTTGCAGCAACGCGCGATGTGGTGGTGGAAGACATGGCGATGTCGCGGTTGCAACAGATCGGGTTTGAATCGGGCGGCAAGAAATTCCAGCACTTTGGCCAGAATGAGCCGCTGCTGCGGATGTTCACCCGCGATTATGAGGCGTTTCTGGCGGGCGGCGGGCTTGGGCCCCCGGCTCGTCAGGCTGAAGCTGCGGAATAGGCAGGCCAGCGATGATCACAAGCGCCAAGCGCCCAACCAACCTGCTGCTTGCGGCGCTGGCTATGCCTGCTTTGCCGATATCGGCATTGACCTTGCCGATGATCATCTACCTCCCTGAATATTTTGCCAATACGCTCGGGCTCGATCTGGTGCTGGTCGGGCTGATCTTCACCGTGGTTCGGTTGGCCGATCTGCTGTTCGATCCGTTCATCGGCGGGATGATGGACCGCACCCGCACCCGCATGGGCCAGTTCCGTCCTTGGTTGCTGCTGGGTGGGCCGCTGGTGATGGCGGGTACGTGGATGCTGTTCATGGCCCGGCCGGGTGTCGGGCCGGTCTATCTCTCGTTCGGGCTGGTAATGGCCTATGCTGGTTATTCCATCGTCGTGCTGTCGCAAATGGGCATGGGATCTTCGGTGACGCCCGATTACCGCGAGCGTTCGCGGGTGTTTGCATGGTGGATGGTGTTCAACACTATCGGGCAGATCCTGGTGATGGCGATGCCGCTGCTGTTTGCCGACCGGATCGCCAACGACAGCGGTTTCACCGTGCGTACGATGGGCTGGTTTGTGCTGGTGAGCACTCCGATCACCATTGCCGCAGCGCTAGCTTTCGTGCGGGAAGGCACTGCGCCCGCGCAGCCGCACGGCACAAAACTGCGCGACTATTTGGGGCTGCTGGACCTTTCGTCCACCCGGTTGCTGTTGCTCACCCAATTGCTGGTGGGACTTGGTTTGGGAATCAGCGCAGCGGTGTTCATTTTCTTCTTCACCATGCTGAAGCAGGTGCCGATCGAATATGTCGGACTGCAATTTGTGGCGTTCTACATCGTCGGCGTTTCTGCCGCGCCGCTCTGGTCAAAGCTGGCCAACCGCATCGGCAAGCACCGCGCGCTCACCATCGGCTGCTTGGGTTTTGCCGTTTACATGCTGGTGATGATGGCAATGCCGCCGGGCAATCTCACCTTCTTCTTCGGCATGGGCCTGCTCGGGGGAGCCGTGGCTTGCGCCGCTGACATGTTGCCGCGATCAATGATGGCCGATGTTTCGGACGAGGATCGCCTTGCCAGCGGAACGGATCGGACCGGGATGCTGTTCGCCTTGCTGACGGTGACGCACAAGTTCGGTCAGGCGCTGTCGATCGGCCTCGTTTATTTCGCGCTCGATGCGATCGGCTTCAAGGCCGGCAGCGTGGATAATGGCTTGGTGGCATTGAACGGCGTTTCAGTGCTGTATGGCCTGGTTCCAGGGGCGCTCTATCTCGGCGCGGCTTTGGCGGCAGGACGCTTTGCCCTGACC
>CAMDSM010000175.1 GCA_945906905.1 Altererythrobacter xiamenensis | reverse complement strand
CGCTGCGGGTCCATCATGACCGCAACCTTGGCCCGGTGCGCGCCGATCCGCGCCAGCTGGAGCAGGTGATCATCAACCTGGCGGTCAACGCCCGCGACGCGATCCAGACAAAAGGCGGCGGCGAAAGCGCCACTGGCACGCTGTCGTTCGCCACCCGCCACGTCGCCGCGCAGGATATCCGCCGCATGGGGTCCGAGATCATTCCAGCGGGCGACTATACCGTGCTGGTGGCCGAGGATACTGGCGGCGGGATCGCGCCCGAAGTGCTGGGCAAGATCTTTGAACCGTTCTTCACCACCAAGGAGCTGGGCAAGGGAACCGGGCTTGGGCTTTCGACCGTCTATGGCATCGTCAAGCAATCGGGCGGGTTCATCTTTGCCACCAATGCCAAGACGCCCGAAGGCCAGACCAAGGGTGCGCGCTTCACGATCTATCTGCCCGTCCATAATGTCACCGAGGAAGAGATCGCCCGCGCCGAAGCGGAGGCCGAGGTGCTGGAAGAAGCGCGTGATTGGTCGGGCGGCGGGCGCATCCTGCTGGTCGAGGACGAGGACATGGTCCGCGCCGTGGCCGAACGGGCATTGGCGCGGCAGGGCTATGATGTCGTCTGCGCGAGCGATGGCGATGAGGGGCTGGATCTGGTCAGATCGGGTGAGAAATTCGATCTGGTGCTAAGCGATGTGGTAATGCCCACGATGGATGGCCCGGCGATGGCCCGCGAAATCCGCAAGCTGCAGCCGCGCCTGCCGATCCTGTTCATGTCGGGCTATGCCGAAGAGCAGCTGCGCAACCAGATCGATATCGAGGCGATGCATTTCATGGCCAAGCCTTTCAGCGTCCAGCAAATCGCCGACAAGGTCGCCTATGTGCTGGCGGGCAAGGCGAAAGCAGGATAGTTCTCAACCTATTCAGCGGGCAGACAGGCTGGTGTGACACAATCGCCCCAGCAAACCCGTCTGCCTGTGGGGGAGATACCTGATGAAACCGCACCGCCTGATTATATCCGCACTGCTTGCCGCATCCGCGCTCGGCTCCGGCTCCGGCACAACGCTGGCGCAGGCTGATCCTGCTACAGAAAGCACCGCGCAGGGCGATCTTTCGGTCACGATCTACAACAACGGCCAGAGCCTGGTGCAGGATGTGCGCCAGCTCAACATCGCCAATGGCCGCTCGACCGTGGTGTTCCCCGATGTGTCGGCGATGATCCGGCCTGAAACGCTTAGCTTCAACGCCGCGGGCACCTCGATTGTTGAGCAGAACTTCGATTTTGATCTGCTGACCCCGCAAAAGCTGATGGAGAAAGCGGTTGGCCAAACTGTCACGCTGATCCGCACCAATCCCGCCACCGGGCAAGAGACAATGCAACGGGCCGAGGTTCTCTCGGTCTATGGCGGGGTGGTGATCCGGGTGGACGGGCACATCGAAGTGCTGCGCGATGATGGCCTGCCAGTGCGGGTGCTGTTCGATCAATTGCCGCCCAATCTGCGCGCCCGGCCCACGCTGTCGGTCACGCTGGAGAGCAACCGCGCAGGCACGCGCCCGGCCTCGATCCGCTATCTCACGCCGGGGCTTGGATGGTCGTCAGACTATGTCGCGATGTATGATGAGGCGCGCGGCACGGTGGATATGCAGGGCTGGGTGACGCTGACCAACACCACCGGCACCACTTTCCATGCCGCCAATACGCTGCTGGTGGCGGGCAATGTGAACGGTGGATACAACGGCGGCTATTCCCCGCCGCGCCGCGATTTTGTGCGCCCCGGCACCGAGACTGCAAACCGTGAGCGGCTGGGCGATTTCTACCTCTATCCGATCGCTGAACGGACCACGATTGCCAATAACCAGACCAAGCAGGTCAGCTTCCTTGATGTGCAGGGCGTGCCTGCGCGGCGGATTTACAGCCGGGAACTGGGTTGGCTGAACAGCGATTCCGATCCGGTCAATGTCTCGACCGCGATCAGCTTCTCCACTTCGCGTGAAGGAGGGCTGGGCGATGCGCTGCCTGCGGGAACCGTGCGCTTTTACCAGCGCGATGCTTCGGGCAATCCGCAGTTTATCGGCGAGAACGGCATCGGCCATACCCCGATGGGCAGCGTCCTTTCGCTGCGCACCGGGGATGCGTTTGACATATTCGTGCAGGCCGAAGTGGAAAGCCGCAACGTTATTACGGCGGCAGAATATGAACGCAGCGCGCGCTATCGCGTGATCGTGGATGGCGAGGTTACGCGCGAGGTGCAGGTTGATCGGGCAGTCGACTATTACCAGACCACGATGCGCTACACCTTCACCAACGCCAAGCCCGAGGTGGTGGAAGTGGAACTGACGCAAGGCGGCCTCGACTATGGCTGGTGGGCGCGCGATTTCCGCGTGACGTCGGAGGACGTGGTGGGCGAGCAGCTCAACGCCGGCAGCCGCCTCTATCGCGTATCCGTGCCTGCCAATGGCACGCGAGTGGTGCGCGTTACCTATCAGACGAAGTATTGATCATGCGGATGCGCTCCCTTCTCCCCTCCCCGTGGGGAGGGGCTGGGGGTAGGGGTTCGGCGCCAGCGTTTGAACACCCCCACCCAGCCTCCCCCACAAGGGGAAGAGGCATGGTGTGGGCAATTGTGGCTTCGCTTGTCCTCTCAACCCCCGCGCTCGCCCAACAGCGTGCCACCGTCGATGCCTCGACCCCAAGCGATCTCGCCGTCACCGTCTATCGTGACCCCAATCGCGGGGCCGGTCAGCAGATGGATCGCAACTGGCCGCGCGGCTTCGCGATGATCAGCGAAACCCGCACAGTCAGCCTACCAGCGGGCGAATCGACGATCCGCTTTGAAGGCGTGGCCGAGGGGATGGTGGCTGTCTCGGCCATCGTCACCGGCCTGCCCGGCGGCACGATCGAGAAGAACCGCAACGCCGATCTGCTCAGCCCGGCGGCGCTGGTCGATGGCACTTTGGGCAACCGCGTGCGCGTGACCCGCACCAATCCCGCCACGGGGCAGGAAGAGGCCAGCAGCGCGATCATCCGAACGCGGGCGGACGGCGGACTGGTGCTCCAGTCCGATGCCGGTTTTGAAGCCGTGCGCTGTTCCGGTGTGCCCGAGCGGCTGGAATTTGACGGCCTGCCGCAGGGCCTCTCCGCCCAACCGGTGTTCTCCATCGACACTCGCGATGCCAACGGCGGCACCTATCAGATCACGCTCACCTATCTCGCCTGGGGTTTTGACTGGCAGGCCAATTACGTCGCCACACTGCACGAAGGCCGCGACAGCGATGATGTGCGGCTGCATCTGATGAGCTGGCTGACCATCCTCAACGACAATAACCAGAGCTTCGAGAACGCAGAGCTGATGGCGGTGGCGGGCACGCTCAATGTGGCGAGCGATTTCCAAGGGCTGTCCGATCCTCCCGAAGGACGGCCCTTGCAGCTGACCTGCTATCCGTTTGGCAGAACGGCGGCGGGATCGCCCATTCCCGACTATGATGTGCCCTTGCCGCCGCCCGCACCGGGGGGCGGGGATTATTTTGGCGGCGCCATTGTGGTGACGGCGATGCGTCGTGAGGAGTCGCTGCAAAATGCGCCGATGGCGATAGCTTCGGTCAGCGACGCCATGCTCGCCACCGAGGAGCAGCTGGGCGATCTGAAGCTCTACCGCATCCCAGAACGCGTCACCGTGGCCGCGCAAGGGTTGAAGCAGGTCGCATTCCTTGATCGTGGCGCGGTGGAGGGGCGGTTTGTCTACCAAGCGCGTTGCCAGCCTTTCAGTGAGAGCGAAAACCCCTTCCAGTCTGCCATCCTGTTCGTAACTGTGAATGATGACGATCACGGACTGGGCGTGGCCTTGCCATCGGGCCCGATCGCCTTTTTCGAGCCTACGTCTGCGGGCGAATTGCTGGTGGGTGAGGAGCAATTGCGCGATTATGCCGATGGACAGGATGTCGAACTGGCGCTCGGCAGCAGCGCGCAGGTGATGGCGCAATGTGCGCGGCTGACCTCGCATGGGCCATACGATGCCAAGGGTGCCTGGACGCGGATGCAGGCCACGCTCACCAATGCCAATCCCGCGCCAGTAACCGTGCGCGTGCAGTTGGGCAGTGCCGGGCAATGGACCCATCGGGGCTTGCGCACCCAATTGAAGGATGGGGAGCGAATCGTCGAGGTGACAATTCCGGCCAACGGAACCCGTGTTCTTTCGTGGGAATTGCGTCAATCTACCGCCCAATAGGTTGGAAAACCGTTATTTTTCGGTAAATCCAACAAAATTGTCGTTCCCCCCTTGTTCTCTTGGAACAAACAGGGCACATAGTGTTCCAGTTGATGAACTGATCGCAACACTAGGAACGTGGGGAGCACCGTGTCATGGCCGCAAGTCTGAAACTGGTAGAGGAATCCAAGGTGGACCGTCAAAAGGCTCTCGACGCGGCGCTCGCGCAGATTGATCGCGCATTCGGCAAGGGCTCGGCGATGAAGCTGGGCAGCAAGGAAGCGATGCAGGTGGAAGTAATTTCCTCCGGCTCGCTCGGCCTCGATATCGCACTCGGCGTCGGCGGCTTGCCCAAGGGCCGGGTGATTGAGATCTATGGCCCCGAAAGCTCGGGCAAAACCACTCTTGCGCTGCATGTGCTGGCTGAAGCCCAAAAGATGGGCGGCACAGTCGCCTTCGTCGATGCTGAGCACGCGCTCGATCCGGTCTATGCCAAGAAGCTGGGCGTCGATATCGATGAATTGATCGTCTCGCAGCCCGATACTGGCGAGCAGGCGCTGGAAATCGTCGACACGCTGGTGCGCTCCAATGCAATCGATGTGCTGGTGGTCGATTCGGTCGCAGCGCTGGTGCCTCGGGCCGAGATTGAGGGCGAGATGGGCGACACCCACGTCGGCCTGCAGGCCCGTTTGATGAGCCAGAGCTTGCGCAAGCTGACCGGTTCGATCAGCCGCTCCAAATGCATGGTGATCTTTATCAACCAACTGCGCATGAAAATCGGCGTGATGTATGGCAATCCTGAAACCACCACTGGCGGCAATGCGCTCAAGTTCTACGCCTCGGTCCGCCTCGATATCCGCCGCACCGGGCAGATCAAGAGTGGCGATGATATCGTCGGCAACACCACACGGGTGAAAGTGGTCAAGAACAAGGTCGCCCCGCCGTTCAAGCAGGTGGAATTTGATATCATGTATGGCCAGGGCATTTCCAAGATCGGCGAAATTCTCGATCTGGGCGTCAAGGCTGGGTTGGTGGAGAAATCGGGCAGCTGGTTCAGCTATGACAGCGTCCGCATCGGCCAAGGGCGTGAGAACGCCAAGCAGTTCCTCAAGGACAATATTGAGATGTGCGACCGGTTGGAAGCTGCCATTCGCAGCCGGACCGATGCGGTCGCCGGGGAGATGATGACTGGGCCCGACGCGCAAGCCGAGGACTGATCTTCCCAAGAAGCGCCGCCAAGTTCCCCAATTCCGACCGGGAACTGGCGCTTGCGAAACCGGAGCCGACGCTCTTACCCCTGCCGGGGTGCAGCGTCGGCTTCTTTCGTATTGCGCACTTGCACCGCGCCAAGCGCCCGAAATTCGCCCGTCTTTTCAGCTTGCAACTGAACACCGCTGCGTTACGACCCCACAAGTCATCCCACCTAGGAATGACCAGTTTGATTGGGGGAATGCATGAGTCTTCGAAATATTGCCTTGCTCGGAGCCGCCGCATGGTCGCTCGCCGGTTGCGCCACAGTGAT
>CAMDSM010000174.1 GCA_945906905.1 Altererythrobacter xiamenensis | reverse complement strand
AATTGGCGGCGCTTCCAGTGCAGCGGGCCAGCGGCACTTCGGCGCGCGCAGAGCCGAGCGGTTGGTTGGTGAGCACTTGGGCCACGGCAGCGCGTTGCTCGTCACTCAAACTGGCGGCCTGCTGTTGCATCCGCCCGCTGGTCAGCGCGCGCAGCACGATGTCCGGGCTGAGTGTGCCAAGGCCTGCCGCGCTGGGGGCGTGCGATCCGGCGCTTTCATGGCAGACGGCGCAATTGGTCTGATAGGTTTCGGTGCCCAGCTGGCGGACATGCGCGGGCAGCGGATCGGCAAATTGGGCGAAGGCGGGGGCATGGCCTGCCAGCAACATCAGGCAGGCGAAGGCGATTGCCCGTAGTTTGTTGCTCATCCCTGATACTCCCCGCTTGTGCTTCAGTTGCCGCTTCGAATCATGTCGGCGCATTTCTCGCCGATCATCATGCAGGCAAGGTTGGGATTGCCGCGCGGTAGCGACGGCATCACAGATGCGTCGGCGATCCGCAAGCCATCTATTCCGTGCACCCGCAATTGCCCATCGACCACCGCCAGCTCATCATTCCCCATCCGGCACGAGCAGCCGGGATGAGCGCGGTGGGTGGCAGTTTCGCGGATGAAGCGGGCGATATCGGCATCGGTTCGGATGTGGTCACCCGGCATATTCTCACGCGCGATCAGCTTGGCCAGCGGTGGCTGGTTGTAAATCTCGCGGGTGAGGTGAACCGATTCAACCATCCCATCCATGTCGCCCTGTTCAGCAAACATGTTGAGGAAGATGCGCGGCGCGGCGCGTGGATCGGATGAGCGCAGCTTAACCCAGCCACGCGACTTCAGCGGCAGATAGCCTGTGCGGACGGAAAGGCGGGAGATCGGTTTGCCGAAACCGGGCACCCACAGGTTCGCGTCCCCGCTCAAGGGCAGGCACATCATCTGCACATCGGGCCGGTCTGCATTTGGGCGCAGGCGGGTGAATATGTTGGCCAGCGTGCCGGTATTGGCGAACGGGCCAGAACCATTGGCAAACCAGCGCGCGGCGGCCACGGCCGCGCGATCAAGCCGCAAGTGGCGGGTGAGGCCAAGATCGTCCTTCAAATCCCACTCATTGATAACCACCGGATGGTCGGCCAGATCATGGCCCACGCCCGCCAGCTCGTGCAGCGGCTGCACCCCGGCTGCGCGCAGATCATCGGACTGGCCAATGCCTGAAAGCATCAGCAATTGCGGCGTTCCATAGGCCCCGGCGCTGAGCACAATCTCGCTGCCGGCGTGGGCGGTGATTTGCTGGCTGCCCTTGATATATTCCACCGCAACGGCGCGGTTGCGCTCCAGAACGATGCGCGTAACCAGCGCATTGGTGGCAATGGTCAGATTGGGGCGGCCCATCGCTGGCTTGAGATAGGCGCGGGCGGAACTGCCGCGGCGGCCACCAGCAACCGTCGATTCCATTCGGCTGATGCCGTCTTGCTCAGCCCCATTGGGATCGTCGCAGAGGGGAATGCCCATGGCATTGGCGGCGGCGAGGTGTTCGTCCCACAGCAAGTCCGGCCCGTCCATGCGGGTGATGCCCACAGGGCCATCGCCGCCATGATAGTCAGTGGCCCCACGCCAATGGTTTTCCGACTTTTTGAAATAGGGCAGCACCGCATCATAGTTCCAGCCAGCGTTGCCCCTTGCCGCCCAATCATCAAAATCGCGCCGATTGCCGCGCACCGCGATCATGGCGTTGATGGATGATGTGCCACCAAGCGTGCGCCCGCGCGGTATCCCCAGCTTGCGGCCCCCGAGTGCTGGCTCAGGCTCGCTCTCGAACTGCCAGGTGCCAATAGCCCCCAGCGCCACGCGCGGGAAAGCCAGCGGCATCAGTTGCAACGGGTGGCGGTTGGGCGGCCCGGCTTCGAGCAGCAGCACGCGGACGTGCGGATCCTCGCTCAAGCGTGCTGCCACTACTGCGCCGGACGAACCCGCACCGATTACGATATAGTCGAAGTGCTGATTCATTGGCGGAATGTGTCGCTTGATGAAAAATTTGTTGATCTAGACAGTTGCTGTTCGGGCGACAGCTCTTGGCGCTGTTTCTCGCAAGCCAAGCGCTACCACGCACAAGATCACCGCAGCCGCTGCCAGGAACCACGGTAGGCTGGCGAGTCCGATCTGGTCCGCCGTTATGCCGATTGCCACCGGCATGACGCCCGCACCGAGCATCTCTCCCACTGCAGCATTGAAACCCATCGCGGTGGCCCGAAGGTTCGGTGGGGCGGATTCGCCGGGGATCACCACCATGATCAGAATGCCGGCCCCAGCATTGCCTGCCACGGCGAGCATGGCACCGACCAATAACATGGCGAATGAGCCATTGCTCAGCCCAATTACCACCATGCCAAGCACGCTTAACAGGAAGCCCCCGATGATCGCGGGCTTTCTCCCAAACCGGTCGGAAAGCATCGGACCGATCAGGCCATAAGCCACCGCGACGCCGCCAACCGCAGTCATGATGACGCCCATCATTTGGTTGCTCAGGCCGTGCACATTGACGAGATACAGTGGCAAGAACCCCAAAATGCCGACGAATACGGTCATGGTGAGCGCGGCCAGCACCAGGGTGAAGCGGATATTGCGTGTTCGCAGCAATGGGCCGATGACACCCTTGGGTGCGTTTTCGACGGGCGCGCGCGGCGGATTGCGGACGAAACGCCAGATCAACGCGGCCATGATAAGGCCTGGCACTCCAGCCACGTAAAACGCCTCTCGCCAGCCATAGAGCGTGCCAATCCCGACAATCACCAGTGGTCCCAAAAGGGGGATGGCATTTAGGCCGATGGTCGACAGCATGCCGATCGCCAGGCCACGTCGTTCAGGCTCCACTTCGCAAGTGACGATATGCGTACTGAGCGGTGGGATCCCGCCTTCCGCCAATCCCATCAGCGCACGCGCCGCGATCAGCGTGAAAAACCCCAAGGCAAGGCCTGAATTTATCGAAGCAAAGGCAAAGAGCAACGTCGCCAAGACCAACAGCATCGTGCTTTTGCCGGTAATGTCAGCCAGCCGGTTCAGGCCGAAGCTCGATAGGGCCCAACCGGCCGCCAGCACCCCGGTGATCATCCCGATCTGGGTGTTGCTGAGGTCGAACTCTGGCTGGATCATCGGCGCCAGTAGCGAGAAGGCGTTCCGGTCGAGGAACACCACACCCATGTTCACGCCGAGAAGCAGCACCAGCATGGTTTGATAGGCAGGCGTGGTTTTGCCGTCTGGTCGCGTCGCAGTTGCCATCGACTTTAACCCTCCCAAGTGTGCCCGTTTTTGCGGTGCATGGGGAGAGCTAGCACGTTTGCGCCGCACCACCATTGAAAAACCCCGCCGGAGCGGGGTCTTTCGAATGCTTATTGATCGAGGAAACTGCGCATCTTGCGGCTGCGGCTCGGGTGCTTCAACTTGCGCAAAGCCTTGGCCTCAATCTGGCGGATACGTTCGCGCGTAACCGAGAACTGCTGGCCGACTTCTTCAAGCGTATGATCGGTGTTCATGCCGATGCCAAAGCGCATCCGCAGCACGCGTTCTTCGCGCGGGGTGAGGCTGGCGAGGACGCGGGTGACGGTTTCGCGCAGGTTGGCCTGGATCGCCGCATCGACCGGGATCACGGCGTTCTTGTCCTCGATGAAATCGCCCAGATGCGAATCTTCCTCGTCACCGATGGGCGTTTCGAGGCTGATCGGCTCCTTGGCGATTTTCATCACCTTGCGGACCTTTTCGAGCGGCATCGACAGGCGCTCGGCCATTTCCTCGGGCGTCGGTTCGCGGCCTTGCTCGTGCAGGAACTGGCGGCTGGTGCGGACCAACTTGTTGATCGTTTCGATCATGTGCACCGGAATGCGGATGGTTCTTGCCTGATCAGCGATAGAGCGGGTGATCGCCTGGCGGATCCACCAGGTGGCATAGGTGCTGAACTTGTAGCCGCGGCGATACTCGAACTTATCGACCGCCTTCATCAGGCCGATATTGCCTTCCTGAATGAGATCGAGGAATTGCAGTCCGCGATTGGTGTATTTCTTGGCGATCGAAATCACCAGTCGAAGGTTGGCCTCAACCATTTCCTTCTTGGCAATGCGCGCCTCACGCTCAGCCTTTTGCACCATGTTGACGATGCGGCGGAATTCATTGAGGCTCATGCCGGTGGCGGCGGCGATATCGCTGATCTCGGCGCGGATGCGCTCCACCGAATCGGCTTCCTTCTCGGCAAAGGCGGCCCATTTCTTGTCCTTGGAGGCCATTTGCGCCAGCCAGGCATCGTCCAGCTCACGCCCGACATATCCTTCGAGGAATTCCGAACGCTTGACCTTGTGACGCTCTGCTAGGCGCAGCATCTGGCCGCCCAGCGCGGTCAGGCGGCGGTTGAAGGCATAGAGATTGTCGACCAGATATTCGATCTTGGTGGCGTGGAACTGCACACTTTCGACCTCGGCGGTCAATTGCTCGCGCAGTTCCTCATACTTGTTTTCCTTGGCCTTGGGGAAGGCATCGCCCCGACCGTGGACATCCACCCGCTCGCCTTGCAGCTTCTCGAACTTCTTGAACAGGTCGGTGATGCGGGCGAAGCGTTCGAGCGCATCGGGCTTGAGCGCGGCCTCCATCTGGGCGAGGGACATGGTGTTGTCCTCCTCGTCATCTTCCTCGCGGCGGCGGACAATCGGTTCACCGTCTTCGTCCAGCTCTTCCTCGGGCTCTTCCTCTTCCTCTTCCTCGCGGATAGTCGGGCCGGCGGTTTCCTCGGAGATTTCGCCGCTGTCATCGTCTTCCGCGCCTTCCTCCATCTTGTCGACGGGAGGCTCTTTTGACAGCATGGCGTCAAGATCGAGGATCTCGCGCAGCTGCATCTCGCCGTTGTTGAGCGCTTCGGACCACATGATGATAGCGTGGAAGGTGATCGGGCTTTCGCACAGCCCCATGATCATCGTGTCGCGCCCGGCCTCAATCCGCTTGGCGATAGCGATTTCGCCCTCGCGGCTGAGCAGTTCGACCGCGCCCATTTCGCGCAGATACATCCGCACCGGATCATCGGTCCGTTCGCCGACGCCAACGGTGCGCTTCTTTTCGGGGACGTTCTTGTCCTCGTCGTCCTCGTCCTCGGCAGCTTCGTCCTTGGCGGCCTCTTCTTCTTCAGACGAGCCATCGCCTTCCTCGTCAGCGGCATCCTCGTCGTTCTCGACGATCTGCACGCCCATTTCGGAGATGGCGGTCTGGATATCCTCGATCTGGTCGGGGCTCATCTGATCCGACGGCAAGGCATCGGCCAACTCGTCATAAGTAATATACCCGCGCCGCCTCGCCTTCGCGAGCAGCTTCTTGATCGACGCTTCGTTGAGGTCGATCAGCGGGGCATCGTCGGTCTGGGTGCTGTTGTCGTCAGAAGCCATCTGGCTATTCATCCGTTTCCTGTTCGCCGGGAATGGAACTGCCATCCGCGGCCTTGTGACCATTAACTGGTGCCGAGGTGGCACGTTTGCGAGCCATGTGCCCGATACGCTCGTCTATTTCCAGCTTTCGTTTGCGCAAGCGTTGTTGCTCGGCAAAGGCGCCTTCGGGATCACTATCGAAGCGGGCGGTAGCCGCCGAAATTGCCTCATCCAGCCGCGGTTTTTCGACCAGCAGGGCAATCGCTTCGGACAGATCCTGTCGCGCGTCGTCCGGATCGGAGCCTTCCAGCAGGAAAGTGAAACGCGGGTTGTCG
>CAMDSM010000173.1 GCA_945906905.1 Altererythrobacter xiamenensis | reverse complement strand
CGATCCGCCCTATAACCTCCAGCTGGGCGGCGATCTTAACCGGCCCGATGGCAGCCATGTCGATGCGGTGACCGATCACTGGGACCAGTTTGACAGCTTCGCCGCCTATGACCGCTTTACCCGCAGCTGGCTGACCGAGGCGCGCCGCGTGCTCAAGCCCGATGGGGCGCTGTGGGTAATTGGCAGCTATCACAACATCTTCCGCGTCGGCGCGATGATGCAGGATATGGGGTTCTGGATCCTCAACGATGTCGTCTGGCGCAAGACCAACCCGATGCCCAATTTCCGTGGCACCCGCTTTACCAATGCCCACGAAACGCTGATCTGGGCGAGCATGGGCGAGAAGGCCAAGTATCAGTTCAACTACCGCCAGATGAAATCGCTCAACGACGAATTGCAGATGCGCAGCGATTGGGTGCTGCCGATCTGTTCGGGTGGCGAGCGGTTGAAGGATGATGCCGGACACAAGGCCCACCCCACGCAAAAGCCCGAGGCGCTGCTCTATCGCGTTATGCTGGCCACCAGCGAGGCGGGCGATGTGGTGCTCGATCCGTTCTTCGGCACTGGCACTACGGGCGCGGTGGCTAAAAGGCTAGGCCGCGACTGGATCGGTTGTGAGCGCGAGCCAGCCTATCGCGAACACGCCACCCGTCGGATCGAACGCGAACTACCGCTGGATGAAAGCGCGCTCAAGTCCATGGCCAGCAAGCGCGACGCCCCGCGCGTGGCCTTCGGCGCGGTGGTCGAGGCCGGGCTGTTGCCGCCGGGCACCCTGCTGACAGACCGCAAGCGCCGCTGGACCGCAACCGTGCGCACCGATGGCTCCTTGTCCTGCGGCGCGCTGACCGGATCGATCCACTTCGTCGGCAAGGAACTGCAAGCCGCCCCCAGCTGCAACGGCTGGAGCTTCTGGCATGTTGAGCAAGGCGGGGAACTGAAACCGATCGATGCGATGCGGCAGTTGTATCTGTTGAGCGTGGAGGACTAAACGCCGCCGCATGGCCCAGCAACTCTACATCCAGCCCATCGCTCTCGTCACCGGCCCGCAGGCGGTGGAGGGCGATGCTGTGCGGCTGGGTGGGTCGATGGCCTATGCCCACCTGTTTGCCGTCATCATCCGCGAGGACGGCGATGTGGTGGAACGGGCGACGTGTTCGGCGCGAGACATTCCCGCCATGTTGGCCGATCTGCCGGTCGATCTGGCCGATGAGGCCGCGGCGCAATGGGAAAACCTTGGCCGCATCCACGCCCCGCTGGCCTGTGGGCAGCGGACGATCCGCCTCGATACGCCGCAGGTCATGGGCGTGCTCAACGTCACGCCCGACAGCTTTTCCGATGGCGGCAAGTTCATGGACGATCCGCTCGCCATGCAGGTACAGGCCGCGCAGATGCACGAGGCAGGCGCGGCGATCATCGACATTGGCGGCGAAAGCACCCGTCCGGGCGCCGCTGCGGTGTGGGAGGGGGACGAGCTGAAGCGCGTGATCCCGGCAGTGCAGCTGTGCGCAGGCATGGGCGCGGCGGTCAGCGTGGATACCCGGCGACCGGCGGTGATGCAGGCAGGCCTGGATGCGGGCGCACACATCATCAACGATGTCTCGGCCCTGCGCCACGATCCGCGCAGCCTGGAATTTGCGGCCTCCAGCGGCAAGCCGGTGATCCTGATGCACGCGCCGGGTGATGGCGACGACCTGCACGCCGGCGGAGACTACTCTGCGGTGGTGTTCGACGTGTTCGATTGGCTGCGCGAACGGCGCGATGTGGCGATTGCGGCAGGCATTTCGCGTGACCGGATCGTGCTCGATCCCGGCATCGGCTTTGGCAAATCGCTGGTGGAAAACCTGGCACTGCTCAACGCCTTGCCGCTGTTCCATGCGCTGGGCCAGCCGCTACTGCTGGGGGCGAGCCGCAAACGAATGATCGGGGCCTTGAGCAACGAGGCGGGCGCGCACGAACGGCTCGGCGGGTCGCTAGCGCTGGCCTTGCGGGGGATGGATGCGGGCTATCACCTGCTGCGGGTGCACGATGTGTTTGAGACGGTGCAGGCGCGCAATGTGTGGCGCGGGTTGCGCGATGCCGGGCTGACGGACTTTGCGGGGTTGGTGGGCTAAGCCGCGCTTTCGATCCCAAGGTCAGTCAGCTTGCGATACAAAGTCGAGCGCCCGATCCCCAAACGCCGCGCCACTTCGGTCATGCGGCCGCGATAGTGGCCGATGGCGAGGCGGATGATGTCGTCTTCGATCTCTTCCAGCGGGCGCAAATTGCCGTCGATGGTGTAGACCTGCACCCCGGTGCTTTCGAGCACGGGCTGGCTGGCTTCGGCCAGTTCGCCGATCATTCGGCTGAGTTGGGGGAAGTCCGCCGCCGTCAGGGCGTCGCCGTCGCAGAACACCGCCGCGCGGAACAGCACGGCCTGCAATTGCCGGACATTACCCGGCCAGTCGAACGCAGCCAGCAGTTTGAGCGCGCCCTCGGTAATGCCCATCTGGCGCAGGCCCGGCTGATCGCCAATGCGGGCGAGGAAATGGCGGGTGAGGCCGGCAATGTCGCCGGTGCGTGTCCGCAAGGGCGGCAGCGTGATAATGGTGCGCGACAGGTGTTCGAGCAGTTCGGGTCGGAAATGCCCGACCGCCACCAGATCGGCCAGCGGCAGATTGCTGGCGGAAATGATCCGCACATCCACCTTGAAGCTGTGGCGCGCGCCAATCGGGCGGACCGAACCATTGGCCAGCGCTTCGGCCAGCCGGTCTTGCAAGTCGGCAGAAAGGCGGTCGACCTCGTCGAGCACCAGCGTGCCGCCGTCGCAGTTCTGCAAGGCGCCAACCTGGCGATCGAAAGCGCCGGCAAAGGCGCCCTTTTCATGTCCGAACAGCACCGATTCGAGGCTGCTGGCCGATACGCCGCCAATATTGATCGTGCGGAACGGCGCTCGGCTGCGCGGGCTGGCGGCATACATCGCGCGCACCAGCATTTCCTTGCCGGTGCCGCTTTCGCCTTCGATCAGCACATGGCCATGACCGCGCGCGGCCTTGGCTGCCTTGGCAAGGGCATTGCGGAACGCCGGGGCAGTGCCGACCATGGCATCGAAATCAAGCCGGGCGGGCATTTTCTCAGTCAGCGGGGTCAGTTCGTCGCGCGGGGCCTCGCGGGTGGTGGCGCTGCGCAAGGCCTGCATCAGCCGCTCTGGAGCGACCGGTTTGACGAGGTAATCGGTGGCACCTGCGCGCATCGCCTCCACCGCCAGCAAAGGTGATGTGCTGGCGGTCAGCATCAGGATGGGGAGGGCGGGCCGGCGGTCTTTCAACTCGGCGATCAGCTCGCAAGCGTGATCGCCCGGCACCCATTGATCGAGGATAATGGCGGACAACTGCATGCCCTGGCGCGTGCCCAGCGTGGCGATGGCTTTCTCACCTTCGTCCACCACCAGCGTGCGCCAGCCCTCACGCGCGGCAAGCGCGGTGATCAGCCGACTTTGCGCCGGCTCGTCGTCGATCAGCATAACAAGGCGCTGTTCGGCTTCGGCCATAGTTCTCCACTCGATCGAAATTGCCGGAATCCGGCGCGAACCGGTGGCCTAGCAGGCAGGGGTAAAGAGGCGATTAAGGCTGGACTATCGCGGGCACTTGAGTGACGCAGGGAGGGGCGATAGATGGGGCCGCAACCCCTTGACGGATTCTCTATAAGGACATGAGGCGAAAATGGCCGATTCCAATGACATAAAAGCACACGTGCAAACCTATGGCGGCTTTCTCGGCCTGCTCAAATGGTCGATCCCGATTATCGCTGTGGTGGCGCTCGTCGTCGTCATCCTCATTCAATAAGCGATAGACGATGGCAGGTTTGCGCATTGCGGTCTTGAAAGAGCAGGCTGCGGGCGAAACGCGTGTGGCGGCAACGCCTGAAACGGTGAAGAAATTCATCGCTTTGGGGGCCAGTTTCGCAGTTGAAAAAGGCGCCGGGCTGAACGCCTCGATTGCTGATGCCGACTACGCCATTGCCGGAGCCGAGGTGCTGACGGCGGCCAAGGCTGTGGCGGGCGCGGATATTGTGTTGGGCGTGCAGGCGCCCGCTGTGTCCGCGCTGAAAGGCGTCAATGCCGGGGCCTGGGTGGCCGCTACTTTCGATCCCTTCGGCCAGAAGGACCGGGTCGAGGCCTATGCCAAGGCCGGGCTGGAGGCGCTGGCGATGGAATTCATGCCGCGCATCACCCGCGCGCAAAGCATGGATGTGCTGTCCAGCCAGTCCAATCTGGCGGGCTACAAGGCGGTGCTGGCAGCGGCCAACCAATATGGCCGCGCCTTCCCGATGATGATGACGGCGGCGGGCACGATTTCGGCCACAAGGCTGTTCGTGATGGGCGTTGGCGTGGCGGGCCTGCAGGCGATTGCCACTGCCCGGCGGCTGGGCGCGCAGGTTTCGGCCACCGATGTCCGAAGCGCCACGAAGGAGCAGATCCAGTCGCTGGGGGCAAAGCCGGTGTTTGTGGAGAGCGTGGCGGGGATCGAAGGTGAGGGCGCCGGCGGCTATGCCAGCGAGATGAGCCCCGAATATCAGGCGGCGCAGGCTGACCTTGTGAGCAGCCATATCGCCAAGCAGGATATCGTCATCACCACGGCACTGATTCCCGGCAGAGCGGCACCAAGGCTGATCACCGACGCCCAGATCGCCACCATGCGCCCCGGCAGCGTGATTTTCGATCTTGCCGTGGCGCAAGGCGGCAATGTGGAAGGCAGCGTGGCCGACAGGATCGTAGAACGGCACGGCGTGTTTGTGATGGGCTATTCCAACACCCCGGCGCATCTGGCGGCTGACACATCGGCGCTATATGCGCGCAACCTGTTCAACTTCCTCAGCGCCTTCTGGGACAAAGAGGCGGGCGGGCCGGTGCTGGACGAGGAAATTGGCGATGCGGTGCGGCTTACGCGAGGCGGGGTTGTGGTCCATGAAAGGCTCAATGCATGAATAAGTTGATCGCGCTGGCTCTGGCTGGCGTTGTGGTTGTTGCGACCCCCGCCCAGGCCCAAGGCCCCGAATTTGCCAGCAGGCTGGAATTCTCACCCTTCATGGTGGCGATCTCGGTCGATGATATGGCAGCGGAGACGGCGTTTTATGTCGATGTGCTGGACTTCAGGATCGAGCGTGACGCCTCTATGCGCGATGGCGCGGTGCAGTTTCGCTGGTTGACCAATGGCACGCAGCGGATCGAGCTGGTTAAAGCGGCTGGCTCGGTGCTGGGAACGGCCCATGCGGCCCCTCCCGCCCATGCTGCGGTGCGCGGGTTCACGCATCTGACCTTGCAAACCAACGATATCGCCGCTGTCCGCAACATTCTCGCCACGCGCGGGATCGTTCCGGTGATGGAGCCGACTGATGTTGCCGTGCTGGGTATCAGGGTGATGTATCTGGTTGATCCAGAAGGCAATGCGGTGGAAATCGCGCAAGTGATGGGCGGCTAGGCCATGGACTTTATCTCAATCCTTTCAATCTTCGTGATGGCCTGTTTCGTGGGCTATTACGTCGTGTGGTCGGTCACTCCAGCGTTGCATACACCGCTGATGGCGGTGACCAATGCCATCTCCAGCGTCATCATTGTCGGCGCGCTGGTGGCGGCGGCGGCTTCGGGAAATCCCATTGCCAAGTGGCTGGGGCTGCTCGGCGTGGTGTTTGCTTCCGTGAATATCTTCGGCGGCTTTGCCGTGACGGCGCGGATGCTGGCGATGTACAAGAAGAAGGAGAAGCAGTGATGGAAC
>CAMDSM010000172.1 GCA_945906905.1 Altererythrobacter xiamenensis | reverse complement strand
GCTGCCCGCCGCGACATGGCCGATCACCGCCTCGGTCGCCGGATTGAGAACCGCGATCAGCGGGGCATCGGGCCGGTCGGTCCATTGGCCATCGATGTAGAAACGGGTGTCGGTCTGCACGGGGTGATCCTCGCAATTGCTGATATGCGCCAGACCCTGAAGGCGCAGGCTGGCGCGGTCAATATCGTGGCGACAAATATCGCGTTGCCCTTGCTTGGTCCGCAATGATAGCATCCCCCCAAAGGCCGGACCAACGCGGCCATTCGAGAGGACAACAATGGCCTACAAGACAAAGACCGGCGCGCTCGGCAGCTATGACAAGGGCGTGATCGAGCTGGATGACGACTTGCGCAAATACGCCTTCTCCAACATCTTTGAAGTGGCCGGAGCCGCCCAGCCTTATGAGCGCGTGGCCGTGGTGCAGAACCTGGAATATACCGCCGAAGTGGTCCGCGCCGAGGGAGAATCGCCGTGGTATGCCGCCCCGCACGATGAATTCGCCATCGTGATGGATGGGGAGATCGCGTTCAGCTTCGTGAAGCTGGAAGACGATCAGCTGCCCAGCCATTCCGGCGGCGCGGTTCGCCTTGGGGCCAAGCCAAACGGCCCACCGATGGGCAAGATCACCGCGCGGCGCGGCCATCAGGTGCTGTTGCCCAAGGGCGCGGCCTATCAGCTGGCCGCCGCCAGCCCCTCGGTCGCGCTGTTGCAAACCGCCGATGGGCCCGAAACGGTCAAGCGTTGGGCCGAAATCTGCGTAATGAAGGGAGAGTGAGCACCATGACCGTTCTTGATACCAAGGTGGTGCGGCTCACCACTGACGAAGCAACCGGCTACACCATGTTCCAACTGGGCAGCTTCACCTTCCGCCGCGATGACTATTTCGCCCATATCAGCTGGCCCAAGGGCAATCACATCATCGAGATTGACCGCTTTTTGCGCGCCACCGTGCGCGATATCGGCTGGGGCTTTTTCTACGGCTGGATTTTCTTTGACGACGTGTTCGGCACCACCAACCACTATGGCACGGTCGATGTGTTCGCCGGCAGCTATGATCGCGGGTGCAAGGAAGCCGGGATCGATTTCCTCGAAACCTTTCACGCCGAAGCCGTGGCCGAAGCCTTCCAGGCGATTGCGCAAGACTGGATCAGCGTGGGCTATGATCCGCTCAACGCCCCGCTGGAAACCGGATCGCCCATCGGCTCCAAGGGCCCGGAACGCACCGATCCGCTGCTGCGCGCCTTCATCGCCGCCGACCGGATGCTGGGCCTGCCGGGTGACAAGCCCGTGCGCACCGAAGCAGCTGGCTTCCCCATCAACCGCGCCTTCGCCGATCTGGATTATGACAGCCCCGATATCGAATGCGCAGCCGGTTTTGAAGGCCAGCTGCACGCGATCAACCTGTTCGATCACATCGCGCGGTCAGACGTAACGTGGAACCCCTCGATCAGCGCGGTGGCGGGCGGCAATATCTGCTGCGTCACCAGCGAGGAGCATATGCTGCCGGTGATCCACGGCAATGACCGCAACGAATGGTTCATCCAGCTGACCGACGAAATCCACTGGAACATCGCCGACAAGAACACCGGTGCTCCGCGCGGTCGGATCGTGATGAAAGCAGGCGACGTCTGCGCCATGCCCGCCGACATCCGCCACCAGGGCTTCGCGCCGAAGCGGGCGATGCTGATGGTGATGGAAAACGGCACGCCGGGGCTGGAAGCGCGCTATGCCAGCGGGGAGTTGAAGCCCTATCCGGTTGATTTTGGTTGAGGGTTGGTGAGGAAGTTGGAGTTAGCGTCCTGTAAAGCTCCACCACCAGCCTTGCCCCCACCCCGCACTTCAACCAAAACCTTGGCATTGCACACCCACCGCCCTGGCCACAACAAAACCACATCGGGCGCACGCGTCGAGGTTTGAAAGGCAGTGGGGATGTTTGAATTTCTGGGGGGTCAGTCGGATTCGTTTCACCTTGGTTTCGGCGTGGGTGCTATTGTCGCCGGTGTGCTGTTGCTGAAGGTGTCGTCGGCCTACAAGCGGCACAACCGCGCCGAACCATTACCACCACACCTGCGGTTTCTGCAGGGCGAAGGTATGCCGCAGCTGGTCCGGATCGCGGGCTGGATCGCCGCGCTTGGCGGGGTCATAGTTTCGGCGTCTGCGGTGGCGCTAATGCTGGGTTGAGGCCCTTTCGTAATCCCCTCACCTCCGCGCTAGATGCCAGCTCCCACGCATTTCATCGCAGTGGGTAAACCGCTGGTAGATTGGCGGTCACTTTATCGCCCAAGGCGCATAAGCCACGCTGGAGGATGACACTGGTCATTGGGGCGGGGGAATAGTGAGTATGCGCAAGGCGGGGCTTCTGGCCGGGGTGGCGTTTGCTCTGATCGGGCTGCCCTCGCCTGCGCTAGCGCAGGCTGCAGGCGACGTGGCCCCGCCCGATGCCGAGGCTGCGGTGATGATCGCCGCCGAGGCCAGCGAACTGACCGTCACCACCTTTGTGCCAGCCGATTTCGCCCGCTTCGCCCCGCGCAATGCGCTCGACATGCTCGGCCAGGTGCCCGGTTTCACCATTCGCGGGGCCGATCAGCAGCGCGGGTTAGGGCAGGCGTCGGGCAATGTCCTGATCGATGGGGCGCGGGTTTCGAGCAAGTCTGATGGCCTGTTCGATCGCCTGCGCCGCATCACCACTGATCGGGTCGAGCGGATCGAGCTGGTCGATGGGGCAACACTGGGCATTCCGGGGCTGTCGGGCCAGGTGGCCAATATCATCACCAAGCCGGGATCGGTCAGCGGGCGCTTTGAATATCGCACAACCATGCGCCCGCGCTATGCCGAGCCGAGTTACTTTGGTGGAGAGGTTTCGCTCAGCGGAGCGGGCAATGATCTGGACTGGACGCTGGCCTTCAACCACGGCGTGGGGCGCGGGGCAGGCGGCGGCGGGCAGGCCTATATAACCGATCCGCTGGGCAATGTAACCGAGAACCGCGACGTGCTGCTGCGCTTCATCGGCGATTTTCCGCGCCTTTCGGGCCGCGTTAACTGGAATGGACCCGCTGGGCTGGTGGCCAATGCCAACGCCAGCTATTCGCGCCGATATATCCACTTTTCGGATGATGAGCAGCGCGATGCCCTGATCGGGCTGGATAGTTTCCGCGACTATGACAACCGCGACCGGGGTTATAGTTATGAGCTGGGTGGTGATGTCACCGTGCCGCTGGCAGGTGGGCAGTTGAAGCTGGTCGGGCTGGAGCGGTTCACCCATGCCCGTGGTCGGTCTGATGTGCTCTTCGTCTATGCCGATGACACACCCGATGAAGGCAGCCGTTACGCCTCGATCAGCAACAGTGGCGAGCGCGTGGGCCGGGCGGAATATAGCTGGCCGATGCTGGGCGGCACCTTCCAGCTCGATGCCGAGGCCGCCTTTAACCGGCTGAACCGCACCGCCGCGCTGTTCGTGCTCGATAGCGGCGGTGAGCTGGACGAAGTGCCCTTCCCCGGCGGATCGGGCGGTGTGACCGAGGACCGCTATGAAACCATCCTCACCCACAACCGCACGCTGGCCACCGGGCTGACGCTGCAATTGGGCGCGGGGGTGGAGTATTCGACGCTCGCCCAAACCGGCCCGGGCGGATTGACGCGGCATTTCCAGCGTCCCAAAGGCTCGCTCACGCTGGCCTGGACGCCCGCCCAAGGTCGCGACATTTCGTTCAAGCTCAACCGCAGCGTGGGGCAATTGTCGTTCGGCGATTTCCTCGCCAGCGTCTCGCTTGATCAGGAAAACGAAAATTCCGGCAACGTCCAACTGGTCCCACCGCAAAGCTGGGACGCCGATCTGGAACTGAGCGAGAGCTTGGGGCCGTGGGGCTCGACCACGATCAAGTTGTTTGGCCGCTGGTATGAGGATTTCATCGAGATCATTCCGGTCGCCGGTGGCCTCGAAACCAACGGCAATATCGCCAGCGCACGGCTCTATGGGATCGAATGGAATTCGTCGCTGGAACTGTCGCAGATCGGCTGGAACGGGGCCAAGCTGGATGTGACCTTCGCCGCCGATGATACCCGGCTGGACGATCCGCTGACGGGCGTGGCGCGGCCATTCAGCGGGCAGACCAACGTCTCGTCCAATATCAACCTGCGCCACGATGTGCCGGGCAGCAACTGGGCCTGGGGCGGGGGGATAGATTACAGCCACGTGCGCCCGTTCTACCGCCTCGGCGAGGTCAGCCGCGACTTTGAGGGGCCGATCTACACCTATGCTTTCATCGAGCATAAGGACGTGTTCGGGATGACTGCCAATCTGGAAGTGTTCAACCTCACCAACGGCCACGCGCGGTTTGAGCGCACCGTTTGGGATGGCTATCGGGATCGTTCGGAAGTGCTGTTTTCCGAATACCGCAGCCTATCAGTCCAGCCGATTGTGGAGTTCAAGTTGACAGGGAGTTTTTGAGCGGCCGCTATCGCCCGCTCACCTGCGCAATCCCCCCGCCTCCCGCATCGCCGCCATCGGCCGGATCGGACAGTGGCAGGCGCAGCGCCTCGCCGGTGATCGGGTGGGTAAAGCGGAACGGGTTGAACGGGCGACCCAGCCCCTCATCGGCCAGAGTGGCAGGGGCATTGGGCGGCACGGCCTCGCTTGGCGGAGCAGTGTCAAACCAGATGCGCGCGCGTTCCAGCGACACATAATAGCTCATCGTCACCCGGATGCCCTGGATCTTCCAGCGCCCGCCTTCCTTGATGTAGTCATTCTCGTAGATGCCATCGGCGAACAGGAATGTCGGCGTATCGGGAGGCGAATTTCCCTGCACTTCGGCGCGGGCACGGGCGCGGGCATGGAGCCGGTCATCGTCGACCTCGATCAGCAATTGCTGCTGAACGTGGTTGATGATTTCGCGTGGCAACAGCCCCCAGCGTCCACCGCCCAGCACATCGAGCAGAAAGCCATGGATCGCTTCTTTGCCCTGATAGACCCCGCGCCCACCAATCTCGATCCACGCGCCTTCATCCGCAAACAGATCGGCCATTTCGCGGAACATGCGGTTATCGATCAGGAAGCCATAAGTATATTGCAGCCGCTCAATGGCGTTCTTGTCCTCCAGCAGGCCGATGCGGTGATTGGCGGCGGTGAGTTGCTGTCCTTGCTCGTGGATGAGAGCCTTCAGTATTTGAATTTCTGCTACGCCCTGGTTGTCGGTGGTCATGCGACACTCTTCCTCCCCTGTGCTTGTTTGGGGAGAGTGTAGCGGCGGGGTGGGGTTGGCTCAAGCATTGCCCGAGAAACAGGGTTGCGCGTTTTTGCCATACGCAGGGGCAGCTGCGTCGGTTGGAATCGCCCGCAACAACAGAGACACATTAATACATTAACCGGGTTGTCGCCCAAGTTGCACAGGTCTAACGGCGGCAGACTTAATCAACCCGATGGGACATTCCGACTTGCGCCGCTCGCTGATCCGTTCGGGTTTATCCCTGTTGGTCATGGCCAGCGCGTCGGTCAGCATCGGAGCTGTGGTGCCTGTCTCCGCTCAAGTCGCGGCCGACGAATTGCCGCTTTCCACCGCGCCGCGCGTATTTCTGCCAGCCGAATTTGCCGCATTCAACCCCCGCACCGCGCTCGACATGATCGAACAGCTTCCCGGCTTTGCGATCGAGGGCGGAGGTGGCGGAGGAGGTGGCGGCGGCGGTGGCAACAATCAGGGGCGTGGGCTGGGGCAGGCCAACGGCAACGTGTTGCTCAATGGTGAGCGCCTGGCCACCAAGTCGGGCTCGGTGTCCGATCAGCTGGCGCGGATTCCGGCCGATC
>CAMDSM010000171.1 GCA_945906905.1 Altererythrobacter xiamenensis | reverse complement strand
ACGGGGTTTGCCATCGATCACCGCAAGGTTGCGCCGGGCAATGTGTTCGGCGCGTTCCAGGGTGCCGCCGTCAATGGCGAGGACTTCATTCCATCTGCCATAGCATCGGGAGCCATCGCCGTGGTCGCCCGGCCCGAGGCCAAAGTCGAAGGTGCGGTGCATCTGCCCGATGATCTGCCACGCCGCGCTTTCGCCCGCATGGCAGCGCGGTTCTTCACCCCGGTTCCGGGCACTGTGGTGGCGGTGACGGGCACCAATGGCAAGACTTCCACGGTGGAGATGACTCGGCAGATCTGGCGCATGTGCGGCCATTCCGCCGCCTCGATCGGCACGCTGGGGGTGACAACGCCCGACGAGAGCGTGTCGACCGGCCTGACCACGCCCGACATCGTCACCTTCTTCCACAATGTCTCAGGGCTTGCGCGCGAAGGCGTGACGCATCTGGCCTATGAGGCATCGAGCCACGGCCTGTCGCAATACCGCAACGAGGGGCTGGCAGTGCAGGCCGGAGCCTTCACCAACCTGTCGCGCGATCACCTCGATTACCATGCCGATATGGAAGACTATTTCGCCGCCAAGATGCGCCTGTTCGCCGAAGTGGTGGCAGACGGCGGCACGGCGGTGATCTGGGCCGATGACGACTGGTCGCAACCCGCCGCGCTGGTGGCGCAGGCGCGCGGCTTGAAGGTGATTAGCGTGGGTAACGCGGGGGCCGATTTGAAGATCGTTTCACGCACAACCAGCGCCCTAGGGCAGGATCTTGAGGTTAAATATCAAGGCCAGACCCGCCGTATCCGCCTGCCGCTGATCGGGGCCTATCAGGTGGCCAATGCACTGATCGCCGCAGGTCTGGCACTTGCGACGGGAGAGGCGGCTGACAAAGTGTTCGATGCCGTATCGCGGCTGCAACCCGTGCGTGGGCGGTTGGAGCGCGCCGCCATCGCGGGCAATGGCGCGCCGATCTATGTCGACTATGCCCATACTGCCGATGCCTTGACCGCTGCTATCGCGGCGCTGCGTCCGCATGTGACGGGTCGTCTGATCACGGTGTTCGGTGCGGGCGGGGATCGCGATACGGGCAAGCGTGGACCGATGGGGGCAGCGGCAGTGGCCGGGTCCGATATGGTCTTCGTCACCGATGACAATCCGCGCGGCGAGGATCCCGCCGCCATTCGCGCTGCTGTGCTGGAAGGCGCAGTGGGCGCGATCGAAATTGCCGACCGGCGCAGCGCCATTGCCGCCGCCATTGCTGCTGCCGGGCCGCAGGACATAGTTCTGATCGCAGGCAAGGGGCACGAGCAGGGGCAGATCGTGGGCCGGGGAGCGGAAGCTCGCGTGCTGCCGTTTGATGACGTGACGGTAGCGCGCGAATGCGCCGCCTCTCAGCCAGGAGTTGTGCCGCAATGAATGCCCTCGCCAAGGTTCTGCGCTGGCCAACACTGGATGCTGACCGCTTGCGTCTGGCGCTGTGGACTTCGGCGGAAATCGCCGCAGCGACCGGCGGGACCGCGTATGGTCAATTTCAGGTTAGCGGCGTGGAGATGGACAGCCGCGATGTCCGCTCGGGCGATCTGTTCGTGGCCTTGCGGGGCGAGGCGATGGATGGCCACCGCTTTGTCGACAAGGCCTTTGCCAATGGCGCAGTGGCAGCGCTGGTGGAACACGCGGTCGATGGCCCGCATGTGCTGGTGGAGAATACCTCAACCGCACTTGAGGCATTGGCCTGCGCAGCCCGCATTCGTGCTGCCGCGACCGTGATCGGGGTGACAGGTTCGGTAGGAAAAACAGGGGTTAAGGAGGCGATCTTCGCCAGCCTTGAAAGGTCGAGCCGGGGCACGGGCCATCGCTCGATCCGCTCGTATAACAACCACGTCGGCGTCCCGCTCAGCCTCTCGCGCATGGCCGCGCACAGCCGCTTTGCGGTGTTCGAGATGGGCATGAATCACGCAGGCGAACTGGCTGACCTGACCCAGCTGGTGCGCCCGCACGTCGCCGTTATCACCACCATCGCCCCTGCTCATATCGAGCATCTGGGCAGCGAGGAGGCGATTGCCGCAGCCAAGGCCGAGATATTTGCCGGGCTGGAGCCAGGCGGAACAGCGGTCATTCCCGCTGACAGCCCGCATTTCGCCCTGCTGCGCGATGCTGCGATGGCGCATGGAGCCAAGGTTGTTTCGTTTGGACGGGCTGCGCACGCCGACATGCGCCTGCTCGATGCCATTGCGGGCAGTTCGGGCGGATCACTGGTGACGGCGGCGATAGGCGAGCATCGCTTGTGCTATTGCGTGGCCGAGCCGGGCGAGCATTGGGTGGCCAATTCGCTGGCGGTGATAGCAGCGGTTCATGCCGCGGGCGGCGATATGGGTGCCGCCGGTCTGGCGCTGGCCGAAATGGGCGGGCTGAAAGGTCGCGGCGCGCGGATGCGGATAGCAGTGCCCGGCGGCCATGCGCTGGTGATCGATGAAAGCTACAACGCCAACCCCGCTTCGATGCGCGCAACCCTGGCGCAACTGGGGCAAACCCCCGCCAGCCGCCGCATCGTGGTGCTGGGCGCGATGAAGGAATTGGGCGACTTTGCCCCCGGCTTCCACGCCGGTCTGGCCGAGCCGCTGATCGGCGCCGATGTCGACTATGCCGTTCTGGTGGGCGAAGAGATGACCGCCCTAGCGCGCGAACTGGGGAAAGGGCTGGCCAATACGCTTGGCAAGCCCTTGCACTTTGCCCATTGCTCAAATGCGGGCGAAGCGATTGCCGCGCTGGAGGAATTCGGCCTTATCGGTGGAGACGCCGTGCTGGTGAAGGGCTCCAACTCGGTCGGGCTGGCGCGCGTGGTCGCACATTTCGGTGCCCGGGAAGGCTGAACTAAGCGAAAACAATGCTGTATTACCTTGCACAATTGCTGGACTTCGAGGGTTTGCTGAACCTCGTGCGTTACCAGACCTTCCGCGCCGGTGCGGCGATGATGACTGCGCTCATTATCGGGCTGGTGATCGGTCCCAAGTTCATCGCCATGCTGCGCGTTCGCCAAGGCAAAGGCCAGCCGATCCGCGAGGATGGGCCGCAAACGCATTTCGTCAAGCGCGGCACGCCGACCATGGGCGGACTGATGATCCTGACTTCGCTGGTGGTCTCGATGTTCTTGTGGATGGACCTGTCGAGCCCGTTCGTCTGGGCCTGCATTGCCGTCTGCCTGGGCTTTGGCGTGATCGGCTTTCTCGACGATTTGGACAAAGTTACAAAGGGTAACCACAAGGGCCTTTCCGGGCGTGTGCGACTGCTTGCCGAATTTATCGTGGCAGGAATTGCGGTCTGGCTGATCGTGGGCGAGATCAACACCAATTTGTATGTGCCCTTTTTCAGCGGTCGTTCGATCCCGCTGGGGCCGTTCTATTACGTCTTTGCTGCCACTGTGATCGTTGGCTTTGGCAATGCGGTGAACCTGACCGACGGGTTGGACGGGCTGGCGACCATGCCGGTGGTGATCGCGGCGGGTGCGTTCATGCTGATCAGCTATCTGGTCGGGCGGGTCGACTATTCGGAATATCTCGGCATTCCGCATGTGCCGCAAGCGGGTGAACTGGCGCTGTTCTGTGCTGCGATCATGGGATCGGGGCTGGCCTTCCTGTGGTTCAACGCGCCGCCTGCCGCAGTGTTCATGGGCGATACCGGCAGCCTTGCACTGGGCGGGGCACTGGGCGCGGTCGCGGTGGCGACCCATCATGAGATCGTGCTGCTGATCGTCGGCGGACTGTTCGTGATGGAGACCGCATCGGTCATCATCCAGGTGTTCTGGTTCAAGCGCACGGGCAAGCGGGTGTTCCGGATGGCCCCGATCCACCATCACTTTGAGCAGCTCGGGTGGAAGGAATCCACCGTAGTGATCCGGTTCTGGATCATTGCCATTGTGCTGGCGATCATCGGCCTTGCCACGCTGAAGGTCAGGTGATCACCGCGCGCGCCTTTTCCGGCAAACACTTTGCCGTCCTTGGTCTGGCCCGATCGGGCATGGCTGCGGTGGAAAGCCTGTTGGCGGGCGGGGCACAAGTAACCGCCTGGGATCGCCAGCAAACCCCGCGCGACAAGCTGGCGGGGCGCTGCACTGTGGCCGATCCGATGGAAATCGATCTGGCCAGTTTCGATGCGATCGTTGTTTCCCCCGGCGTGCCGCTCAACACCCACCCGCTGGCCGACAGGGCCAAAACGGCGGGCGTTCCGGTGATCGGCGATATCGAACTGTTCGCGCAGTGCCGCGCTGAACTGCCGCCCCACAGGGTCGTCGGCATCACCGGCACCAACGGCAAAAGCACCACCACCGCGCTGATAACGCATATCCTCCAGCAAGCCGGGGTTCCCGCGCTGATGGGCGGCAATATCGGCCTGCCGATCCTTGGGCAGGAGCCTCTGCCGGAAGGCGGCGTCTATGTGCTGGAACTGTCGAGCTATCAGATCGACCTGACGCAAAGCCTTGATTGCGATGTGGCGGTGCTGCTGAATATCACGCCCGATCATCTGGAACGGTATGACGGTTTTGCTGCCTATCGCGCCTCGAAGATCCGCCTGCTGGAGATGCAGGATTGGGAAAGTGTCGCCATCGTCGCCAGCGGCGAAAATGGTGTGAGCGAACTGGTCATGGAAATGGCCGAGGGGGCGGAAGAAACGCTGTGGTTCAGCGGCGATTATGCCCGCGACTTCGCCGCCGAGCAGATTGGCTGGCCGGCCCTGCAAGGACCGCACAACGCGCAAAACGCCTGGGCGGCGCGCATGGCTTGCCTTTCGCTTGGCCTGTCACACGCGCAGATCAACGCGGGCCTTGCCTCCTATCGCAGCCTTCCGCACCGGATGGAGCAGGTGGCCGAATATCGCGGCGTATTGTTCATCAATGACAGCAAGGCCACCAACGCCGCCTCCACCGCTCCGGCGTTGGCGGCATGGCCGCCCAATCCAGCAAAGCGCGTCCACTGGATATGCGGCGGCCTGCCCAAGGCCGACAACCTGGATGAATGCGCGCCTTTCTTTGGCAACGTCGCCGCTGCCTATACGATTGGCGAGGCTGGGCCGCTGTTTGCCAGCCTGCTCGAAGGCCAAGTGCCGGTCGAGCAGTGCGAGATGCTGGCCGAAGCGGTGGAGCGCGCGCTGAAAGCGGCCAAGCCGGGCGATGTGGTGCTGCTCAGCCCGGCCTGCGCCAGTTTTGACCAGTTCCGCGATTATGAAGTGCGCGGCGATGCCTTCCGCGACATCGTTGCGCGGCTGACGGGCACCGAAGGGCCTGCCGCATGACCAGTGCTCGCCCCTATATCCCCACATCCGGCCGCCGCCTGCCGCAGCCCGCCGCATTCCCGCAGGATCGCCGCCGTCAGTTGCTGGTGTGGTGGCGCGAGATTGACCGGGTGCTGCTGGGTCTGGTGCTGGGGCTGATGGTGCTGGGCACGATCGCGGTCTATGCCGCATCGCCCGCCAGCGCGGGACGCCTGTCCACCAATGACGTGGCGCTGGGCGAGGCCTATTTCTTCTGGCTGCATCTGCGCTGGCAGGCGCTGGGGCTGCTGGTGCTGGTGATCACATCGCTGCTCGATCTTGACCGGGCGCGGCGCGGATCAATCCTGCTGGGCGGGTTGATGCTGTTCCTGCTGCTGCTGGTGCCGCTGGTGGGGGTGGAGCGTAATGGTGCCACCCGCTGGCTCAATCTGGGGCTGACTTTCCAGCCATCGGAATTTCTCAAGCCCGTCTATGCCGTAGTGCTCGCGTGGATCCTGTCATGGCGTTTGCGCGATCCGAGGCTGCCGGTGATCGGCATCAGCGGC
>CAMDSM010000170.1 GCA_945906905.1 Altererythrobacter xiamenensis | reverse complement strand
CGCCAGAAAGCCGTGCCGATTGCCGCCGAAGTCGACAAAAGCCGCCTGCAGCGAGGGTTCGACCCGGGTTACCTTGGCGAGATAGATGTTGCCTTTGATCTGCTTGTGTTCGGCAGATTCAAAGTCAAACTCCTCAATCCGATTTCCATTGAGTACCGCCACCCGCGTTTCTTCCGGGTGGCGCGCATCGATAAGCATGCGCGTTGCCATTGTGTTTTCTCCAGGCATGTGATCCTCGACTGGCGCAAAACGCCGTCAGAGCATGCCGATAATTGTGATTTCCCCTGGGTGCAGCGCCGGGTAAAAAGCCGGACACAGGCGTTTCGGGGAAGGGATGTTTGGCGCTGACACCGAGAATTCGGGGGCGGGCGCTGCGGAATGTGTCTGCCGCAAGGGAAAGGCGCAGGGTTTGGTTCTGCGCGAGAGCCGGGACAAGCCAAGCGCAGTCAATCGACTGCTGGCTGTCCAGATAGCTCCTACTTTTCATTGCGGCATCAACCTGTATTTCTTGCCATAACCGCCCGATTGGCGGCGCAGACATGACCCTTGAGGCACATTTGCCCGGGGATTGGGACGGCTAGCATTTGGGGAAAGCCTCGGCAACCTTATTGCGTGGCTTGGTAAATTTCCTTTGAAGTGCGCATAAGGGTTTGGTGATTGGCCGCAAGTACACGAAAGGTTGGGGAACGGGTTTGCCTTGGTATCGCATCCAGATAGCCTTGCTGTTCTTCGCGCCGGTGATCGCGGTGGCGGGGCTGTATGTGCTGGGGCAGGCGGTTCCGTTGCCGTTCCTTGGCCGTGACTATGTGATCCGGATTGACCTGCCCGAACCCGGCACCACGCTCGGCCTACCGGAAATTCACGGACCGGATGATCCGACAAGGCCGTTGGTGGTGATCGATGCCGGGCACGGCGGGCACGATCCTGGTGCCAGCGGGGTGCGATTGCGCGAAAAGACCGTGGTGCTGGGGCTGGCGCGGGCGCTGCGTGATCGGTTGCTGGCCGAGGGCGGCATCAGGGTGGCACTGACGCGGGAGGATGATCGCTACCTCGTGTTGGCCGAACGGGTGCAGATTGCCCGCGCGCTGGGGGCCGACCTGTTCCTCTCGATCCACGCCGATTCTGCCGGCGAGCAGGAAGGCGTGACCGGCGCCAGCATCTATACCCTGTCTGATGAGGCTTCGTCCGAAGCCGCCGCCCGCTTCGCCGAGCGCGAGAACGCCGCAGACCGGATCAACGGCACCGTGCTGGGCGGAGACAATGCCAATGTCGATGCTATTCTGGTCGAGCTGGCGCAGCGCCGAACATCGGTTCTGTCGGGCGAGTTTGCCGATCTGATCGTGCGTGAGGGCGGGGAGGAGCTAATTTTCCATCCGCAGGCGCGGCGCGCGGCCGGACTTGCAGTGCTGCGCGCGCCCGATGTGCCTTCGGTGCTGTTCGAGGCCGGCTTCATCAGCAACCAGCGCGAGGCCCAGCGGCTCGCCTCGGAAGAGGGGCAGCGCGGTTTCGCGACGGCGATGGCGCGGGCGATCGTTGTGCAACTGGCGCTGAGCAATGCTTCGCCATAACGTCGTATTCAATCTGGCGCCGCCGTCGATCCCCATGCTAAGGCCCCCACATGTCTGAGTTCGAAGAAGCTGCCGCAGCCGAGCCGCTGCATTATCGCATCCGCCGCGAGGCCGGGGGGGCGATTACCCGCTTTAACAGCTGGTTCGGCCAGAACTGGCGCGAGAAGCGCTGGTTCCGCTGGAGTAGTGGCGCTTTGGGGGCCGGCTTGCTGGTGCTGGTGGCAGGCTGGTTCTTCATTGCCCGCGATCTGCCCGATGCCGAAATGCTGCTGCAATATGAGCCGAACCTGCCATCGGTCGTGCGCGGCACCGACGGCGAAATCGTCCACCGGTTTGAGCGCGAACGGCGCGTGGCGCTGCAATTCAAAGATTTGCCAACCCAGCTGTTGAACGCCTATACCAGCGCCGAGGATGAGACGTTCTGGACCCATAATGGGATCGACGCGGGCGGCTTTGTCGGCGCGGTTATCGACTATGTCAGCAAGATTGGCTCAGGCGAGCGGGCGGTGGGCGGCTCCACCATTACCCAGCAAGTGGCCAAGAACATCATGATCGGGGACGAATATTCGGTCACCCGCAAGCTGCGCGAAATGTTGCTGGCGACCCGTATCGAGGGTGTGCTTTCCAAGCAGGAGATCATCACCCTCTACCTCAACGAGATCCCGCTCGGCCGCCGCAGCTTCGGTGTGCAGGCCGCCTCGCTTGCCTATTTTGACAAAGACGTGGCCGATCTGGACCTGCACGAGATGGCATTCCTGGCCATCCTGCCCAAAGCGCCCGAAACATATAGCCGCGCCAGCAATGCCGACGAGGCGCTGGCGCGGCGCAATTTCGTGCTCGACCAGATGGAGGACAATGGCCACATCACCGTTGCCGAGCGCGATGCTGCCAAGGGCCTCGGGCTGGGCATCGTCACCGGTCAACGGACCGAACGCTCTGCCGATGCCGGTTATTTCCTTGAGGAAGTGCGCCGCCAGCTGATTGACCGGTTTGGCACCACTGCAGAAGATGGCCGCGACAGCGTTTATGCTGGCGGGCTGTGGGTGCGCACCTCGCTGGATACTGAATTGCAGGATGCCGCGCGCGATGCCCTGCGTGGGGCGCTGCTGCGCTATCATGGCACACGCGGTTGGGCCGGGCCGATTGGCACGCTCAACGCGGGCGATGGCGATCTGACCGCCCAGCTCGACAGCTCCAACCTTTCGATCAACTATGACGACTGGCGCATTGCCGTGGTGACCGACAAAAGCGCCACTGGCGCCAGCATCGGTTTTGCCGACAGGTCTGTCAGCCGGTTGACGGGCACTATGCCCGATGCGCTGGAAGTGGGCCATGTGATCGCGGTTTCGCCATCGGCCAATGCCTGGCGGCTGCGTGCGGTGCCCGAAGTGTCGGGCGGGTTCGTGGCCGAGGATGTCCACACCAGCCGCGTGCTGGCGATGCAGGGCGGGTTCGATTTCCGGTTGAGCGATTTTAACCGCGCAACGCAGGCCAACCGCCAGCCCGGCTCAACCATCAAGCCCTTCGTCTATGCCGCCGGGCTCGATGCCGGCATGACCCCGGCCACGATGGTGCCCGATAGTCAGTATTGCTACTATCAAGGCTCCAATCTGGGCGAGAAATGCTTCACCAATTTCGGCGGCAGCCGGGGCGGCGGCGAACATCCGATGCGCTATGGGCTGGAGCAGTCGAAGAATTTGATGACCGTCCATATCGCCATGGATACGGGCATGGAAAACGTCATCAACACCTTCGAAGCGATGCAGATCGCCGATGAGGACGCCTATCAGCCCTATCCCGCCTTTGCGCTGGGGGCGGGTGACACCACCGTGCTGCGGATGGTCAATGCTTATGCCGCGCTCGCCAATCACGGGCGGATCAACCCGCCGACGGTGATCGACTATGTCCAGGACCGCGATGGCAGGGTGATCTACCGTTCGGATGAGCGGGAGTGCGATGGCTGCAATATGGCGCAATGGGATGGCTCGCCCATGCCGCGTCTGGCCCCGCGCGGGCGGCAGGCGATGGATGCGCGCACGGCCTTTCAGGTGGTCAACATGCTGACCGGCGTGGTCCAGCGCGGCACCGCCACCCGGCTGCTCGCGCTCGACATGCCGCTGTTCGGCAAGACCGGAACTTCTAGTGGGCCGACCAATGCCTGGTTCGTCGGCGGATCGCCCGATATCGTTGCGGGCGCCTATATTGGCTTTGACCAGCCGCGCAATCTGGGTGGCTGGGTGCAGGGCGGCAATACCGGTGTCCCGATCTTCCAGGACTTTGTGGAGAACTCCGAAGGCCGCTGGAACGGGCGACCGTTCCTCGCGCCCGCGGGCGTGCGGATGGTGCGGATTGATCGGCGCAGCGGCAACCGCGTGTTCGATGGCTGGCCAACAGACGATCCCGACAGCTCGGTCATCTGGGAGGCCTTCAAGCCCGACACCGAACCACGGCGGACTCAGCGGCAGGACGATATTGACGCTCTGCGCGAGCTTATCCTGGCGCAACTGCGGCGGCGCGAGGAAGGCCCAGCCGAGGGATCATCATCCAGCAACACGCAAAGTCCGGAGAATTTCGTCGAGGATCAGGGCGGCATTTACTAGCCGCAACCACGTCCAGCAGAAAGGATCACACGATGGCCATCAAGAAACTGCTTGTCCCAATGCTAGCCGCCATGGCGCTGGCGGGCTATTCGCTCCCCGCCAGCGCAGCGTTGGCAGAAGGCGTGCGCGCGCCGATCTTCACCACCACGGGCGCGCTGGCAGGCGCGACCTTCGCTTTCGATCTGACGGCGCAGCTGCGCGAAGGCCCGGTGGTGATCTATTTCTTCCCGCGGGCTTTCACCCAAGGCTGCACGCTGGAATCCAACGCCTTTGCCGAAGCCATGCCCGATTTTCGCGCGGCGGGCGCACAGGTGATCGGGCTGTCGGCCGATGATATTCCCACGCTGCAACGCTTCAGCCGCGAGGAATGCCGCGATGCTTTCCCCGTGGGCCGGGCCAATCCGCAGATCATCGAGCAATATGACGTGGCTTTCGGCACCGGCCTGACCAACCGCACCAGCTATGTCATCGCGCAGGATGGGCGGATCGTGATGGTCCATTCCGATCTCGATTGGCGCGAGCATGTCAGCCGCACACTGGCAGCAGTGCGCGCGCTTTCCAACTGACGCGGCTGAACTTCAACAAGGGGGCGGGCCGTTGTGGCTCGCCCCTTCCGTTTCTGGCCCGCCTGCGCTAGGCGGCGCGTCCACACCTTCACGGAGAACAAGCCATGCGTGCCGAAGGGCAGGCCCATATCGACCGGATCGAAGCCGCGCTGGCGCTGGTGCGCCGGGCGCTCGACTGGGATCGCGCGGTTCGCCGCCTTGATGAACTCAACGCCCGGGTCGAGGATCCCAGCCTGTGGAACAATCCAAAGGCGGCCGAAGAAGTAATGCGCGAACGCCGCCGCCTCGATAGCGCGATCGGCACCGTGCGTGAGATCAAGGCGCAGATGGAAGACGCGGTCGAATTCGTCGAGCTGGGCGAGATGGAAGACGACGACGGCGTGATCGCCGATGGCCTCGCGTCGCTCAAGAGTCTGGCGACACGTGCCGATGCCGACAAGGTGGCTGCGCTGCTTTCGGGAGAGGCCGACAGCAACGATACCTACATCGAAATCCACGCTGGCGCTGGCGGAACCGAAAGCCAGGACTGGGCCGAAATGCTCTTCCGGATGTATGGCCGCTGGGCCGAAAAGCGCGGCTATAAAGTGGAGACGGTGGAATATCAGGCGGGCGAGCAGGCCGGCATCAAAAGCGCCACGCTGCAGATCACGGGCGAGGGTGCCTATGGCTATGCCAAGACCGAAAGCGGCGTCCACCGCCTCGTCCGCATCAGCCCTTATGACAGCGCGGCGCGGCGCCACACCAGCTTTTCCAGCGTCTGGGTCTATCCGGTGATCGACGACAATATCGACATCGAAATCAACGACGGTGACCTCAGGATCGACACCTATCGCGCCAGCGGTGCAGGCGGCCAGCACATCAACACCACCGACAGCGCCGTGCGCATCACCCACCTTCCCAGCGGCATCGTGGTCGCCAGCCAGAACGACCGCAGCCAGCACAAGAACCGCGCCACCGCGATGAACATGCTCAAGGCCCGCATGTATGAAGCCGAACTCGCCCGGCGCGAGGCGGTGGCCGGCACCGAATACGAAGCCAAGACCGAAATCGGCTGGGGCCACCAGATCCGCTCCT
>CAMDSM010000169.1 GCA_945906905.1 Altererythrobacter xiamenensis | reverse complement strand
TACGGGAACAAGAATGGCTTTCTCCTTATTCTGCAAATCTTCGGGCAAATCGTCGGGCAAATCATCGGCGCGCAATCTGCTGCTGGGCTCGCTGGCACTCACTCTGACTGGCACGCTGGCCGGTTGCGGCGGAGGTGATGAGCGCCCGCAGGCGGACTTGGCGGCCTCGCAGATCACCTTGATCGGGGTCAATTCCTATCTCTGGCGCGCCACGCTGGAAACCTTGTCGTTCATGCCGTTGACGCAGGCTGACAGTGCGGGCGGGGTGATTGTCACCGATTGGTATGCCAATCCCGCCAGCCCCGGCGAACGGGTGAAGCTCTCGGTCTCGATCCTCGATTCGGATCTGCGGGCCGATGCCGTGCGCGTCGCCGCCAGCCGTCAGGTCTTGACCGATGGTGTGTGGGTGGAAGCGGCAGTTCAGGCCTCCACCGTGCAGCGGCTGGAAGATATCATCCTCACCAAGGCGCGCGATCTGCGCCGTTCCGCGATCGGCTGATCGGCGTAGCAACGGGGCTTTTGCATGACTGATTCGCGTTTTGATGTCCGGTTCGATGCCGGGCAGGCTGATAGCCGTTGGCAGGCGGCATGGGACGAGGCGCGCTGTTTCGAGGCCGATTCCGCCAGCGCCAAGCCCAAGAGCTTCGTGCTGGAGATGTTCCCCTATCCCAGCGGGCGCATCCACATCGGCCATGTCCGCAACTATACCATGGGCGATGTGCTGGCCCGCTATAAGGCGATGCGCGGGTTTGAGGTGTTGCATCCGATGGGGTGGGACGCCTTCGGTATGCCAGCCGAGAACGCCGCGATGGAAAATGGCGTTCATCCCGCTGGCTGGACCCACGCCAATATCGCCGCGATGAAGAAACAGCTCAAACAATTGGGCTTCGCGCTCGACTGGAGCCGCGAGTTCGCCACCTGCGATCCGACATATTACGGCCACGAACAGGCGCTGTTCCTCGATCTCTATGCCGGTGGGCTGGTCTATCGCCGGGAAAGCGCGGTCAACTGGGATCCGGTCGATCAGACCGTGCTGGCCAACGAACAGGTGGTCGACGGGCGCGGCTGGCGCAGCGGCGCGCTGGTGGAAAAGCGCAAGCTCAACCAGTGGTTCCTCAAGATCACCCAGTTCGCCCAAGACCTGCTCGATGGCCTCGATACATTGCAAGGCTGGCCTGAAAAGGTCCGGGTGATGCAGGAAAACTGGATCGGCAAGAGCACCGGGCTGCAATTCGCTTTCGACCTTTCAAACGGTGAGCAACTGGAGGTCTATACCACGCGGCCCGATACGGTGTTCGGCGCCAGCTTTGTGGCGGTGGCGGCGGATCATCCACTGGCCGCTGGCGTCGCGGTCGGGAATGCCGAGGCGCAGGCTTTCATCGCGCTGTGCAAGCAGGGCGGGACCACCGCGGCAGAGCTGGAGACGGCGGAAAAGCTGGGGTTCGATACCGGCGTGACCGCGCATCATCCGTTCACCGGGGCCGCGCTGCCGGTCTACATCGCCAACTTCGTGCTGATGGATTACGGCACCGGGGCGATCATGGCGGTGCCGGGGCATGACCAGCGCGACTTTGATTTCGCCACCAAATATGGCCTGCCGATCATGCGCGTGATCGCTGCCAGCGCCGACGTGGCCGATGCCCCACTGACCGAGGCTGAGGCGGGCGACGGTGTGTGCGTCCACTCCAGCTTCCTCGATGGAATGGCGGTGGCCGATGCCAAGGCTGAAGTCATCCGCCGCGTAGAAGCCGAAGGCCGGGGTCAGGGCAAGACCGTGTGGCGTTTGCGCGATTGGGGCGTTTCGCGGCAACGCTATTGGGGCACGCCGATCCCCTTCATTCATTGCGATGCTTGCGGCGTGGTGCCCGTGCCCAAGGATCAGCTGCCGGTGGTGCTGCCCGAGGATGTCGATATCTCGATCCCCGGCAGCCCGCTCGCCCGCCATCCCACGTGGAAGCATGTCGCCTGTCCGCAATGCGGCGCTGCGGCTTTGCGTGAGACCGATACGCTCGACACTTTCGTCAATTCGAGCTGGTATTTCCTGCGCTTCGCCAGCCAGCCGACGGACAAGCCGTTCGACACCGCCGAAGTGGCGCAATGGCTGCCGGTGGAGCAATATATCGGCGGCATCGAACACGCGATCCTGCACCTTTTGTATGCCCGCTTCTGGACCCGCGCGCTGGCGCATGTCGGTGCGGTTGACGTGAAGGAGCCGTTCGCCAGCCTGTTCACGCAGGGCATGGTGACGCACGAGACCTATTATAGACAGACCTACGATGATGGATCCGATCACCCGCGGGTGCGCTATTACTCACCAGATGAGGTCGAACGATCCGCTAACGGCGCTACGCTAAAGAATGACTCCAAGCAGGTCGAAGTCGGCAAAGTCATCAAGATGTCCAAGTCGAAGAAGAACGTCGTCGCCCCTGAGGATATCATCGCCGATTTCGGCGCCGATGCTGTGCGCTGGTTCATGCTCAGCGACAGCCCGCCCGAGCGTGATCTGCCGTGGTCTGAGGCCGGTATCGAGGGCTGCGGGCGGTTTGTGCAGCGGCTGTGGCGGCTGTTCGGGCAGTTCGACGCTGGTGCAACGGGCGAGGACAAGGCACTCGACCGCAAGACCCATCAAGCCATCGCGGCAGTGGCCAGCGATATCGAGGCCTTGTCGTTCAACAAGGCCGTCGCCCGGCTGTATGAATTGGCATCGGCCATCGACAAGGCCGCACCCTCGGCCAGCCGCAACGAGGCGATCCGTTCGATCCTGCTGCTGGTCTCGCCGATGATGCCGCATCTGGCCGAGGAGGCCTGGCACGCGCTGGGCCAGCCCGGCCTGATTGCCAATGCCGCCTGGCCCGCGGTCGATCCGGCGCTGCTGGTGGAGGACGAGGTGACCGTGGCGGTGCAAGTACAAGGCAAGCTGCGCGACACGCTGACCGTGGCCAAGGGTCTGCCCAAGGATCAGCTGGAGGCGCTTGCGCTCGCATCCGAGAAGGTCCAGCGTTCGATCGATGGTGCGCAGATAAAGAAGGTGATCGTGGTGCCCGACCGGCTGGTGAACATCGTGGTATGATCCGCAAGGCGCGCCTCGCACTGGCCGGATTGGGGGCTATGGGCATGCTCACCGCGCTGTCTGGTTGCGGCCTGCATCCAGTCTATGCCGGCGGGGCCAATGGCGCGGTCGCCCAAGGGCTGGCGGGAATTGATGTTTCGGCGATTTCGGGGCGCGAAGGCTGGCTGGTGCGCAATGCGCTGAATGACCGGCTGGGGCAGGGCAGCGGCAGCAATGCCAGCCCGCACTATCGGCTCGATGTATTGCTCGACGATCAACTCGAAGGCCTTGGCCTGTTGACCGATGAAACGATCGGACGCGAACGGCGGACCTTGCGGGCGCGCTACCAGCTGGTCGAAATTGCCAGCGGGGCGATTCTGGTCGATGCCACAGCCGAGAGCGATGCCGGGATAGACGTCGTATCAAGCGAATATGCCACCATCGCGGCGGAACAAAGCGCGCTGGAAAATATCGCCCAGCAAGTGGCCGACCGGATCGTGACGCGCCTCACGCTGGCGCTCACCAACCGCCAGCCGTGAAAGCCAATTCCCGCGATTTTCTGAGCGTGGCGCAGCGCGCGCAAGGATCGGTGGCAGTGTGGTTTTTCTGTGGGCCGGATGAGGCCGGGGCCTTTTCTGCCGCCGCCAAGGCCGTGGCCATGCTGGCCGAGCCGGGCGAGCGGGTCGATCTTTCCGGCGGTGATCTGAAAGGCGATCCAGTGCGGCTGGTGGATGAGGCGCGGAGCACTTCGCTGTTTGGCGACGCGCGGCACATCATGGCGCGGGTGGCGGGCGAGGAAGCGCACGATGCGGTCAAGACCTTCCTCGCCATGGCCGATCTTGGCGAAACGCGCGGGGCCTGCCCGGTATTCATCATCGCCAGTTCCGCGACCGATAAATCGCGCACCGCCAAGCTGTTGATCGACCGCAAGGATGGCCTGGTGGCGATGTTCCACCAGCCCGATCTGTCTGCCGTCACCGCCGAAGTGCGCGCCATGTGCGATGCGGTGGGCCTGCGCCATGGCGGCGATATTGCCGAACGGATCGCGCGCGGGGCCAATCTGGACGTGCGGCTGGCGCAGAGCGAAGTCGACAAGATCGCGCTCTATCTCGATGCCAGCACCTCATCGACCAAGAAGGTGGAGCAGGCCGATCTCGAGGCGATTGGCGCCAGCACCGAGGATGATGGCTTCCCGCCGCTGGTCAACGTTGTGCTGTCGGGCGCGGTCAAAAAGCTGCCGCAAGAACTGGCGCGGTTGCGCGAACTGGGGCTCAATCCGGTGGGGGTTGTGCTGGCGCTGGAGCGGCGGGTGGCGCAGATCGCGTCGCTTTCAGCCAAGCGCGAGCCGGGCGTCGACCTCTCCACCCTGATGGAGCGCCAGCACGTGTTCTTCCGCGATCGGCGCGATCTGCAAACGCAGATGCAGGCCTGGCCGTCGCAAAAGCTGGAGCGGCTGGTGCCGCGCCTGACCGAACTGCACCGCGCCCTGATGGCCAACAGCCAGTCAGCCGAACTGATTCTGGCGCAATCACTGACGCAGATCACCCGCTTTGCGGCGGTGCGCCGGCACTAGGGGGGTGCGCGATACTTGCGCGCATTGGCCTAAACTATCCAGGTGTCGCCCGTGGAGCAATCTGTTGAAATATAATGATAAACAGGCCATAAAACAGGGTGACGCAGTGTCACCTGCGTCACCTTAAAGCGTGGTGCGGGCGCGAGGCGTGAGTGGAACCAAACGCCTCACGCGGCTTGATCTCCGGGCCAAGTATCGACCCTAAGTCAAGACCATATCTGTGCGGCGATGGGACGCAAGGCCGTGGCGATATCGGCTTTGCGGCGGGGAACAACTATCTGGCGCGCGCGGCGAAGGGCCGTTGGCTGTTGCTGCTCAATCCCGATACGCGGGCCTATCCCGGCGCAATTGACCAGTTGATATCGGCCGGAGATGCCAATCCCGACTTTAAGGTGCTGGGCGGAGTGACGGTTGACCGGTGCGGGACGCGATTGGAGGTTTCCGAATTGCACCGGCCCACGCTGGGGCGCCTGATCCGGCGGCTACTGCGGATCAAGCCGCTTGCTAAGGCGGGCGGCCCGGGCAATGGCCCGTTCGCTGCCGAGGCTGTTAGCGGCGGCTTCATGTTGATCGACCACGCGGCCTGGATGGCACTTGGCGGGCTGGATGAGCGTTTTTTCCACTACGCTGAAGAACTCGATTTCTGCGCCCGGATAGCGGACGCGGAGGGCAGGATCGGCTTTGTTCCCGAGGCCAGGGTCTATCACGATGTTGGCAGCGGAAACTCCCATTCCCCCGCGCGGCTCCTGTATTTACTGCGCGGCACGGCAACCTATTACCGCAAGCATTTTTCAGCGCCAGTCGCCTGCGCCTGCCTGCTGGTCGACTGGCTGGTTTGCGCGCAGCAATTTGCCGGCAGTATTGTCCTTTCGCCAGTAAGCCGCCGATATCGCAGAATTTCCAGCAGCTGGCGCGACGCAGCCTTGCGCCCATGGTTGTGGCTTGGCGGCTATTAGCAAGGTTATCGATCAGTCTTGATCATGAGGCCTGACATGACCCCCAACTTTCATCCAGTTGCGATTAGAGTCCCATCGTTGTTTGACGGTCCCCCGGTTTCGTGTCCGGGTTCAATGTTAGTCTCCGGCCTTCATCTGCCGGGGTTAACCCCGGCAGATGAAGCAAATTCGGCCGGTGTCTTCCAGCCAAGCGAGGTGTGAGGACGGCACTCATTATAGTCCCGTCGCCACG
>CAMDSM010000168.1 GCA_945906905.1 Altererythrobacter xiamenensis | reverse complement strand
CGGATAGCCAAGTTCTGCACGCACCCGCTCCGTTTCGATCACCACTTCGTCGAATTTGTGTTCCAGCCCCAGCTCGATCAACTGGCGGCGCGTGGTGGTCATCACGCCGCCCGCAATCTGGTGACGCAAAAAGCTGGCATCGAAATTCTGCGGCCGACCGACTGGCAATTTTTCGGCGGCCGCCAGGCGCGTCCAATAGTCGCTGACATTGGCCAGTGCCTTATCATCGACCTGCACATCATATCCGGCTTCGCGAAGGTTGGCGACCATGCGGGTGGCTTCTGGTAGCGAGGAGCCGTCGCCCAATGGTCCGATCCCGACATGGACCGTTTCCATCGTGCCGGTCTTTACTCCCTCAAGACTGGCGAGCGCGCCATAACCGATTGTGCAATGGGCGTGGATCTCCAGCTTCTTGATGCCGATTGCTGATTTGATCGCGGGTGCCAGAGTGCGCACGCGATCGAGCGAGAGCAGGCCGCCGGGATCTTTGATGTAGAAGCAATCGATGTCGTCGCTGGCTGCCAGCTTGGCGGCAAGGCTGCGGTAGTATTCGTCGGTGTGTACATCAGACAGCGTGAAGGTGAGCGCGCCCATCACCCGCGCATCGCCCTCTTCCTTGGCAATGCGGCTGGCGGTCAGAATGGCATCGACATCGTGCATCGGGTCGAGCATCACGAACTTGCGGATGCCGTTTGCCTGCAACCGCCGATACACCAACCGCATGAATTCAGGATCGGCCTGTTGCCAGGCGATAAAGCGCAGGCCGGTGGTGATGAATTGCAGCGGGGTGCGGGGCATTACCGCGCGAACGCGGCGAATGCGTTCCCACGGGTTGTTTTTGAAATAGCGCACCGCCACAGCCATGTGGCTGGACGAGATGAAGTCGATCGCCTCGAAACCGACCCGGTCCAGTTGGCCCGCGATCTGTAGGATTTGCGGTGTGGAAAGACCGGTCGCTCCCCACAGTGACTGGTTGCCGTCACGGATGGAGACATCGGTCAAGGTAATTGCGCTCATGCGGAAAAGCTCCCAAAAAAGCGCGTGTCGACATCGCCCCGGCGAAAAGATGGATCCTGTACGATGCGCCTGTGCAGGCCAGCAGTAGTGGCAACACCCTCTATTTTCAGAGCGGCAAGTGCGTCAGCCAGCTTTTTGACTGCATCTTCACGGGTTTCGGCATGGACGATCAGCTTGCCGATGAGGGAATCGTAAAACGGCGGCACGATGCCGCCGCTGCCAATATGGCTATCGACCCGGATGCCGGGGCCGGCTGGCCATGCGGCGCGAATGACCTTGCCTGGTGATGGGCGGAAATTAGCATCCGGATCTTCGGCATTGATCCGCACTTCAATGGCGTGGCCGGTCATGCTCAGGTCGTCCTGCCGAAAACCGAGGGGATACCCTTCGGCGAGTAGCAATTGCTGCTCGATAAGGTCGACCCCGGTGATCGCTTCGGTCACCGGATGTTCGACCTGAATACGGGCGTTCATTTCGAGGAAGTAGAAATCGAAAGTCTCGGAATCGACTAGGAATTCCACCGTGCCTGCGCCGCGATAATTGAGGTGTTTCGTCAAGCGAACTGCGGCGTCCTGTATGGCGGAGCGGGCATCGTCCGGCATGGCGGGGGCGGGTGCTTCCTCGACCAGTTTCTGGAATCGACGTTGGATTGAGCAATCGCGTGTACCGAGGTGGATTGCATCCTTACCGTCCCCCAGAACCTGAACTTCGACGTGTCGTCCGCTGGCAATAAAACGTTCAACATAAATGCGCGGATCGCCAAAGGATGCCTGCGCTTCGGCCATGGCGGTATCGATTTCGGCTAAGAGAGTCTCTGGGCTGTCGACCCGGCGCATTCCCTTTCCTCCGCCACCCGATACGGCTTTGAGCAGCACCGGAAAACCGGTTTCCTGCGCCCGGACTAGCGCAGCATCCTTGTCGGCCGCTTCCCCGCCGGGGACGACGGGCAAGCCAGCCTCGATGCCGACTTTGCGGGCCATAAGCTTGTCGCCCATTGCCTTGAGGCTGGATACGTCCGGCCCGACGAAAATAATGCCAGCCGCCGCCGCAGCAGACGCAAATGCTGCGTTTTCGGAAAGGAAGCCGTATCCCGGATGGATTGCGTCCGCCCTGGCTGCGCGCGCTGCGGCGATTACGGCATCGACATTGAGATAGCTGAGGCTCGATGGTGCAGGGCCGATAATGGCAACCTCGTCTGCCATCAGGGCGGGCGTACTGGACAGATCGGCTTCGGATGCACCCAGAATGGCGGTCATGCCGAGGCGTTGCGCAGTGCGTATGATCCGCAAGGCAATTTCGCCCCTGTTAGCGATAAAGAGACGCTTGATCATGGGTTGCTGCTCATATTTTACGCACGCGCATCAATGTTGCTGCGCCATCCACCATCGCGCCGTTTTCTGCGCAAATGCCCTCAATCACCCCCGCGCAACCTGCGTGCACTGGGTTCATCAGTTTCATCGTCTCGATAATGCCGACGACCGTGTCCTGCGTGACGGTGTCGCCGATATCCACGAACGCTGGCGAACCGGGTTGCGGCGCACGATAAAACATGCCCGGAAGGGGTGCTGAAATGGCGCAAAGACTATCGGCCAGTTGTTCCACCAGCGCGGTTGTTTCGGCTGATTTAGAAGCATCCTGTGCGGAGAAATCCCAGTCTTGCGACCATCCGCTCTTGCTATCGGCGACGTGTTCACGCTGGACTCGCAGGCGGAACGCATCAGTCTTGATATCCAGCCGATCATAGCCGCTGCCATCGAGAATGGAGACAATCTCGGCAACGCTTTCCGGCGTGAGTGGCAGCTTGCTCATGCTTTCAAATACTCCCGTGCCTTGGCTAGGATCGCATCGGCAAAGGCTGGGTCGTTGAAGTGAGCATCTTTGATATACAGGTCGACGTTTGCGGGCATCACCTGCGTCACATATTCCGCAAACGGGGGCGGCATCTCGGGCTCGTGAAGGTGGCCAAACTCGCTGTCGTGGTTCGAAAAGCCCTTGAGCGGAACATAAAAGCTCACGGGCCCGCTGGCAGTTGCGAACATGCTAGCAAGATGGTCCGCCAGTTTCTCCAACTGGGGCATCTGGGTCCGAACTGCGGTGAGGGCCGGATTGTGCTTGTGATATGTCGTTCCAGGAAACTGCTTCATCGCTTCTTCGAACGGGCCGGCAATAATGAAATCGGCATTGCCGGGCGCAAAGATTGTGGGAATTCCCTTTTCCAGCGCAGCCCGGCCGCGGACAGGACTGGTTCCAGCCAACCCCCCGTTCTGGAAATCCATGATTTCTGTCAACGACAGATCCAACACCAGTGCGACATCTTTGTCCGCCGCAATGGAATCGAGCGTCGGGCCGCCTGCACCAGATGAATGGAACACCATGACCTCACAGCCATCTGCTTCCAGTGCTTCCCGAATTGGGCGGCAGGTCTTTTCGGTGGTGGAAAGCATAGTCATCAAGACCAATGGTTTCTCCGCCGATTTCTGCGGGTCGTATCCATGCGCCATACCCGCGATTCCGTTTGCGGCGTTGCGATACACGTCGCGTGCGATCGAATTCAGTCCCGAAATATCGGTCACCGAATTCATGATCGCGATATCCTTCGTGCCAAGATATGGCGCGGTGAAGCCGGAAGCCATGGTCGAGACGATCAGCTTGGGCAGGCCGTAGGGCAACGCCTGCATCACGAACCCGGCGAGGCTCGTTCCCATCGATCCACCCACCGCAATAACACCCGACAAGCCCTGCTCGTCGTGCGTTTTGAGCGCGAGTTTGATGGCCCCTTCGATCATGACTGCCTGGCACTTGCCTTCGTGCTTCAGGTCGCGGACCTCAAGGATGGTGTGGCCAGCTGCCTGGGCAACATCCATCGGCGTGATCTCGGCGCTCGGAATGTACTGACGAATGCTGCAATCCAGATGGATTACATTGCATCCGGCATTTGCCAACACGTCGCGTATGAACGCGGCTTCGTGCTGCTTTGAATCGTTCGTGATGATCATCATCACATTCGGCTTAGCCATCTCTCCAGCGCCCTTCCTATGTCTCGGACTTGGGTTGGTCATTGCCATCAAACAAATGTTTTTGACAAACAGGCATTCTCAAATATATTTCATCCAGTGAAACATGGAGGATAATCATCGCTGAGGGGGTAAAAACTATTCGCGCCATTGAGCGTGCTCTGGACGTGGTATCGGAAATCCGTCGCCGCCGGGGTATGAGCCTGAAGGAACTGCATCTGCGCACTGGTCTACCCAAGGCCACTCTCCTGCGTATCCTCCTTACACTCTCCAATCGCGGAATGGTGTGGCACCGTATGGCCGATGGCGCTTACGTGGCAGGTGCTGTCGAGTTCGGCGGCCAGGTGCCAGACATCAATGACCGGCTCGCGGAGATTGCCTCACCGTTCATGGCAGAGCTCAGCACGAAGGTGATGTGGCCATCGGTGATCGCGGTCCCGCGACTTGATTATATGGAGGTGATAGAGACCAACGGCCCGATTGTGCGGCTCGATTCGGCTGTTCTTGGGCCTCTCGGATTGAAACTCAGCTATCTCCATACGGCTACGGGGCGGGCTTATCTCGCCGCTTGCGACCCAATCGAACGAGAAACGATCATCGACCGGATAAGGCCAGAAAAGTCCGATCAGGCGGACGAGTCACTGTTGCAATCGCTGGTCGAGGAAACGCAGCGACGGGGTTATTCTGCACGCGATCCGATGCATTCCTGGCCGGATCGATCACGCCAATTGGTCCGAGGGGACGGCCGCCGGTCAATTGCGGTCGCTGTGCAGGCGCGGGGTCATCCGGTCGCCTCGCTGAATTTGACCTGGCCAATGAACCGGACGACTCTTGCTGAGGTGGTCAATTTGCACTTGCAAACGATGCAGGCAACCGCCGCGATAATCGGCCAAAGGTTGTCCGAAACACTCGAACAATAAGCTGGGAGACCAACATTCGTGAGAGTTCGCGAGACCCGGTCAGGGTAGCAATGGAATTGTGCCGTGGTCTTGGTGGCTCTGTCGCGCAGCCATGTGGTTGAGGAAACAATCGAAGGCAAAAATTTCACGTGGTGAAATCTATGAGCGCGGGCAATGTTCAGTTGCGATTGAATGACGCAGTCAGAACCCGAAGTGTGAGGAATATGGCCGCGAACAACGTGTGCTGCTTCGGGAGATGATATATGCGTACGAAATACGTGCAGCTGTGCGGCACTGCCATCGCAATGGCCATTGCAACGCCGGCGGTAGCCCAGCAACAAGCTGAACCAGACAGCGGAGTGGAGCAGGAACGCTCGGGCGGGATCAACACAATTGTCGTCACTGCGCAGAAGCGGGCAGAGAACGTCCAGGACGTGCCGATTGCCATTTCCGCATTCGATGCCAACACCTTGCGCGAACGGTCGGTGAATGAAGTCAGTGACCTCGCTGCGCTGGCTCCCAATGTCTCGCTGGAATCCAGTGTGCCCTTCTCGGGCTCAACGGCGGTTCTCTCTGCCTATATCCGCGGCATCGGTTCGGATGACTTTGCGTTCAATATCGATCCGGGCGTCGGCATCTATGTTGATGGCGTCTATCTGGCGCGGTCGGTTGGCGCGAACCAGGATCTGCTTGATGTTGAGCGTATCGAAATCCTCAAGGGCCCGCAGGGCACCCTGTTCGGAAGAAACACGATTGGTGGCGCGATTTCGATTGTCACGCGCGATCCCGGCGACGAGTTCCGCGTTCGTGGCGATGTAACTGCGGGCAGCTACAACTTGCTGCAAGTGCGCGGATCGGTTGATATTCCGCTTAGCGACAGCCTGTTTTCCTCCGTCACCTTCGGCATGAAGACGCGCAACGGTTATGTCGAGC
>CAMDSM010000167.1 GCA_945906905.1 Altererythrobacter xiamenensis | reverse complement strand
TCGGCTGTCACGGCCTATGGTAACTGCGGCCGCGCCGCAGTGATGCTGGCTGGCCACGCTGACCGTTCGGGTTCGACCACCTACAACGTGGGCCTGTCGGAACGCCGCAATGCTGCGGCTACCGCCTATCTCACCGGCAAGGGCATTCCCGCAGCACGCATCGCTAGCGAAGCCTTTGGTGAAAGCCAGAACCGCGTGCCTACCGCCGACGGTGTCCGCGAACTGCAGAACCGCCGCGTAGAAGTCACTTACGGTCCGGGTTCGGGCAACTAAGCGACTGCTGCCTTAAGGCACAGGAATTGGGGCCGGGGGGAAACCTCCGGCCCTTTTTCTATGTTGGGGATTGGGGTGGAAGTCGAGACGCTCGCAGAGGCGCAGAGGAGTGATCCGCCGCCTCGCTTGCCAATTGCGTTTCGCTTGGGAATTTGAGAGCAGTTTCGCTGCAATCCCCGCTTCTCTGCGCCTCTGCGAGCGCAAATCTGAAACTAAGCGCCACCCGCGTCGATCAATCAGACCGCGCCCTGATCATCGCCGATGTCTCGCGGCTGCCGTCATGGCTCCAGCCTGGTTCGCGCCACATATAGGACAGCTTGTGCCGCCACGGCGCGCGGGCCACATCACGGGCGATGGCGATCCATTCGTGGAACACCGCGCGCAGCAGGTTGAAACTGCCCAGCTGGCTCACCAGTCCATAGCGGATTGGCTCGCCATCATCCTCAGGCGCAAAAGTGCCGAACAGGCGATCCCAGACGATGAACGTCCCGGCATAATTGCGGTCAAGATAGCGGCCATTGGTGGCGTGATGCACCCGGTGGTGCGAGGGCGTGTTCATCACTGCCTCGAACCAGCCGGGCATCCTGCCGATCGCTTCGGTATGGATCCAGAACTGGTAGACCAGGTTGAGCCCGGCGCAGGTCAGGATCATGCCCGGTTCAAAGCCGATGGCGGCCAGCGGCAAACGGAAGGCAAAGCTCAACGCAATAAAGCTGGTCCAGGTTTGCCGCAGTGCGGTCGAAAGGTTGTAGTGCTGGCTCGAATGGTGGTTGACGTGGGCCGCCCAGAACCAACGGACCCGGTGCCCGGCGCGGTGCAGCCAGTAATAGGCCAGATCATCGACCACGAAGCACAGCGGCCAGGCCCACCAACTCCAACCAACCGATAGCGGGGCAATTGCATGGGCGCGCAGCAGCATTGCAGCAGTGGCGCCTGCCACCAGTGCCCCCGCCACCACGCTGCCAAGCCCCAGCGCCAGTGAAACCGCGGTGTCGCGCGGTTCGTATGCGCGGTCACGGCGTTTGACCCGCGCCCAGATCATCTCGGCCACGATCAGCAGAACGAAGGCGGGGATGGCATAGGGCAGCGGATCAAAATAGGTCACTTTGACCCCCGCGCCTGATGGAGAAGTTCGAGCCAAACCGGCAACTGCTCACCCGCGACGACCCGTTCGTGGCCATGCCCGAAGTCGAGCTCGAGATTTTTCTCTGGTTGCGTTACAATAATCGATCCATCGAACAGCCGGGCAATAAAGTGCGCACCGTGCGGCAACACAATCGCAACCCGGCCCGCATGATCGACCAGCAGGGCGTGACGCCGGTCCTCGGCAACCAGAATCCGCTCCACCGCGAAGCCACCAGCTATCGATTGGGCGAGCGCCAGCGCCTCGCCCTCACCATCAAGCCGCAGCTTGCCGCGAAAGCCCAGCCAGGACGACAGCAGCACCAGCAGCGCGACCGCAAAAGCTGCACCAAGCAAAGGCAGCAGGCCGTTCACTTTTAACCGCGGGCTTGTGCGGAAAGCTGTTCCATCACCGCGGCAATGGGCGCTACGTCATAACCAGCCCCAGCCGCACTGGAGGCGATGGCTGCAGGATCACACCCTTTGCTCGCCTGCACCAGCGACCACAACAGCGTGGAGCGCGTGCCCGACCGGCAGTAGGCCAGCACCGGACCCCCTGCCGCATCGAGCGCCGCCGCCATCTGCGTCACCTGATCGTGCGAGAAACCGCCGGGAGCGACCGGCACCGCAAGATAGGCCAGGCCAAGTTCAGTCGCCGCCGCTGCAATGGCCGCACCGCTGGTTTGATCCGCGCTCTCACCATCGGGCCGGTTGTTGACAATCATGGCAAAACCGCGCGCCTTGGCCTCGGCGACATCGTCAAGATTGATTTGCGGGCTGGCCCAGACTGAATCGGATATTTGCCTGAAATCGCTCACCTAAATACCTCCAGAAGCTCCACTCAGGACCGCCGCGATGAGGGCGGAGTTGACGCGCAACAAGTGCCACTCTTCCTGCACGCGATTGGCCCTGTGGCGCAAGTCCCTTGCTCGATAGACGCTGCGGCAAAGCTGTCACCCGGCTGCCCCTTATATGACCTGCCCGACACCGCGTTAAATTGTTCGCCAGCCGCAAAATTCTGCGGTATAGGGCGGGCACGAAGTGCTGGGCTTGGCCCCAGCTTCCCACTCGGCCGGAATTCGTCCGGGCCGCCGGGTGAGCGACAAGGGCGGACATGAAGGTTAAGCGAATACATGGGTTACGATAGAGGTCGTCGCGGCCGGGGGCGCGACAAGCGGGATGGTTTCGGAGAAGAAACGTTCGATCCGTTCGGTGGCGGCAGCCCGCCAGCGCATGGCGATCGCTTTTCTGGCGGTGGCGGCGGTGATCGCTTCGGCGGTGGCGGTGATCGTTACAGCGGCGGTGGCGGCGGCGGTTCGCGCGGCGGCGGCGGCGGTTTTGCCAGTCGCGGCCCAGGCGGCGGCGATGGTGCCCCGCGCGGCCCAGGCGGCGGCGGCGGTGGCGGGATGCCCGCACAGGTCGTCGGCACCGGTCAGGGCAAGGTCAAATTCTTCAACGCTGCCAAGGGCTTCGGCTTCATCCAGCGCGATGAAGGGGGGGAGGACGTGTTCGTCCACATCAGCCAGGTCGAACGCGCTGGCTTGACCGCGCTTGCCGAAGGGCAGGAGCTGCAGTTCAATTTGGTGGATCGCGGCGGCAAGGTTTCCGCAGCCGATCTGCAGGTGGTCGGCGATGTCATCGCCGCACCCGAACGCGAAGCACCGCAGCGTGAGCTGACTGGTGACAAGGCCGTGGGCACGGTCAAGTTCTTCAACGCCATGAAGGGCTTTGGCTTCATCACCCGCGAAGACGGCAAGGAAGACGCTTTCGTGCACATCAGCGCGGTGGAACGGTCGGGTCTGTCGACGATCCAGGAAGGCGACAAGTTCGAATTCGATCTGGAAGTTGACCGACGAGGCAAGCACTCGGCCGTCAACCTATCACCTGTTCGCGACTGATTCGCGCACGGAATTGGGGCAGGCGGCCGGATTTGACCGGCCGCCGCCTTCGTCTACCATGATGGACATCACACGGCGGCCGATTGGCCGCCATTTGTCGTTTTAGATTTCAGTTCGAAGGACCATCTACCATGTCCATCTCTCCGCTCATGCCGGTCTATCCCCGGTGCGGTTTCCGGCCCGTTGAGGGCGACCACTGCCACCTGATCAACGAGGATGGCACCCGTTATCTCGATTTCGCTTCGGGCATTGCGGTCAATCTGCTGGGCCATTCGCACGCCGGGCTGATCGGCGCGATCCAGCGTCAGGCCGCCACACTGATGCATGTTTCCAACCTCTATGGCAGCCCGCAGGGTGAGGCGCTGGCAGGGCGGCTGGTCGATGCCACTTTTGCCGATACGGTGTTCTTCACCAATTCGGGCGCCGAGGCGGTGGAAGCCGCGATCAAGACCGCGCGCGCCTATCACCAGCACAGCGGCGATACCACGCGCTATGAGCTGATCACCTTCAACAACGCCTTCCACGGCCGCACGCTGGCGACGATCAGCGCATCGAGCCAGGAAAAGATGCACAAGGGCTTTGCCCCGCTGCTCCCCGGCTTCCGCTATGTCGAATTCAACGATCTGGAGGCGGTGAAGGCGGCAATCGGACCGCAGACGGCGGGCTTTCTGGTTGAGCCAATCCAGGGTGAGGGCGGCATTCGCGTGGGCACGCCCGAATTCATCAAGGGTCTGCGCGCTCTGGCTGACGAGCATGATCTGATGCTGGTGTTTGATGAGGTGCAGTGCGGCGTCGGGCGCACCGGCACGTTCTATGCCTATGAGCAATATGGGATCGAACCCGATATTCTCGCCACGGCCAAGGGCATCGGCGGCGGCTTCCCGCTGGGCGCCTGCATCGCCACCGAAAAGGCCGCGCGGGGCATGACTTTCGGCACCCACGGATCGACCTATGGCGGCAATCCGCTGGCGATGGCGGCGGGCACGGCGGTGATGGATGCGGTGGCCAACCCGGGTTTTCTCACCGAAGTTAGGGAGAAGGGCGATCGGCTGCGCGCCCGGCTGGAACAGTTCATCGGCAATTATCCGGAACTGTTCGAATCTGTGCGCGGGATGGGCCTGATGCTGGGCCTGAAGATGCGCAGCGAACCGCGCCCGTTCATGGTGCACTTGCGCGACAACCATCAGCTGCTGACGGTGGCGGCGGGTGACGACACGCTGCGGGTTCTGCCGCCGCTTGTGATCGGTGACGCTGAAATGGATGAATTCTTCGAGAAATTGTCTGCTGCTGCTGCTGAATATCAGGCGCCAGGGGCCGCGTGATGGGTGCGCGGCATTTCCTCGATCTGGGCGATGCGGGAGGCGATGCCATCGCCGCTATGATCGGCGATGCGATTGATCGCAAGGCGGCGCGGAAGGGCTGGCCCAAGGGGCGGCCCGATGCCGATGCGCCGCTGGCCGGGCGCGTGCTGGTAATGGTGTTCGAAAAGAATTCCACCCGCACCCGCGTCAGCTTCGATGTGGCGATCAGGCAGCTGGGCGGGACGCCGCTTGTGCTCGATTCCGCAACCTCGCAGCTGGGCCGAGGGGAGACGGTGGCCGATACCGCGCGCGTCCTGGGCCGGATGGCCGATGCGATCATGGTCCGCACCGATGATCACGCCAAGGCTGAGGAGATGGCGCGCCATGCCGGGGTGCCGGTAATCAACGGGCTGACCGATCGCTCGCACCCGTGCCAGATCGTGGCCGATCTGTTGACCATGATCGAGCATGGCAAGCCGCTGCCCGGCTTGCAGCTCGCCTGGCTTGGCGATTGCAACAATGTGATGAATTCGCTGGTCGAGGCGGCCGGGCTGATGAAATTCGCCATGCGCATCGGCACGCCGCCGGGCTATGTGCCCGATCCGCTCTATCTCGATGCCGCGCGCGCAGCGGGATCGGCCATTACCGTCACGCATGATGCAGCCCAGGCAGCAGCAGGCGCGGATGTTGTGGTCACCGACACATGGATTTCGATGGGACAGGACCATGCAGCGCAAAAGCTGGCCGAACTGGCGCCCTATCAGGTAAACGAAGCGCTGATGGCGCGGGCCAAGCCGGACGCGAAGTTTCTGCATTGCCTGCCGGCACATGTCGGCGAAGAGGTGTCCGGGGGTGTGTTCGAAGGCCCGCAATCGGTGGTCTTTGACGAGGCGGAAAACCGCATCCACGCGCAAAAATCGGTGCTGCTGTGGTGTTTTGGGCTGTTGTGAGCGTGCGATCTGGCGCTTTGCGGTGGCTCTTGCCATATCCGCCGCATGACTGACGCACAGCACCAGACGCCCGAAACAGGTTTCGACCAACTCCTCGGCTTCACTATCCCTGCGCGCGATTGTCGCGGGCGGGCGGTGCGGCTGGGGCCGGTGCTGAACCAGATAATGGCCGCGCACACCTATCCCCCGCGCATCAAGCTGGTGCTGGCAGAGGCGCTGGTGCTGGCCGCGCTGATGGGCGGATTGCTCAAGGATCGGGACGACCAGCTGACCATTCAGGCGCAAGGGAAGGGCCATGTCGAAGGACAAGACACGGTAATCTCGCTGCTGGTGTGCGACTATCGCAATGGCGAGCTGCGCGGCTATTTGCAGCACGATCCGGCCGAGTTTGACCGGCTCGGCGCCAATCCGACCTTGGCTGAGCTGTTTGGCGATGGCTTTATGG
>CAMDSM010000166.1 GCA_945906905.1 Altererythrobacter xiamenensis | reverse complement strand
TGACGATCATTCCGGTCAGCCACGTCGATCAGGTGCTGCAGCATGCGCTGACCACCATGCCCGTCGCGATCGAATGGACCGAGGCCGATGACCTCGCCAGCCTTCCGCATCCGACTCCCGCATCGGGCACGACTGCGCACTAATTTGGCATTCGGGTCCGGCGCCTTGCAAGGCCGCGACTCGCGTGGGACCAGATTGTGGCAACGGCTCGTGGTGGGCCTTTCTAGGACGGAAACACTCTAGCCCCTAGACAGGGCTCGGAAAACTCGCTCAATTCCCCGCCAATCGAAAATACCGATTCACGCAGAATTGCATGACGACTCGAATGGGGGGAATTCCGCGATATGAACAAGAGCGAATTGATTGGAGCCGTAGCGGAATCGAGCGGCTTATCGCGAAGTGATGCGACCAAGGCGGTCGAAAGCGTTTTTGATGCGATAACCGGCACACTTGCGAAGGGCGACGAAGTGCGGCTGGTCGGCTTCGGCACGTTCTCGGTGTCAAAGCGCAAGGCGTCGATCGGGCGCAACCCGCGAACGCGGGAGCCGATGAAGATCCCGGCCTCCAGCCAGCCCAAGTTCAAGGCCGGAAAGGGCCTGAAAGACGCAGTCAATTAAGCGCGCGCGGATTCAGCCGAGCTAGAGGGGCTGCGCTGTAAGGCGCGGCCCTTTTGCTTCGCGCCGCTATTGTGTCCGCATGGCGACGGCATACAGGGCAATAGCGGCGGCGTTGGAGACATTGAGGCTTTCCATCGCCTCGCTAATCGGCAGCCGTGCCAGACTGTCGCAGTGGCCGGCGATATTTTGCCGCATTCCTACGCCTTCCGCGCCCAGAACGATGGCGACCGGGCCAGCGGGTAGGGCGGTAGCGAAACTCTCCTGCGCCTCACCTGCCAGACCGATGCGCCAATATCCGGCCTCGGCGATCTCCTCCAGCGCGCGCGAGAGATTGACCACCCGCACCCACGGCACAATCTCCAGCGCGCCTGAGGCTGACTTGGCCAGCACACCACCCTCGGGCGGGGCGTGGCGGTCCTGGGTGATGATGGCAGCGGCATTGAATGCCGCAGCCGAACGCAGGATCGCGCCGACATTGTGCGGATCGGTCACCTGGTCGAGCACCAGAATCGGGCGCGTGGGATCACCGTCCAGCACCTCTTCGAGGAAGCGGTCCTCCAACGGCGCACATTCCAGCACCAGTCCCTGGTGCGGCGCATCGCGGGCCACCAGCCGCGCCAGATCTTCGGGCCCAGCATATTCGAGCGGGAAATCCGCCGGCAGATCGCCGCTGAGCGTTTCAACGCCTTCGTGCGTGGCCCACAGCTTGCGGTGGACGCGTTCTGGATTGAGTAGCGCGGCCTCGACCGCGTGGCGGCCCCATAGCCGGACCTGCCCGGTGGAGGTGCGGCCCGATCCGCGCCCGCCTGCATTGCGTCCGGCCCGCCCGCGCAGGTTCCGCTTGTCGCCTCGTTTGTTCATCGTGGTTCCTTCTGTCGCTCGGCCTCCTGCCAGCGTGGCCATTGACAGGCAAGCGCCGCTTCGCCATTGGGGCGCCTCTCGGCTGGACGGGCTTGTTTTTCGGGCCCTCTTTCCAAGCGGGTTTTCCCCGCTTCCGGCACCGGTGGACAGGTGGCCGAGTGGTTAATGGCAGCAGACTGTAAATCTGCCCGCGAGAGCGTACGCTGGTTCGAATCCAGCCCTGTCCACCACCGCCACCCCGCGAATACAACCGTGCCCTTGTGCCCCGTGCCCTCAGCCCCTAGATGCACCCGATGGCCGGAGAACTGAAAGACAATCGCGGGCGCGGCGAAGCACAATGGCGCTGGCCGGCGATCCACCCCGAGGGACGCAAATTCGGACTGATTGCAGTCGCGCTGGCTTTGCTGGTGCTGCTGGCGTTCGATATCGCCATTCTTGGCTGGCCGTTGCTGGGCCTGTCGGCCTTCGTGTTTGCCTTCTTCCGCGATCCCGAACGGGTGGTGCCTCAGGGGCCACAGCTGATTGTTGCGCCGGCCGATGGGCTGGTCTCACTGATCTGCCAGGTTCCGCCGCCGCCTGAACTTCAAGCTGACGATGAGACCGGGCGCGGGCTGGGCACCGATCCGGTCACGCGGGTGTCGATCTTCATGTCGGTGTTTGACGTCCACATCAATCGCGCGCCAGTGCCGGGCACTGTGAAACGCATCGTCTATATTCCCGGCCGCTTTCTCAACGCCGACCTCGACAAGGCGAGCGAGGAAAATGAGCGGCAGCATATATTGATCGAGAAAGCCGACGGGCAGGCGATTGGCTTTACCCAGATTGCCGGCCTTGTGGCGCGGCGGATCATTCCTTTCGTCAAGCCGGGCGATCTTGTGGCGGGCGGGCAACGGATCGGCCTGATCCGCTTTGGCAGCCGGGTGGATGTCTATCTTCCGCACGGCACCGATTCCCGCGTGTTGCTGGGCCAGAAGGTGATCGCCGGCGAGACGGTGCTGGCCGAACTGGGCCGGCAGTTGCTGGTCGAAGGCGTAAGCCTGTGACGGGTGCCGGGAGTGATGACGATCCGGCGGGCGATGACGGACAGCCGTGGGTTGGCCCGCGTGCCAGTGAGGACGAGCCGCCAGTTCTGGCGGGCAAGCGCCCTCGCGGGCTGACCTTGCGCGCGGTTATCCCCAATGCCATCACCGCTGCGGCGCTGTGTTCGGGGCTGACGGGTATCCGTTTTGCTATTGTGGGTGATTGGGAGAGGGCGCTGTTTGCAATCGTGCTGGCGGGCTTGCTCGACGGGATTGACGGGCGGATCGCCCGCTATCTCAAGGCACAATCGCGGTTTGGTGCCGAACTGGATAGCCTCGCCGACAATATCTCATTCGGCATGGCTCCAGCCCTGGTGCTGTTCTTGTGGTCGCTGCAGGATCTGCCGCGCCTCGGTTGGTTCGCGGCGCTGGCTTTTGCCGTGTGCATGGCGCTGCGGCTTGCCCGGTTCAACGCCCAGATCGACACCGAAGATCAGCCGCACAAGTCTGCCGGTTTCCTCACCGGGGTTCCCGCGCCAGTGGCTGCTGGCCTGGCCTTTCTGCCGATGTTCCTGTGGTTGGCGAGTGGGGAGCAGGTGTTCCGCACGCCGTGGATGGTGGGCGCTTGGGTGGTGCTGATCGCGGTGCTGATGATTTCCAACCTGGCCACGCTCAGCTGGACATCGCTGCGCCCCGGAAAGGACGTGCGGCTGCCGCTGATCGCGCTTGTTGGCCTGCTGTTTGCCGCCTTGTTGACCGAACCGTGGTGGACGCTGGCGATGATCTGCGTGCTCTATCTGGGGCTGATGCCGCTGGGGATAGTGCGCTATGCCAAGGTCAGGCGGCAACGCCGTGTTGCCAGCGCAGCGGTTCCGCAATCGGGCGCCTGACAGCATAGCGAACGGCCACTGGCCGCAGTCGAACGGTCCGCATTACCGGAACCGGACGCCGCCCAGCTTCCAGCAAGGCCAGCTCCGCCACAATCGCGCGCCCGCGCACGATGCCATTGCGCACCGAAGCGATGATCGACAGGATCGCGCAACCGGCGAGGAGGGCGAACAGCAGAGAAATGGCAAAAGTCAGCATGGGTGCAATCCTTCGTACTGATAATGCGGGAATGAGGTGATTCGTTCCGAGTTCCCTATCTGTTCCACCTTGTTCCTTATCTGTTCCGACGTGTCAAGCGCCTTCGTCCGCCATCCGTGACCGCACCTTGATCATGAGCGATTTTCCAGTGGCATTCGCCTCCACATGGGGCTAAGGGCGCCCTCGTCGTTCCACTCCATTGGCATTCGGGCCAGCGGCAGGGGGCGGCAAATTCGCATGGAAGACACTTCACACCGGTGCTGCTGGCGGGATCTCCGCTTCCAGTTCCCCGTCTTCCAGAGGCATAACCGGAAAGGAATTATCTTATGGCGGCCCCTACCGTCACGATGCAGCAATTGATCGAGGCTGGCGCCCACTTCGGCCACCAGACCCACCGCTGGAACCCGCGGATGAAGCCGTATATTTTCGGCGCCCGCAACGGTGTTCACATCATCGACCTGTCGCAGACCGTGCCGCTGTTCGCGCGCTCGCTTGAATTCGTGGCGCAGACCGTGCGTGCGGGCGGCAAAGTGCTGTTCGTTGGCACCAAGCGCCAGGCTCAGGAGCCGATTGCCCAGGCCGCGCGCGCTTGCGGTCAGCACTTCGTCAACCACCGCTGGCTGGGCGGCATGCTCACCAACTGGACCACCATCAGCAAGTCGATCAAGCGCCTCAAGGCCTTGGAAGAGCAGCTGTCGACTGGAATTTCCGGCCTGACCAAGAAGGAAGTGCTCCAGCTCACCCGTGAGAAGGACAAGCTCGAAATGTCGCTCGGCGGCATTCGCGATATGGGCGGCATTCCTGCTGTGATGTTCGTGATCGATGCCAACAAGGAAGAGCTGGCGATCAAGGAAGCCAATGTGCTGGGTATTCCAGTGGTGGCGATCCTCGATACCAACGTCGATCCCAACGGCATCGCTTTCCCGGTTCCCGGCAATGATGACGCCAGCCGCGCCGTGCGCCTGTATTGCGATGCCATTGCTCAGGCCGCAACGCAGGGCCGCACCGAGGGCGTGGTTGATTCGGGCGCCGATGTCGGCTCGATGGCTGCTCCGCCAGCCGAGGTTGTGGTGGCTGAGGTTGCTCTGGTAGCCGAAGAAGCGCCCGTCGCTGTTGAAGCTCCGGTCGCTGAAGAAGCTCCAGCAGTTGAGGCCGTGACCGAGGAAGCCGCCGCCGAACAGGCGTAAGCACTTCGTCATATTGGCCCTCTAGCGCGCCGGGCCTCATCGCGGGTCCGGCCCAGCCAGTTTGATGGGGCCAATTTTTACAAAAGGAATAGTCCGATGGCTGCTTTTACCGCCGCTGACGTGAAGAAACTGCGCGAGATGACTGGCGCGGGCATGATGGACGCCAAGAAGGCGCTCGAAGAAACCAATGGCGATCTTGAAGGCGCGGTTGATGCCTTGCGCGCCAAGGGCCTGGCCGCCGTGCAGAAGAAGTCCAGCCGCACCGCTGCCGAAGGTCTGGTCGGCGTGGCCGTTACCGGCACCCGCGGCGTGGCCGTGGAAGTGAACTCCGAAACCGATTTCGTCGCCAAGAACGAGCAGTTCCAAGATTTCGTCCGCAAGACCACCCAGGTTGCGCTGGGCCAGTCGGTTGACGATGTCGAGGCGCTGAAGGCCGCTGCCTATCCCGATGGCGGGACCGTGGCCGACAAGCTGACCAACAACGTCGCCACCATCGGTGAGAACCAGCAGGTCCGCCGGATGAAGACCGTGGCGGTCACCAAGGGCGCCGTGGTGCCTTATATCCATATCGCCGCTGCTCCGAACATGGGCAAGATCGGCGTGCTGGTCGCGCTCGAATCCGAAGCCTCGGCCGAAGTTCTGACCGATCTGGGCAAGAAGATAGCCATGCACATCGCGGCCGCCTTCCCGATGGCCCTCAGCGCCGAGACTCTCGATGCTGACGTGATCGTCCGCGAACGCAAGATCGCCGCCGAAAAGGCCGCCGAAAGTGGCAAGCCCGCCGAAGTGCAGGCCAAGATGGTCGATGGCGCGATTGCCAAGTACGCCAAGGAAAACGCCCTGCTGAGCCAGGTGTTCGTGATGGACAACAAGACCGCGATTTCCGATGTGGTGGCGCAGGCTGGCAAGGCGGCGGGCACCTCGATCGTCCTGACCGACTATGTCCGCTTCCAGCTGGGCGAAGGCATCGAGAAGGAAGTGACTGACTTTGCGGCTGAGGTTGCTGCGGCGGTTGCGGGGTAAGCCAACCCAGATTTGACCTGATCTGACCAGACTTGACCAAACCAGACCAGACCAAACCCGTCTGTGCTGAGCTTGTCGAAGCATCGTCCTTGTTCCTCGTACCAAAGGGCAATCCGCTTGAAGGGAAAAGCAGTCGTAGGCCTTTGGCCAGCTTCGCTTCCGACAAGCTCAGGACGGACGGGGTTTTTGGGTTAGATAGAAGCCAATTCAGCGATTCGCATTCAAGGCGGCC
>CAMDSM010000165.1 GCA_945906905.1 Altererythrobacter xiamenensis | reverse complement strand
CCGTCACTCCGCACGGTGATCGGGCGTGGTTGGATCATGCTGAGGGGTGGCGGCGGCATGTTGCGGGTGGGCGGATTGGGTCTGGTGGGGGGATGGGGGCGGAGCTGTTGGAGCGGATCAGGCGGAATGAGGCGGTGTTGCTGGGGGCTACGCCGTCGTTTCCTGTTCCGGTGCGGCGGCGGTAGTGAGGGGGCAGGCCCACCCCTAACCCCTCCCGCAGGCGGGCGGGTGACTGGGTGCGCTGCTTGCTCCCCTCTCGCTTGCGGGAGGGGCTGGGGGTGGGAGTGCGGCCAAGCACCATCACGCCAAAGCCGCCGTTTTCCCGCCCAAATCCCGAAAGTGTCACCCACCCCGATTAGCCATCAAGCCATTCGAAACGCGCAATAATATCGCAAAAACCACTGGGTGACACTGTGTCACCCCTGTCACCCACCCACTCAGCTCTGAAGCAGTTCCAGCTGCACCGTGCCGTGGCCGCGCTGGATCAGGCCCAGTTCCTCGGCGGCGACGCGGCTGACGTCTATCGTGCGGCCGCGGGTGAAGGGGCCGCGGTCGTTGATGCGGACCACCACGCTGGCGCCGTTGGCCGGGTTGGTGACGCGCACATGGGTGCCGAAGGGCAGGGTGCGGTGGGCGGCGGTGTAGGCGCGGTTATCGAACCGCTCGCCGCTGGCGGTGCGTTGGCCGTTGAAGCGATCAGCATAGTAGCTGGCGACGCCAGAGCCTAGATCGGTTGCGGCCACTTCGGGTGCTGGTTCGGCCATCACCTCGGTCACATCGACCGCATGGGGCTGCGGCGCGGTGTCGTGGATGGGCGGGGGCATGTCGGCAAAGGCGGCGGCGAAATCCCCGCTCGTCTGCGCCGATCCGGAGGAGGCAATACCGCCGCCTAACGCCAGAATGGTGGCGACCAACAGGGCCTGGCGCAGGCGCGCGGGCCGAGGGGCTTTAAGGGCCTTCATAGCAAGGGCAATTACGCCCCACGCGTTAAAATCGCCAGCAATCGGCGCTCGCCCCGCCGCTTTCAGGAGGCAATTTGTCGCAATTTGGAGGAAAAATGCCGGGTTTGGGCGGCGAAAGGCACAGAAATGGGGCCGGTATTGCTACCGACCCCACTCTCACCCGCGCGTGGACCCCCAAGGGGGTGCTTGGCGCCTGGCGTGTCACCTTTGGCCGACCCGGAGGCAAGCCATCGGCACTGTCGCCCAGCGCTCGCGCCGGTGCCGGAACGTGTTGGTGGCCGGGTATGACACGAATGCCTGTCCCATGCCACCTTGCGGTCCGAGTCCGGTTCGCTGGCCTTGTCGCCTCAAGCGGAGCCGCTACTGCCAGGGGGCATCACGGTTCCATCGGCAGCCAAGTTTGCTGTTCCGGCCTGTCCAGCGGTTGGCATTGCGCGGTGTCGACGGTGTGGTTTCGAATTGCCCTTGCGGGTGTTTCCGGCTCCATCCCACGTCCTTGCGCGGCTGCTTTTCCGCCGCGTCTCCCGCTTCAGTTCCCCCAGTTCCGGATCGGCTGGCGATCCATCGTTGAGAGCGTTTTCGCGTTCGACAAGTGGAAGATGCGCTCGTGTTCCGAGTCCTGCCAAGCGGGCAAGGGCCGAGTTATCCACACGGCGCGAATTGGCCTGTGGACAAGGGTGGATAAGTCAACGGCTCGTCGTGGGGGTTCGTCGTGGGCGCGCGATCAGCCCTTGCGGTCACGGCTGGCGAGCAGGCGCAGACGCCCTATTTACGTTGATCGCGCTGCGCCAAAAGGCGCAGACGCAGGGCATTGAGCTTGATGAACCCCGCCGCGTCCTTCTGATCGTAAGCGCCGGCGTCATCCTCGAAAGTGACGTGGGCTTGCGAATAGAGGCTGTGCGGGCTGCGGCGGCCGACCACGCTGGCCGTGCCTTTATACAGCTTGAGGCGCACGGTGCCGCTGACCTTGGTCTGGCTGTGATCGATGGCGGCCTGCAGCATCTCGCGTTCGGGGCTGAACCAGAAGCCGTTGTAGATCATCTCGGCATAGCGCGGCATCAGCTCGTCCTTGAGGTGGGCAGCGCCGCGATCGAGCGTGATCTGTTCGATCCCGCGATGGGCGCGGGCATAGATCTCGCCGCCCGGGGTCTCATACATGCCGCGGCTCTTCATGCCGACGAAGCGGTTTTCGACCAGGTCAAGCCGGCCGATGCCATGCTTGCGGCCAAGTTCGTTGAGCGCGGTGAGCAGGGTGGCGGGGGACATGGCCGTGCCATTGAGCGCCACGCCATCGCCGCGCTCGAAATCGATGGTGATATATTCGGGCGCATCGGGCGCGTCCTCGGGGTTGACCGTGCGCGAGTAGACGTAGTCGGGCGTCTCGACCCACGGATCCTCCAGCACCTTGCCCTCTGACGAGGTGTGCAGGAGATTGGCATCGGTGGAAAAGGGGCTATCCCCCAGCTTGTCCTTGGGGACCACGATCTGATGCGCTTCGGCCCAGGCGATCAGCGCGGTGCGGCTGGTCAGCTCCCACTCGCGCCACGGGGCGATGACCTTGATATCGGGATCGAGGGCATAGGCGGACAGTTCGAACCGCACCTGATCGTTGCCTTTACCGGTGGCACCGTGAGCGATAAAATCGGCGCCGGTTTCATGCGCGATCTCGACCAGGCGCTTGGAGATGAGCGGTCGGGCGATGGAGGTGCCGAGCAGGTAGTCGCCCTCATAACGGGCATTGGCGCGCATCATCGGGAACACGAAATCGCGCACGAACTCCTCGCGCAAGTCCTCGATGAAGATGTGCTTGTCGGGGATGCCCATGGCGCGGGCCTTGGTGCGGGCAGGCTCAATCTCCTCGCCCTGACCAAGGTCAGCGGTGAAAGTGACGACTTCAAGGCCGCGCTCCACCGAGAGCCATTTGGCGATCACGCTGGTGTCGAGGCCGCCGGAATAGGCAAGGACAACACGCTTGATATCGGACATGGATCGGCTCCGCAGAATTGGTCGCGGGCCGCCTAACAGGCATGCGAGCGAGGGGCAACCGGGCTTGTGAGCGCAACACGGTTGCACGCGTTGACTTCGTGCAGAGCGCCTGTCATCATATTGGAATATACATTCTTGTTTGGATCAAGCCATGACGAGTAGGCGTGAGGCCCTGAAGTTGGTTGCTGCAGGCGCTCTGGGCGTGCCGACAATAGCGAAGGCTTCAGCCACGGGGAGTGATGCGGCGCCGGTTTCAACGGCATTTGCTTGCGGGCCGACAACCCCGATCTGGCGTCTGGGGATTGAAGGGCAACGCAGGGCCGACCTTGGCGATGGGCGCTATCTCAACCCCGTCCTGGCGGGAGACTATCCCGATCCCACTATCCTGAGAGATGGTGATGACTATTACATGACGCATTCATCGTTCGAGGCGGCGCCAGGTTTGATCCTGTGGCACTCGCGCGATCTGGTGAACTGGGCGATGGTTGGATCGGCGCTGCCCAATCCAATTGCGATTGTTTTTGCCCCTGAGTTGGTCAAGCACCACGGGCGCTACTATATCTACATCCCATTCATTCCAGCCCCATGGTCAGTAGCCTTACGCGGACGACGCAATTCCATTTACGTTATCCATGCAGACGACATTCGCGGCCCGTGGAGTGAGCCGGTCGACTTGGGAATCGAAGGCTACATCGATCCCGGACACGTCGTGGGTGAAGACGGCAAACGTTATCTCTTCTTGTCTGGCATTGCCCGCGTGGCACTTAGCGACGATGGGCTGGCCACTGCGGGGCCGGTCGAGAGGGTCTATGATGGCTGGCGTTATCCTGATGACTGGGCAACCGAAGCCTATGCCCTTGAGGGGCCAAAGCTGATTAGGCGCGGCGAATGGTTCTATATCATCACTGCCGTAGGGGGCACAGGCGGCCCGGCCACCGGCCACATGGTTATTGCTGCCCGCTCGCGCAGCGTGAACGGGCCGTGGGAAAACTGCCCGCATAACCCGATCGTGCGCACGACCGACGAGACCGAAGCGTGGTGGTCGCGCGGGCACGCCACAGCGGTTGAAGGGCCGCAGGGTGATTGGTATTTCGTCTATCACGGGTACGAAAACGGCTTTCGCACGCTGGGCCGCCAGACGCTGCTCGAGCCCTTTGAATGGACAGTGGATGGCTGGCCGCGCGCACTGGGTGGGGATTTGTCCGCGCCGCGGCCGATGCCTTCGGACATTTCGGCCGGACCGCATGGAATTGTGAAGTCGGACAGCTTCGAGGCGCCCCAACTGTCTGCGAAGTGGTCGTTCTACGGTCCCGCTGTCGATGAGTCTGCGCGGGTAACCGTGGGTAATGGCCGGCTGGTCCTGAAGGGCAAGGGCGCCGGCATTCCTACCTGTTCTCCGCTGACACAGACCGTCGGTGACCGGTCCTACGAGGTAACTGTATCCGTCGAACTTGATGGCACGATCGAGGCCGGGCTTCTGCTGTTCTTCAACGACCGGCTGTTTCTGGGCATGGGGATCAATGGTGAGCGGATGATAAGTTACCGCGGCGGCAAGGTCAGCCATTGGCGTGAGCCAGCGCCCGCAGCGAGCACCATGCACTTGCGTATTGTCAACCAGCGCAATGTGGTGACATTTTTTTACAGTCTCGATGGGATCAACTGGGTTCGCCACGGTGTGCGTGCTGAAGTCTCAGGATACCATGCAAACACGATCGACGACCTTCTCAGCCTGCGCCCGGCCCTGTTCGCCACTGGTGAAGGCAGCGCGCAGTTCCGGGACTTCAGCTATCGCGGGCTTGGCTAAGGCGTCAGACAGACATTTGCCCTAGGGCTGGGCTCGATCTGTTCAAGCGCCGCCTTGAACTGGAATTGGCCCGGGCTGGCCAACCTCTCTCGCTATTCCGCCGCCTGCTTCAACGCCGGATCGAGGCTCCACACCGGCGGCCCCTCAATCGCGCGCTGACGGCCCCGATCAGCAGATATGCGCGCATTGTCACCTCCGGTTATTGCTGATTGCGAGCCGCCAGCTCGTCAGCGATCATCTGGCGGGCATAGGGCATGGCGGCGACACGGATCGGGCTTGGTGGTTCGTCGCCGTCTTGGCTGCTGTCATCGAGCCAGTAGGGTTCGCTTTCAACGTCTTCCAGCGCACCACAGGCCATGTCCAGCCCGTCGAATCGGTTTTCGCGCGGCAATTCGGTGCGGCAACGGCGGCGCAGGGCGGCCTTGTCGCTCCACAGCCGCCGGGCCTGGGCTTGCCTGACGTCCGTATCGGCGATGGTGCAGGCCGAGGCGAAGGGACCAATGCCCACGGTGGTTTCGGCGTCGCAAATCAGGTCAAAGGCGGCCAGATCCTTCACCAGCAGCCCCGCAATGGCATAGTCGAGATAGACCCCATAGCTGCTGCAGGCGGATGTCTGCACGGTGTCGCGCTGATCCTCTGGCGTCACTTGGCACATAGCGGCGGCTTCTCCAGGCTGGCTGTCGACGTAGGCGCTGCCCGCCGCCCAGTCGATCTCGTGCTGTTGCATGCGGCAGGCTTCGGCAAGGGTGGCATCGCGCTTGCCACCGTCGGCCACAGCGCAGCGGGCGGTGAGCGCGGGGCGATCTTCGAGCAAGGCGTAAACCGCATCGCTTTCGGCCTGCCACTGCGCCATCCGTTGTTCGCGGGCGGTGCAGCGGGCGGCGGTATTGGCCCCGCGCATATCGCCAAAGGTCTCGCTGTCACCGCACAGCCGCCCGGCCATGTCATCGCTCAACAGGTCAATCGCATAGCGGTCCGTATCGCCCGCAGCGATGGCTTGGCGCAAGGGCGAGGCATAGTCACCGGGGCCGAAGATCGAATCCGGATCGAGCGGCATGGCCACGCCCGGCGTTGCGCTCTCGATCTCCTCCAGCAGCGCCAGCGCCTCGTCAAAACGGCCCAGTTCGCGATAGGCGTTGATGACAAAATAACGATAGAATCCGCGCTGCTCCTCGCCCATTTCCAGCGCGTCAATCAGGCCCGGCATATGCTGCACATTCGCTTCGAGTGAGGACGTGCGCTGGTCCGCATTCTCGGTGCCCCAGCCAGCCCATTGCAGCAGAT
>CAMDSM010000164.1 GCA_945906905.1 Altererythrobacter xiamenensis | reverse complement strand
CGGCCTCGGACCCCTTGCGCCGTAGCAGCGCGGTATCCTGCTGGATCAGCCACTTGTGGTAATCTCGATAGGCCGGGCGCACGGAACCATCGGGCGCGTGCATTTCGTCAAATTTATCTGGTTCGCCCGGTTTCATGCCCATCCTTGTTGCGGTGCAACATTGCATGAAAGACGGCCTTCGCCAAGTGGTTCCTGCGGCTGTTCAGGTGGCCCAGCTTACTGGCACCACAGCTCAGGCGTTCGCCACTTCTTGCGCCACCGCCAGAATCGCTTCGGGAGTGTTGGAAAAGCCCATGTGCGTGCAGCGCAAGGCCCGCTCACGATCACGCTCGCCAGCAAGGCCGCGCGCCGAGCGCACCGAAACCACGCCATCGCGCGGGCTCCACAGCGCCACGGTTTCCACCGGAGGCTTGGCCGCAAGGTCACTCGAAACCGGCGGGCGCTCCACCGATTGTCCGGTGATTAGTTGATACAGCCGCCAGACATTGTTCGAATAGGGCGTGTGGCTGAACGGCGAGCCCATGGTGATGACCTTGGCCACCTTGTCCGGGTGGTGCTTGGCCACCTCGCGCGCGAATATCCCGCCCAGGCTCCAGCCAACCAGCACCACCTGCTGGCCATAGCGGGCGTGAACCTGTTCCACCCGGCGCGCGAAGACCTCGAAGTTCTCTTCGGTCGGGCCGAAGTTGAAGCCCATGCCCCAGCGTTTCACCCTATGCCCCGCTTCCTCCAGCTTGCGCGCCATATAGCGCATCCGCAACGGGTGCGTGCCGAAGCCGGGAATCAGGATCACCACCTGATGCTGGGTGGCAACAGGCATTTCCAACGGCGCGCGCATATTGCGCAGCAAGGGCTCAGCCATCGACAGACTCTCACCCAGAAACAGCCATTGCGACGGACGCGCCGCATTGCCCGGAGGCTGGCTGCGCCACAGCCGCGCACGGCGCTGCACCCCTTCACCCAACGCCTCGGCCCGCTCAGCGAGCTGATGGGATCGATCAGAAAATGTCATTTTTGCGTCAGCCATGCGATTCTTGTAACAAAAGTTACTTGTCGCGTCACTGAACAAACGCCGCTGTCAGGCAAGCGTCACATTCGCCTCGCTCAGCTGCAATCACCGATCCGTTCTGAGACCATCCGCATGCGCATAGTCACCTGGCCAACTTCGGGCATGGTGGAGGTGAAGCCCAGCACCATATCCGAACCCTGCTCGCCCATGGTGCCCGTCATGGTCACATCGCCGGTTATGCCGTCACCGGGCGAACAGCTTAGCGCCGCATCGATATCGCCGCCAGCCACGTCAAACCGTTGCACGGTGCAATCGCTCTCGGTCAGGCCAACCAGCATATCTTCGCGTGAGCCGGCCGCCTGTTCCGGCGTCAGGCATCTGGTGCTGACATCGGCTTCGGTTTGCAGCATCTGCGATTGCATCATCGCCTGAGCGTCAGCCGGCAAACCGGGCGCGGTGAATTCGAGTAGTGTGGTGGTGTCACGATATTCACCGGCCAGCGGCATTGGCCCCTCGGCAATTTCGGCGGCGGCATCGGCCAGTGAGGTGCCATCGGCATCCTCCTCGCTCGATCCACAGGCAGTCAGCACCAGAGCAAAGGCAATCGGCAGGACAGTTGTGATACGCATGATATTCCCCCTAGTCTGACGAGGCCGCTGCCTCTGGTAGCTCCAACCTATCATCCAGCGTGGGCCTCGCCAATATGATTGCGCAGCCTCGCGATATTCTCCATATGTTCGCCCATGGCCGAACTCGTAATCAGACGCGGACTGGAAGAGCCCGATACCTCCGGCACGTTCACCCCACACAAACCCCAGCGGCCCGAAAAGTCCGCTGGCGGCAAGCCGTTCAAGCTGGTTTCAGACTATGAGCCGGCGGGCGATCAGCCCACGGCCATCGCCGATCTGCTCGAAGGCATTGGCGCAGGCGATAAGACGCAGGTGCTGCTCGGCGTCACCGGCTCCGGCAAGACCTTCACCATGGCCAAAGTGGTCGAACTGTTGCAGCGCCCGGCCCTGGTGCTGGCCCCCAACAAGATTCTGGCCGCGCAATTATACGGCGAATTCAAGAGCTTCTTTCCCGAAAACGCAGTCGAATATTTCGTCTCCTACTACGATTACTACCAGCCCGAAGCCTATGTCCCGCGCTCCGATACCTATATCGAGAAGGAGAGCAGCGTTAACGAGGCGATTGACCGGATGCGCCATTCGGCCACCCGCAGCTTGCTGGAGCGCGATGATGTGATCATCGTCGCCTCGGTCAGCTGCATCTATGGCATCGGCTCGGTCGAAACATATTCGGCGATGATCTTTGACCTGAAAAAGGGCACCAGCGTCGATCAGCGTGAGATCATCCGCAAGCTGGTGGCGCTGCAATACAAGCGGAATGATGCCGCCTTTGCCCGCGGCAATTTTCGCGTGCGGGGTGACAGTCTGGAGATCTATCCCAGCCACTATGAGGACATGGCCTGGCGCATATCTTTCTTCGGCGACGAGATCGAGGATATCGCGGAATTCGATCCGCTGACGGGCAAGAAGGGCGCCAGCCTGGCGTCGGTGCGGATCTATGCCAACAGCCACTATGTCACCCCCGGTCCGACAATGAAGCAGGCGGCCGAGGCAATAAAGTTTGAGCTTTCCGAGCGGCTGAAGGAGCTGACGGCCGAGGGCAAACTGCTCGAACATCAGCGGCTGGAGCAGCGCACCCATTTCGATCTTGAAATGATCGCCGCCACTGGCAGCTGCGCCGGGATCGAGAACTACAGCCGCTTCCTGACAGGCCGTCTGCCGGGCGAACCGCCGCCCACCCTGTTCGAATATCTGCCCGAAAACGCCCTGCTGTTCATCGATGAAAGCCACCAGACGGTGCCGCAAGTTGGTGCCATGGCCAAGGGCGATCACCGCCGCAAGCTGACCCTGGCCGAATACGGTTTCCGCCTGCCCAGTTGCATCGACAACCGCCCGCTGCGATTCAACGAATGGGATGCGATGCGCCCGCAAACCGTCGCCGTTTCCGCCACGCCGGGAACGTGGGAGATGGGGCAATCGGGCGGCGTATTTGCCGAACAGGTGATCCGCCCCACCGGGCTGATCGATCCGCCGGTGGAAATCCGCCCGGTCGAAGATCAGGTGCAAGATTGCATCGCCGAATGCAAGGCGACCGCCGCCAAAGGCTATCGCACCCTCGTCACCACGCTGACCAAGCGCATGGCCGAGGATCTGACCGAGTTCATGCACGAACAGGGCGTGCGCGTGCGCTATATGCATTCGGATGTGGAAACGCTCGAACGCATCGAACTGATCCGTGACCTCAGGCTTGGCGTCTATGATGTGCTGATCGGCATAAACCTGCTGCGCGAGGGGCTGGATATCCCCGAATGCGGGCTGGTGGCGATCCTCGATGCCGACAAGGAAGGCTTCCTGCGTTCAGAAACCTCGTTGATCCAGACGATTGGCCGCGCCGCGCGCAACGTCGATGGCAAAGTCATCCTCTACGCCGACCGGATGACAGGATCGATGGAACGCGCCATCGCCGAAACCGACCGCCGCCGCGAACGCCAGCACCAGTTCAACCTCGCCAACGGCATCACCCCGACCACTATCAAACGCAACATACAGGACATCGTCGCCCACACCGCCAGCCGCGATGGCGTGCTAGTGGAGATCGATGCGGAAGGCGCGAACAATTTGGTCGGCCACAACCTGCGCGGCTATATCGAGGATCTGGAGCGGCGGATGCGCGCGGCGGCGGCCGATCTGGAGTTCGAGGAAGCTGGGCGTTTGAGGGACGAAATCCGCAAGCTGGAGAATGAGGAGCTGGGGCTACCCTCCAGTGAGCACAAGGCCGGGATGGTTGGGCGCTCGAATGAAGGTCGGCCGGGGACGCGCAAGGGGCGGTTTGGGAAGGAGACGCGGAAGGGGAAGTGGGGGCGGTGAGGTCCCCCCCGGTTAGATCGCGCGAGCGTGAACACGATCTCCAAATTTCTGCTAGTCTGGCCGCCAACCCAATTTGCTGGACCCGACCATGATCCGCTCCTTCGCCAACACCAACACCCAGACAGAGCAAGTCTGGAACGGCAAGCGCAGCCGCAAGTTGCCGCCTGAAATCCAGCAACGCGCCCTCGCGAAACAGATGTTTATCGAAGCGGCAGACGAAATCGAGGACTTGCGCAACCCGCCGTCAAACGATCTCCATCCGCTGCATCGCGAGCAGGCGGGCCAACATGCCATTTCCATTAACAGACAATGGCGTATATGCTTCCGCTGGAACGACGGATATGCATACGATGTTGAAATCACCGATTACCACTGATCGCGACTGGCTGCACAACCCCCACGCGGGTGAGTTGCTGGTGCAGGAGTTCATGGAACCGCTTGGCCTTGATGTGGCGGCGATGGCCGAAGCTATTTCGGTCGACGCCACGCGTCTTGAAGCGATGATCAACGGAACACGCCCGGTTGATGGCGAACTCGACCTTCGGCTTGGCCGCTATTTCCGCATGTCTGAAGGGTTCTTCCTGCGATTGCAGGATTGCTATGAACTGCTTGAAGCCAAGCGTTCGCTCAACGGCGATCTTGAGCGGATTGTTCCGCGCGCGGCCTGATCGCTTGTTCAAGCATTCCCTAATCCTGACAATTGCCCCCCTCGCCCTCGCCGCTTGTGACCGCGCGCCTGCGCCCTCAGTGCAGCGCATCGAACTCACCGAGGCACACGCCGTCCTGCCGCCCGTCCTCCAGCAATCGCCCGATACCTCCGCCGCGACATGGACCGTCGCCAATAACGGCCAGGCGATCCATTTTGGCAATCCCGGCGCGGCGCCGTTGCTCTCGCTGGCCTGCCGCCCTTCGGAATCACCGCCGGAGTTGAGCGTCATCCGTCATGCCCCGGCCCTGCCCGGCCAAGGCGCGCTGTTTCCGGTGATTGGCAATGGGATGCGCAGCCGCTTTCTGGTCGATGCAACCTTGGCCGAGGGGGAATGGCGGTGGGAGGCGCGGCTGGCGGCGGATGATCCGTCGCTCGACGTGTTCACCGGCCCGCGCGAGATGCTGGCGACCCTGCCCGGCGCTGGCACGCTGGAGGTCGGGGCGAGCCGGATTCCGGGCGAATTTGTTACCTGGTGCCGCGCGGGCGGGGGTTAGCCGCCAGCCAGTTCAGCCAACATATCGGGCGTCAGCACTTGGGGCAGTTGCTCGCCGTTCCCTGAAACTGGGCCGCCGCCTGCTGGATACCACATATACAGCGGCACGCCGGCCGCTCCCTGCCCTGTCAGGAAGCGGGTGATGGCTTCGTCGCGCAAGGTCCAGTCGCCGCGCATCGCCACAACGCCCGCAGCCTCGAACGCCGCGCGAGTGCTTTCGCGCTCAATCGCCACGCTTTCATTGACCTTGCAGGTTACGCACCAATCGGCAGTAAACCACAGGAACACCGGCTTGCCTGACGCGCGCGCTTCGGCCAGCCCAGCCTCGCTGTAGGGCACGGGTGAGAGCAGCGATTGCTCGCCCCCCGGCGCGGCTCGCGCATAGACCGAAGGCAGGGCAAAGGCCCCAAACAGCGCGAACGGCGCGGCGATCAGGGCGAAGGCGGGCCAGGCCAGTTTTCCAGCGCGTTGCAGTCGTCCGGTTATCACCAGAGCCAGCACGATCCCGGCACACAGGGACAGCGCCACAAGGGCAAATTCGCGTCCGCCCAGCCGCGTCAACAGCCACAACAGCGCCAGTGCGGTCAGCCCCATCGGCAGCGCCATCACGCGGCGGAAGGTGTTCATCCATGCGCCCGGCCTGGGCAGGCGGCTGCGCAATGCGGGCACAAAGCCCAGCGCCAGAAACGGCAGCGCGAGGCCCAGTCCCAGCATCGCGAACAACAGCATTGCGGGCAGCGGCGGCAGCAGCAACGCGGCACCCAGGGCAGCGGCCATGAACGGCCCGGTGCAGGGCGTCGCCACAAAGGCCGCCAGCAATCCGGTGGCAAAGGAAGAACTGCGCCCGCCACTCCCCGCTATCGCCAACGTCGGCAGTTCGAACACTCCGGCAAAGTTG
>CAMDSM010000163.1 GCA_945906905.1 Altererythrobacter xiamenensis | reverse complement strand
CGCCGTGCTGATACGGGCTCATCGTGCCCGGATCGACGTTGAGATAGGGATCAAACTTGCGGATGCGGACCTTGTAGCCCCGCGCCTGCAGCAAAGCCGCAAGGCTGGCGGCCATTAGTCCCTTGCCAAGCGATGAGACCACGCCGCCGGTGATGAATATGTACCGCGCCATGGGATTAGAGCCGTAGGGATCAAACCGGATTCGTGGCAAGCCATCAATTGGCGATATTCACGAATGATCCACTGTGTTGATCAGCAAGCGGACAAAAAGCGCCAGAAAAAGCGCCAGAAAATGTGCCGCTTATTCGGCCACGCCGCTCAATGCATCATCCTGCGCAGGAGCAGCTTCGGGTGCCGCAGTGCCAGCCGGTGCCAGGCCTTCAATCGTTTGCGCCGGATCCTGCGTCACCGAGCGATCAAGGCTGTCGTCAATCTCGTTGCCCGAAGTGGCGGTGATGGCCACGGCCGCCAGTGCAATCGACAGGCCGACAAACAGAACCGCCAGCCACTTGGTGGTCTTGGTGAGGAAATCGGCCGCGCCGCGCGCCGACATCAGCCCGCCGGGGCTGCCGCCGCCGCCAATTCCAAGGCCTCCGCCTTCCGAGCGCTGCATCAGCACCGCGCACACCAGCGCGAAGGCGACAATCGCCTGGACAACGGTCAGGAACAGGAAAAGGCTCATTGGGGACAATCCGTAAATAAGTGACGCGTCTATCTAGGGAACGCGCGGGCCAAGGGCAAGTCTGGCTCAGCTTTCCTGCATTTCGGCGGCAACCGCGACAATGCCGAGGAAGCCATCGGCGGTCAGGCTGGCCCCGCCAACCAGCGCCCCGCCCACGTCATCCGCGCCCAGCAGTTCGGCAGCGTTCTCGGCCTTGACCGAGCCGCCATAGAGGATGCGGACCTTGGCCCCGGCTTCCTCGCCATAAAAACCGATCAGCACCTGCCGGATCGAGCGGTGCATGGCGCTGACATCATCCACTGTCGGCGTGCGCCCGGTGCCGATGGCCCAGACGGGTTCATAGGCCACGGTAACCTTTTCGGCCACAACTTCGCCTTCGGGCAGCGAGGCCTTCAACTGGCGGGCGACCACACTTTCGGCCTTGCCGACATCGCGCTGGTCTTCGGTTTCACCAACGCAGACGATCACGCTCATCCCCGCAGCCAGCACCGAAAGCGCCTTGGCCTTCACGTCAGCATCTTTCTCGCCATGATTGGCCCGACGCTCGGAATGGCCGACGATCACGAAGCCGGCGCCCGAATCCTTGAGCATTGCCGCCGAGATATCGCCAGTGTGCGCGCCGCCTTCGGCTGCGTGACAATCCTGCGCGCCAACCCCGATCAGGCCCGCTTCCTTGCGTGTGGCATGGATCAGGGTGAACGGCGGTGCCAGCGCCACCTCCACCTTGATCAGGCGTTCCGCAGCACGGTCAATCGATCGCGCTTCGGAAAGCATCGACCGTGTCCCGTTCATTTTCCAGTTACCGACAATATAGGGGCGCACGGCCATTATGTTACCTTGGACAACGTCCACCCGGGGACAATGTGCGATGAGATTTCACAAACATTCGCCCGAGGGCGAGAAAGTCCCTGCCCGCTAAAGCCCGCTGCCGCGCTTGTCAAAGGCGCTTTTCAAGCTGCGGACATTGCGTGTTCGGCTGTTGCGGGCGCGCCGCAGGGGCGATAAAGCGCGGTTCCCTGACGTGCGCCGCACAGATTCCATAGCGGCTGCGTGCAACCCGATTTCGAGAACCCGCCCGTCATGCTCCAATTCATTCGCCGTTTCTTCAAGTCGAAAGTCGGCATTGCCGTCATCCTTGCGTTTCTCGGGCTGCTGGCCTTTTCGATGGCCAGCTCGGACGTGCTCAACACTGCCGTGACAGGCGGCGTGTCCGGGGATTCGCAGGTTGCTGTGGTGGGTGACCGGCAGATTGACGCAAACGCGCTGTCGAGCCGGGTCAGCGACGAACTGAGCGCCATTCGCCAGACCAACCCGACGATGTCGATAGAAAGCTACATCGCCGACAGCGGCCTCAGCAATGCGCTGGAAACGATGGTCAGCGAAAATGCCGTGGCCGATCTGGCCCAGCGTTTCGGCCTGCGCGTCAGCTCGCGGCTCGTCGATAGCGAGATCGTGGAGATGGCCGGGTCGATGCGCACGCCCGATGGTGGATTCGATACCTCAGCCTTTCGCGCTACGCTGCGCCAGCGGGGCATCAGCGAGGCGGCGTTTCGCGAAAGCCTGACGGCACAACTGTTCCAGCGGCAGATGATCGGGCCGGTGCAGTTGGTCCCGCGGATGCCGCAATCGATTGCCCGGCGCTATGCCGAGGGTCAGCTGGGAACGCGCACCGGTATGCTTGCGGCACTGACCGCCAGCGCCTTTGCCCCGCGCGGCAATCCCACCGACGCGCAATTGCAGGCCTATCGCACCGCCAATGCCGAGGATTTTACCCGTCCCGAGCACCGGGTGATCCGCTATGCCGTGTTCGGCGAGGAAGCCTTCGGCAACATCCCGGCCCCCACCACAGCGCAGATTGCCGAGCGGTTCGCGCGTGATGAAGCCCTATATGCCGCGCAGGAAACCCGCCGTTTCACCCAGATCGTCGCCCCCACCCGGGACGCCGCCCAGGCTATCGCCGCCGAAGTGCGCGGCGGCACTGCGCTGGAAGCGTCAGCCACCAGCAAGGGCCTTGTCACCTCGTCCTTGGCTTTGACATCGCAGGACGATCTTGCCAGCGTCGCTTCCGATGCAGTTGCGGCGAACGGATTTGCCGCCGCCAGCGGTGCGATCACCGCTCCGGCCCAAGGCGCGCTTGGCTGGTATGTGCTGCGGGTTGACGCAATCGAGCGGCGCGCCGGGCAGACGTTGGCACAGGCACGCGCTGAAATCGCCGCCACGCTGACCATCGAGCTGCGCCGAACCGCGATGAACGATGCTACCGCTCGAATTGAGGAGGATTTCTCCCAAGGCGGCAGCCTGTCGCAAGTGGCGCAGGATCTGGGCGTGGAGCTTGTCTCGTCGCGCGCGGTGACTGCCGCAGGCCAGGTTTTTGGCACGGCTGAGGCAGCCCCTGCCGTGCTCGCCCCGGTGCTGTCCGTCGCTTTCGAAATGGACGAGGGCGAACCGCAGCTGGCCGAGGCCGTTCCAGGGGAGAGTTTCATCATCTACGATGTGGCCGACATCACTGCCGCAGCCGTGGCCCCGCTGGCCGAGATCCGTGAACAGCTGGTTGCGGCATGGCGGCGTGACCAGGGGATGAAGGCTGCTGGCGAGGCTGCCACCCGCATTCAGGCCCGGATTGCGGCGGGGAGCACTCTGGCTGCGGCGCTGCAGGCCGAGGACATCGACGTGCCCGCCGCTCTGCCCGTTCGAATGAGCTTGGCCCAGCTGCAACAGCGCGGTCAGGTCAACCGGGCCGAAGCGCTGCTGTTCTCGATGGCGCGCGGCACAACCAAGGCGGTGGAAATGCCCGAAGCCAGTGCCTGGGTCGTCGTCCAGCTCAGCGCCATCGACGCGCCAGAGTTGGCAGCGGAAAATCCGCTGGTGGCGCAGGCCTCCGCCCAACTCGTAATTGCGCTGCCGCAGGAATATGCCGAGCAATTCGTCAGCGCGGTGCGTGCCGAGGTGGAGATTGATATCAACCAGTCCGCCGTGGATGCGGTGACCGCGCAATTGACCGGTCGTAATGGCCAGTGAGTTCAGTCTGACAAATCCCGCCGCGCCTGAAAACGCCGAGCGGGCCCGCGCCAGCCTTGTTGCGGCACGCCATTCGCTCGTCTGGCGCAGGCTGGTGTGCGATACCGAAACGCCGGTCGGCGCGGCCCTAAAGCTGATTGTGCCGGGGCGAGGTGATTTCCTCCTCGAATCGGTCGAGGGCGGCGAGGTCCGTGGGCGCTATTCGCTGCTGGGGATTGATCCCGATCTGATGTTCCGCGCCACGGGTGCCACTTGCGAGGTCAATCGCAACTGGCAGCATGATCGCGATGCCTTTGCGCCTTTGCCCGGCAACAGTCTGGAAGAACTGCGCGCACTGGCCGAGGCCTGCCGCTTTGACGTACCACGCGCATTGCCGCCTGCGCTGGCCTGTCTGGTCGGCTATTTCGGCTATGAGACCATCGGCTTGGTGGAAAAACTTCCGCGCGCGCCGCAAAGCGCATTGAACCTGCCCGATATGCTGTTCGCCCGGCCCACGCTGGTGCTGGTGTTCGATAGCCTGACCGACAGCCTGTTCTGCGTCGCGCCCTTATGGGCAGATAACTCCGATCCCGATCGCGCTATCGAGCGCGCGGGCGAGCGGATTGATGAGGCCTTGCGCAAGCTGGCAGAGGCCGCCCCGCCGCAATTGCGCAGCCATGATCTGCCCGAGATGGACCTCAACGCCGTGATGGACCCGGCCGATTATGAGGCCATGGTGCTGAAGGCCAAGGACTACATCACCGCGGGCGATATCTTCCAGGTGGTGCTGGCACAGCGCTTCACCTGCCCCTTCCCGCTACCGCCGTTCGCGCTCTATCGCGCGCTGCGCCGGGTGAACCCCTCGCCGTTCCTCTATTTCCTCGATCTGCCGGGCTTTGCCGTGGTCGGATCAAGCCCGGAGATTTTGGTCCGGGTGCGAGATGGCGAAGTGACGATCCGCCCCATCGCAGGCACCCGTCCGCGCGGAAAGACCGAGGAGGAGGATGCCGAGAATTTGCGCAGCCTGCTGGCCGATCCCAAGGAATGCGCCGAACATCTGATGCTGCTCGATCTGGGCCGCAACGATGTGGGCCGGGTGGCAGCGGCAGACAGCGTGAAGGTGACCGCCAGCTTTACGGTCGAGCGCTACAGCCATGTGATGCATATCGTCAGCAATGTTGTGGGGCGGTTGGCACCGGGTTGTGATGCGGTCGACGCGCTGTTTGCAGGCTTCCCCGCAGGCACGGTGTCGGGCGCGCCCAAGGTGCGGGCCTGCCAGGTAATCGCCGAACTCGAACCCGAAACGCGCGGCGCCTACGCCGGCGGCGTCGGCTATTTCGCGCCCGATGGTTCGGTGGATAGCTGCATCGTTTTGCGCACCGCCGTGGTCAAGGACGGGGTAATGCATGTCCAGGCCGGCGCGGGCATCGTCGCCGATAGCGTGCCCGAATACGAAGCCGCCGAATGCCGCCACAAGGCGAGTGCTTTGGTGGCGGCGGCACGTGAGGCAGCGCGGGTGGCGGGTGAGGCGGGGTTTGGGCAGTGAGCCGCACCGCAGCCATGCTAATGCCCATGCTCTTGTGGTCTTGCGGGGAGGCTGAAACGCCGCCGTCTCCCGAACCGGAAGCCGAAATCGCCACCCGTTCTACCTGCGAGGCGGTGGAGTTTGAAGGCACGGCGCTGACCCATTGCCTGGCCGATCCTGCGCTCCACGCGATCCGCATGGTCACTGCCGATGCAGCCGGAAAGCCTTACCGCAGCTTTGCCAGCTATTCGGCCAATCGCGGGGCGACCGATGCCCCGGTGGTGTTCGCCATGAACGGCGGCATGTTTGGCGAAAGCGGGCTGGGAATCGGCTATTACGTCGAAAATGGCGCGCGCGGGCAGGAACTCAACCGGGCGCAAGGCGGCGGCAATTTCCATCTGCTGCCCAACGGGGTGTTTTTTGGCAGCGCCTCTGCTGGCTGGCAAGTGCTCGAAACCGAGGCATTTTACCACAAGGTGCTCGTCCGTCCGCGCTTTGGCACGCAATCGGGCCCGATGCTGGTGATCGATGGCGATCTGCACCCCGAGATCGCCGACAATGGCGAATCGCTCCACATCCGCAACGCCGTGGGGGTGGATGCGGGCGGCATGGCCCATTTCGTGATCAGCGATGCGCCGATCAGCTTTGGCCGCCTGGCGCGCTATTTCCGCGATGAACTGGACACCCCCAACGCACTCTATCTCGACGGGGCGGTGTCGCAATTGTGGGATCCGGCGCGCGGGCGGATCGACAATGGGGCGATGCTGGGTCCGTTGATCGTTGTGGAAATGCGCGCCAATCCCCAATAAGGGCCGATCATGATCCTCGTCATCGACAATTACGACAGCTTCACCTTCAACCTGGTCCACTATGTGATGGAGCTGGGGGCAGAGGTGAAAGTGGTGCGCAATGATGCCATCACCGTGGCCGAG
>CAMDSM010000162.1 GCA_945906905.1 Altererythrobacter xiamenensis | reverse complement strand
GGTGCATCATGGGATCGGTCATCGTGGTTCCTTCCATCAGGTTCGAGTCCTCCGCCCCAAACCTAATCCGAAAACCACGGTGGCCAACCTACCCCTCAAGCTACACCACGTCCGGGACACCATCATTTACCCTGATCTCGGCGCGATCTGCCATCATGCTTGATTCACAAGCATTTCTGGCGATTGTGGCGCATGAGGCCCCCGGAGCAACCGCCCCAGCATGGGCACTACAGGATTGATGGACATGGTTAGTACGCTGAAAATATTGGCGAAAAGATTGGCGCTTGGCGGATTTGTCGGCACATGCTGGCTGGCGCTGGCCGTGCCCGCCGCTGCCGAGGGATTCGTCAACACCCGCGGCGGCTGGCTGGCGCTGACGCCCGAGGCCAAGTCGGCCTATGTCCAGGGCCTCAATGACAGCCTGAATTACACCTATGTCGATGATTCGCTGGCAGAAGCGCTGGCCAAGCGCGGACGCACCCGCTGTCTGGTCGAACAACGGGTAACGGCCGCAGTGCTGGCCGCGCAGATCACCGCGGCATATGATGAGGAAGAGTTCGCACGCTTCTCACCCGTGGCGGTCTATATCCTCAAGATTGGCGAATTGTGCCGCCCCTATATCAACCGCGAACGGGCTGAGTTCGGCCTCGGGCCGCAATGATCCGCACCACCTTGCGTTGGCTGCTGGCGGCACTCTATGCCTTTGCTGGCTATGCCCATGTGGCCAGTCCCGCCACCTTCCTCGCCATCATGCCGCCGTTGGTGCCGTGGCCTGAAGCGGTGGTGCTGTGGACCGGGATTGCTGAGCTGCTGGGCGCTGCCGCACTGGCGCAACCGTTTTGGCCGCAACTGCGCCGTGCGGGAGCAATCGGCCTTGCGCTCTATGCCCTGTGTGTGTGGCCCGCCAACATCAACCACATGGTGTTGGATATGGCCTCGCCCGATGGTGGGCCCGATGGCAGAATGGGCCTTGGCTATCACATTCCGCGCATGTTTGCCCAACCGCTGATCATCTGGCTGGCGCTGTGGGTGGGGCAGGTGATCGACTGGCCCTTCCGCCCCCGTCGTCAAACCCCACGCTAAATGCGCTCTACATAGGCATGGCCAATCGCCCCCCACCCTGTTAGGGGGCGCCGCCATGCTGACAATCTCTGACCTGACCGTGCGCCTTGGCGGACGCCCCATCGTTGATCGCGCCAGCGCTTCGCTGCCGCCGGGCAGCCGCGTGGGGCTGATCGGACGCAATGGTGCGGGCAAGTCCACCTTGATGAAGGCGATCATCGGCGAGATCGAGGCCGACGAGGGCGTGATCGCCATGCCGCGCCGCACCCGCCTTGGCTATATCGCGCAGGAAGCCCCCAGCGGCACCGCCACGCCATTGGAAACCGTATTGGCCGCCGATGTCGAACGGCTGGAGCTGCTCGCCAAGGCCGAGGATTGCGCCGAGCCAGAGCTGCTGGGCGATATCTACGAACGGCTGATCGCCATCGACGCCTATACCGCGCCCGCCCGCGCCGCCGTGATCCTGATCGGGCTGGGTTTCGATGAGGAGATGCAGAACACCCCGCTCGACAGCTTCTCGGGCGGCTGGAAAATGCGTGTGGCGCTGGGCGCGCTGCTGTTCTCGCAACCCGATGTGCTGCTGCTCGATGAACCGTCAAACCACCTCGATCTGGAAGCGACTTTGTGGCTGGAGAACTTCCTCAAGAGCTATCCCGCGACGCTGATCGTCATCAGTCACGAGCGTGATCTGCTCAACAATGTGGTCGATCATATCCTCCATCTGCAGGGCGGCAAGCTGACACTCTATCCCGGCGGGTATGACAGTTTTGAACGCCAGCGCGCCGAACGCGCCACCCAGCTGGCTGCCGCCAAGGCCAGCCAGGATGCCCAGCGGGCGCGGTTGCAGGACTATGTCGCGCGCAATTCCGCCCGCGCCTCCACCGCCAAGCAGGCACAGAGCCGGGCCAAGATGCTGGCCAAGATGCAGCCGATTGCCTCGTTGATCGAGGATCCCAGCCTCAGCTTCGATTTCCCGAACCCCAGTGAACTGCGCCCGCCCTTGGTGACGCTGGACATGGCCGCGGTTGGTTATGGCGAAACGCCGATCCTGCGGCGGCTTATGCTGCGGATTGACCCTGATGACCGGATCGCCCTGCTCGGCCGCAACGGCAACGGCAAGACCACGCTGGCCCGCCTGCTGGCCGCGCAACTGCCGCCGATGGAAGGCGCGATGAACGCCTCGGGCCAGATGAAAGTCGGCTATTTCACCCAGTATCAGGTGGAAGAACTGGCGGGCGGCGATACTCCGCTGGAACATATGACCCGGGCGATGAAGGACAAGACGCCGGGCGCCGTGCGCGCGCAGCTTGGCCGCTTCGGCTTTTCGGGTGCACGCGCCACGCAGGAAGTGGGCAAGCTGTCGGGCGGCGAACGGGCGCGTCTGGCTCTGGCGCTGATCACCTATGAAGCGCCGCATATGCTGATTCTGGATGAGCCGACCAACCACCTTGACGTCGATGCCCGCGAGGCCCTGGTGCAGGCGCTCAACGCCTATACCGGCGCGGTGATCCTGATCAGCCACGATCGCCACATGGTGGAACTGACCGCCGACCGGCTGGTGCTGGTCGATGAAGGCACCGCGCGCGATTATGACGGCAGCATCGAGGACTATATCGACTTCGTGCTCGGGCGGAACCAGCCGAAAGATGATGGCAAGGGCAAGTCAGGCAAGGGCAAAGCCAAGCCGACATCGGAAACCCGCGAACAATTGCGCGGCCTGAAAGATCGCCTCAAGGATAGCGAACGCGAGATGGCCAAGCTCCAGCGCCAGCTCGATACGCTCGACACCGCGCTGGCCAGCCCGGCCGCGCGCAAGGGTGATCTCAAGGCCTTGTCGATGGAAGAACTGTCCCAACGCCGCGCCTCGGTGGCCGAAACGCTGGAAATGACCGGCGCGCTTTGGCTGGAGCTGGGCGAGCAGATTGAGGCTTTGGTTTAGGGGAAAACCTCCCCCCTACTTCTCTTTCCCCGCGACCCCATAGTTGATCGCCGCATTGCGCGTTTTCTGGAACTCGGGAACCGAAAGCCCCTTCATCGCGGCGTAGATGTCGATGTTGCCGATGCCCGTAACTGCACCCAGCTTTTCCAGCATGAAGAAGATCACCCCGTGGTGGATCATGCCGATCCAGTTGCGGGTGCGGACGAGATCGCGCTCCTCTTCGGTCAGGCCGCCCTGTTCCATCGCCGCTTCCTCATCCTCGCGGAACAGTTTGCGCATGTCGGTCTGGGTCAGCGAGTGGAGGAAATGGTTGAGGCGAAAGCCGCGCACGCTGCGTTCGATGGTGAAGGGATAGGTGCCGGCCATCTCCTCCGCCCCGACATAGTCCCAGTTGGCGCGGGCCAGGGTGTCGGCGGGCGCTTCGGCGGGTTTTTCGTCGCTGCGTTCCTCAAGGATCATCGTGGCGATGGGGCACATTGAGGGCAGGAAATAGGTCTTGTGCGTGCATTCGACCGTTTCCGACAGCGCCCCGCGCATCATCAGCCACATCACCACTTCGGCCCCTTCCCAGCCGCCGCGACGGGCGAGTTCAGCCAGCGGCAGGTCGAGCAGGGCTTCGGGATCCTTCTCCAGCAGCTCCATGAATTCGGCGTCCCACACCGGATTGTTGAACCCGCAGCCTTCGCCGTGGACCTGATGCGACAGGCCGCCGGTGCCAGCGATGGCCACCTTGATATCCTCGGGGTATGACAGGATCGCCTGCCGCAAGCTCTTGCCGAACTTGTAAAACCGCCGCGCCGACGGCAGCGGCACGGTCAGCACGCCGCACACGATGGGGAGCAACTTCACCGCCCAGCCGTGCTCCCTGTCATGATCGACCATCACCGACAGCGGGCTGAAAGCGCCGTGGTCGAGGCCTTTTCCCTGAAAATACGACAGGTCAAATTCGTTGGCGACCATCACCCGGGCGACATGTTCGGCGAACTTGGGATCGCCCATGATCGCCGGAATATCGCGCGGCCCACCGCCTTCATCTGCGGCTTCAAACTTCTCGCCCACGCCCAGCGCAAAGTGGCTGTAGTGATCGAAGAACGAGGTCATGTGATCGTTGTAGATATAGATCAGCACATCGGGCTTCTTGGCCCGGAACCAGTCCTGCACCGGCTTGTAACCATCAAAAATCGGCTTCCACACCGGATCGTCCTGCTTGCCGCCATCCTTGGCAAAAGCAATGGTGGGCGTATGCGAGGTGGCGACGCCGCCGACGATGGTAGCCATGGTGTTGTCCCGTTCTCTCAATCGCGCAGCCTGCAAGGGGCCAGCGCGCGTGGTGGTGATCCTCGGGGTGCTTTTGCCACGCAGGGTGGGGATGCGACAAGCGGTTTTACGCGTGGGTGAAAATTTCAAGGATGTGAACGTTCGGAAAAGTGGTTCCAAACCTGGACTTTGGTGGAATGCGCACACCATTGACTTTCATATTTTCCTAATTAGGAAAGTAACGATGGACAAGGCTTTCAAGGCTCTCGCTTCGACACCCCGAAGGCGCATTCTCAACCACCTTGCGGGCGGGCCGATGACGGTTAGCGAGATTGCCGCCAAGTTCGACATGGCGATGCCGTCGATCTCTAAACATCTTTCGGTGCTTTACGATGCTGGGCTGGTGCATCAGCAAAAGCGCGGCCAGCACATGATCTACTCGATCGCAGCAGATCACCTTGCCAACAGTCTTTACAATTTCCTGACGCCGTTTTGTCCGGAAGCTCGCGAACTCAGTGCCGAGCGGAAAAAGGCGCGCAAGCAGCAAGCAGGGGACAAATCATGAGGGTGGCAGGCGAAGCCGCGGAAGGGGCTTTCAAAGTCAATTCGCTGGGAGACTTGGAAAATGCAGACGCAAGTAGCGGACGGCTAATATGGGACGCACCGCGATCTATATGGAACATGTCGTTCATCGCAGGCGCACTGATCCTAGGTCCGTTATATTTCAGTTGGAGTGGGCTTGTCGTGTTCCTGGCCCTCTCAGGAATTACACTATGTATCGGTCACTCTGTGGGCTTTCACCGCCGCCTGATCCACCGCAGCTTCGATTGCCCGAAATGGCTTGAGCGGGTGATGATATATTTTGGTGTCTTGGTCGGCATGGGCGGTCCGCTTTGGACCGTGGGACTTCACGACATTCGTGACTGGGCGCAACGTCAGGCCGATTGCCACTGGTTCCTCCGGCATGGGAAGTCGGCCACGTTGGACGGGTTCTATTATTTGAATTTCAAGCTGTTGTTCGACAAGCCCCCGCGTTTCGATGCGGGGCCCGGCACGAGCGATGACCCATTCTACCGCTTCCTGCAGCGAACATGGATGGCGCATCAAATTCCCATCGCCCTTGTCCTCTTCTGGCTCGGGGGCTGGTCATGGGTGGTGTGGGGCGTGGTCGTTCGCGTAGCCGTCTGCTTCACCATGCACTGGTATATTGCTCACGTGGCGCATCGCCGCGGCCATCAGGACTGGTTCGTCGAGGACGCAGCCGTCCAAGGATATAACATTGGCTGGTTGGCGATTCCGACCATGGGCGAGAGCTGGCACTGCAACCACCACGCTTTCCCGGCCTCCGCCAGACACGGTCTCTATCCGGGCCAAGCCGATCCCGGGTTTCGCTTCGTTCAGTTACTGGAATGGCTTGGGCTGGCGTGGGACGTTCAGGTGCCCCACAATCTCCCGCCGCGCTCCGCAATCAGGCCCTTGACCGAGCGAGCGCTTAGCATTGCAGCTCCGGGGCAGGAGGTCTTGTCGCGAGAATGGTCAGGCGCACATCAGCACACGAGCTAATGGGTCGTTGAGGGAGGTTGAGATTCCAGGTTCATCACCCCCACACCCCCAAAACAAAACGGGCGGGAAGCGCAACCGCTTCCCGCCCGCCATGTTCTCATCGCCCTCAAGCGCAAATAACTCAGCTCAGGTGCTTTGACACCGCAGCGGTCATCTTGAACATCGAGATCTGGTCATTGCCGATCACCGCCGCCAGCTTGGCATCAGGATTGATCTGACGCTTGTCCTTGGCGTCCTGCAGGCTGTTGGCCTTGATATAGACCCAGACCTTGCTGGTAACTTCGGCGCGGGTCATCGGGCCCTTGCCGATTACGTTCTCGAGTGCAGCCGACACGGTAACCGGCTTATTCAGCGCGTTGTTCTTGGCAACCATTGGT
>CAMDSM010000161.1 GCA_945906905.1 Altererythrobacter xiamenensis | reverse complement strand
CGCGCATCGCTCAGCTGGCGGGCGGTGTAATCGCGTTCCCGCAGCAATTGCAGCTCAATCCGGCCGCCCTGCCGATCATCGATCTCGCACAGGTAGATCGCGTGGGTGAGCAGGGCCTCAGACGATCTGGGAAAAGTGCCCAGCACCCGTTCGAGCGTGGACAGGGCTTCTAGATAGGCACCCCGCTGCGCCTGCTCGCGCGCCAGAGCAATCCCGCCACCCTCGTCAGCCGCCGCATCAGACAGGGCGTCGAGCTGGTCCAGCGTTTCGGCTTGGGCAGTGGTGGGGACGGGGGCGCAGATCAAGCCACCAGCCAGCAGCAGAGCATATCGAATCGGCAATCGCGGCATCGGGATCTCCCTTGGGCAGGAAGACAGAATGCCACAAGCTGTGCGACGGCGCAAAGCCGCATGGCTCACTCAGCCGTTGGCAGTGGCCAGCTCGGTGTTGACCGTGTCGTAGGTCGTGCCCACTTCTTCGCCGAGCGAGACGATGGCCGTGCTGGCCGCCACCGCGATCAGCGATGCGATCAGGGCATATTCGGTGGCGGTGGTGGCGGTCCTGTCTGCCAGGATGTCGGCCCAGCTACGCCGAAAGCCCCTGATCCGCCGAAAGGTTGTGCCAAGCATTGCCGTCTCCACAATCCCGACCCGCCCCTGCGCGCGCCGATGGCAACGGCATAGCGCAGGCGCGGTTGGAATATGGCTGCACCGCGCCTGCGTGGTTGCCCTTAGGGCTTGACCGCGCTCACCAGCGAGTAATACCCGCCGCCCGTCCGCTCGGCCTGCACATCGGTGAAGCCTGCGCTTTCGAGGATGTCGCGGAATTCGGGTAGCGAGTATTGTTTGCCCAGCGTGCCCACCAGCATCAGCAGGCTGAAGGCTGCGGCGGGGAAGGGGCCCGTGCCTTCGTCGTCCATCAGGATCTCGTTGAGAAATATCCGCCCGCCGCTCGGCAGGGCTTCGAAGCTCAGCCGGGCGAGCAGGCGGTTGGTCTCGTCCGACCAGTCGTGGAAGACGTTGGAGAAGAAGTGCCCGCTGTGCCCGCGCGGCCATTCCTGCGTGAACATGTTGACGCCAGCGGTGCTCACCTGTCCGCCCATTCCGGCGCGGTCGACGAACTTTTGCGCCTCGGCGGCCATTTCCTTGAGGTCCATCAGCACCACCTTGAGGGCAGGGTGGGCGCGGGCGATCTCGATGCCGTAGACGCCCGATCCGCAGCCGACATCCATCAGCGAGGTCAGCGAGCCGAACACGCCTTGCGCCGCCGCGCCCAATGCCGGGGCCTGACTGTGGGCATGCATGAAACTGGCGATGCCTTGAGCCGCTTCTGCATCGTGCCGCGTTCCCATTCGGCAGGGCGGGGGGCGGTGTTGTCCGCATCTTCTATCTCATCAGCCCGGCGTCCGGTCTTGAGCGATGCCAGCAGGCGGCCGGTGAGCGACTGGTTGGAATCGATCCGGGCGCAGAAACTGCCCCAATAGCCGGTGCCTTCAGGATGCAGCCAGGTGCGTGCCAGATGGGTCGCACGCCATTTGCCGAGGCGCTTTTCGACCAGCCCCATCGAGCACAGCGCCGCCAGATGCATCGCCAAGGCGCGGGCATCGAGTGCCAGCTTTTGCGCCAACTCGTCAGTGGTCAGCACGCCATCGCTGAGCGCGGCAAATGTGCCTACCTCGCAATTCACATTGATGATCGGCAGACGGAATTGCGACAGCCAGATATCCCAGATTGGCGAATCGTCCACGGTCGGCGGCAAGGCGCTCATCTAATCTCTCCCCTAGAATTGTGCCGAGGCTATTGCGCCCGCTTGCCTTGCGCCAGTCCCTCGTGGCATAATTCTAACGATAGTTATGATGAATGAGGGAGATGGCCCGATGGCCAGCGCAGCGATTGTGGATTTGGAAGCGGGCGCCCGCGAAGTGCAGGCGATGATGCGCTATGTCGATGAGGGCCACTTCGTCACCCGCCGCTATGTCAGCCAGGGGCAAGAAATCAACACCGGCACCTATTCCGATTTTGCGGTGACGATCCGCGACGGCATGCCGATCCGCGACCATTTTACACTCGATGCTCACGGCTTTGTGATCTCCAAAAGCGCCACCGCTGTCAGCGATTTCCACGACAAGGCCAGCGTCGATGCCTTGTATGAGGCCGAGGTGGAGCGCGAGGTGATCCGCCTGACCGGGGCCGACAAATGCGTGGCACGCGGTTGGATGATCCGGACCAGCGCCGATCTGTCAAAGCAGGCCCAGGTCAAGGTGGCGAATTACCAGCACCATGGCGGGGTGCAACCGCCTGCGGGCGAGGCCCATGTCGATATCAACACCGCCACCGCGCACATGATGGCCGAGCATACCTATCGGCAGAATTTTCCCGATGGGCCGGGCTATAAGCGGTTCCTGATCTCCAGCTTCTGGCGCACTTTCACTCCCGGCCCGCAAGACGTGCCGTTGGCGCTGTGCGATGGCCGCTCCAGCTTTGGCGGGGAGGAGAAATCGAACACGCTTTTCATCGTCGACGAGTTCCCCGAAGGCGATGCGCTGACCGCTCCGGTGGAGGGTGAGGACAAGATGCTGGCCGCCACCATCTTCAGCCACCACCCCGGCCACCGCTGGTGGTATTTCCGGGGGATGGAGGCCGATGACGCACTGCTGTTCAAGTTCCACGACAGCGATCATTCGGTAACGTGGCGCTGCCCGCACTCAGCCTTCCGCGACGGCGGCGAGGCGGGGGCGCATGTGCGCGAGAGCATCGAGTGCCGGAGTGTGGCGTTCTGGGAGTAAGCCGCTCCCCTAAGGAATCTTTGGCTCAATCCCATCATCGAACACATGCGCCAGTCCGGCGGCGTGTTCCTCCTCGGTCGGCGGCATCCGCAGGATCGCAAAAACCACCCCGGCCGCTGCGAACAAACCGCCGCAGACCAGCAAGGTCTGTTGCAGATTGTCGGTCCCGCCCATGGTCGCGAACAGGCCTGCACCGATCGAGATCGGCAGGTTGGAAATTGAGTTGTAAATGGTGAACTGGGTTGCCGAAACGCGTTTGTCACTCAATTGCATACGCAGCGGATTGGTGCAGATACTGGAGAGGATGCTGAGCAGGGCAAAAACTGAATAAACCGCAATGAATGTGCTGGTCACGACCCAGAAGGCTTGTCCGAAGGTGAGGAACAGCACCATGACGACGTGGATCGCGCAGAGCCCAACCGTGCTCAACCGACCACCAAAACGCGCGGTGATAAAACTGCCGACGGCGATGCCAGCCCCGGCGATCACCAGATCTATGGTGGAGGTTGTGCTGCCATAGGTGGTTTCGTCCCAGCCGATGAAGCCGGTGGCCAGCAATGGCCACAATGGAACCGTCATGCCAGCGGCGGTGCGCATCAGGCTTTGTGCCACCACGAAGATCAAGCTGGGGCCCTTGATCAGTGACAGGATGGTGATCTTGAAGATCGAGAGCCAGTCTTCCACCACGCGCTCACGGTTGATCTGCGAGGTCTGGCCTTCGCTCCACGGAAAGCGTTTCTCGCCCGGACGTTCGCGGATCAGCACCGCATATATCGTCGGGATCAGCAGGACGGGGATATACAGCAGAAAGGTCGTCGCTGATCCCAGGTATTGCAGTCCCGCCGCTGCGGCCGCACCAGACAATGCCGAGCCCGTGGCCTGCCCACCGAACATCCATGCGCTGGCAGTGCCCTGCTCCTTTTCGGGCAGGATATCCACCGCCATACCGTCAACCGCCACATCCTGTGTCGCACCTCCGGCCATTACCAGGAAGGTCACAACCAGCAGCACATCCATATCTTGCGGTCCCGGTGCCAGAACCGCAGCAATGATGAAACCGGCTGACATCAGCACTTGCGCCAGGATCAGCCACACGCGCCTGCGGCCCATCGGCAGGTAGGAATAGCGGTCAATCACAAAGGCGATCAGGAACTTCCAGCTCCACGGCAGGTAGGCCACCACCGCGATGCTGGCGACATCTGTGCTCGATCCGCCGTTCGCCGCCACCCAAACCGCCAACCCCACCGTGGTCAACCCCGATGGCAACCCTTGCGCGAAATAGAACAGGAAGAAGCTGAAATACCGCAGCGGGCGGCTTTCGGACAGGATCAGGCGGCTGGCGGGGAGGGCTGTGGTCAAGCGCTGGTCCTTTGCATGGCGGCAATCGGCAAGCGCGGGTTATTCGGCAATGTCCGCCGCGTGTCCAGCCCATCGGCCAAATATGCGTTAAACTGCGCTGACTTCACTTGGCGTTCACCTGACTGCTGGTTATAGGCCTATTCCCATGACCCATTCGAAGATCAGGATCCTGTCGCTCGGACTGCTTGCCGCTACATCGCTGGCGCTGTCTGGTTGTGCCTCGCTGGGCGGAGGCGGCGGCGGCAGCTCGACCGAGACTGCCTATGTCGCGCGCGATGTGGAATCGCTGTATAATGCCGCCAAGGCCCGGCTGGACCGGGGCGATCTGACAGTCGCTGCGGCGCTGTTTGACGAGGTGGAGCGCCAGCATCCCTATTCGCCGTGGGCCCGCCGCGCCCAGTTGATGAGCGCCTTTGCCTATTATGCGCAGCGCAATTACACCGAATCGGTCCAGTCGGCCTCGCGCTTCCTGTCGATCCATCCGGGCAACCGCGATGCGCCTTATGCATATTACCTGATCGCCATGTGTTATTATGAGCAAATCAGCGATGTTGAGCGCGATCAGGCGATCACCCTGCAGGCACAGCGCGCGCTGAACGAGGTTGTCCGCCGCTATCCGCGCAGCGAATATGCCGCCGATTCCCGTCTCAAGCTCGATCTGGTGAACGATCACCTCGCGGGCAAGGAAATGGAAATCGGCCGTTTCTATGAACGGGCCGGGCATTGGCTGGCAGCGCAGATCCATTTCCGCGAAGTGGTGGAAACATACCAGACCACCAGCCACACCGCCGAAGCACTTTATCGCCTCACCGAAACCAGCCTGGCGCTGGGTATTCCGGAAGAGGCGCAGCGTTATGCCGCCGTGCTGGGGGCCAATTATCCCGGCAACGAATGGTATCAGCGGGCGTTTGACCTGATCCAGGAGCACCCGACGACTGCTGCTGGCGGCTGAGACTGGCGGCTGCGGCTGGCGGCTGCGGCTTCTGGCCTCGGTCCACTATTTGTTCTCATTGGGAGATTGCGATTCGGCGGGCCGGGCTTTAAGCTCGGCGTGGCATGCTGACCTCGCTCTCCATCCGCAACATCGTGCTGATTGAAGCGCTTGACTTGTCCTTCGGGGCCGGGCTTGGCGTGCTGACGGGTGAGACGGGGGCGGGCAAATCGATCCTGCTCGACGCACTGGGGCTGGTGCTGGGCAACCGGGCCGACAACGCCCTGATCCGCAGCGGTGAAGATAGCGCGGGCGTTACTGCTACGTTTGAATTTGCCACCCTGCCGCCCACAGTGACCGAAGCCATGGCCGAAGCCGAGTTGTCGCTGGAGCCGGGCGAGCCGCTGATTATCCGCCGCAGCCTCAAGCCCGATGGCGGCAGCAAGGCCTTCATCAACGATCAGCCCGTGGGTGTCGCTATACTACGCGAGATTGCCGGTGCGCTGGTGGAACTACACGGCCAGCACGATGATCGCGGGCTGGTCAATCCGCGCGGCCACCGGGCGCTGCTCGATCGCTATGCGGCGGGCAATGTCGAAGGCGTGGCGGCGGCGCATGGCGCGTGGCGCGCGGCTGAAGTCCGGCTGAGGGCGGCTCGCGATGCGATTGCCCAGGCCAGCGCCGATCAGGATCTGCTGTTGGCGCATCTGGCCGAACTGGTGTCGATCGCGCCCGAGGAGGGCGAGGAGCAAGCCCTCGCGCTCGCCCGCGCTGATATGCAGAAGGGCGAGAAGCTGGCCGTCGATCTGGAGGAATTGCGCGTCTTCTGGGACGGATCTGACAGCGCGCTGGCCCAATTGCGCAGCGCCGCCCGGCGGCTCGGCCGGATCGGCGATCAGCATCCGCTGCTGGCAGAGGCCTTGGCCGCGCTTGACCGGGCAGTGATCGAGGCGGGCGAGGCCGAGGAAAAACTTGCCAAGGCCGCCGAAGCCATGCTGTTCGAGCCAGCTGACCTTGACCGGATGGAAACGCGCCTGTTCGAACTGCGCGCGCTCGCCCGCAAGCACGGCTGCCAGCCCGACGATCTGCCGCAAACGATGCTGCGCCTGCGGGTTGCGCTCGATGCGATTGAGCATGGTGAGGCTGATGTCGCGGCGCTGAAAGTGGCGCTGGCGGAAAAGGGCGGA
>CAMDSM010000160.1 GCA_945906905.1 Altererythrobacter xiamenensis | reverse complement strand
CAAAGCTCATCACCACATCGACCATATGCTCCAGCACGCGCGGCCCGGCGATGCTGCCGTCCTTGGTGACATGCCCCACCAGCACCAGCGCCACGGAGTTTTCCTTGGCATAGCGGATCAATTCAAACGCCGATGCGCGGACCTGGCTGACGGTGCCGGGCGCGCCTTCGATCATGTCAGAATGCATCGTCTGGATCGAATCGATCACCAGCAGCGCGGGCGGCGATCCATCTCCCAGCGTGGTCAGGATATCGCGCACCGATGTGGCCGAGGCGAGCCGGATCGGCGCATCGGCCAGCCCCAACCGGCCGGCCCGCAGCCGCACCTGCCCCGTCGCTTCCTCACCACTGACATAGACCGCATCATGCCCCGCCCGCGCGATGGCAGCGGCGGCCTGCAACAGCAAAGTGGATTTGCCAATCCCCGGCTCCCCACCCATCAAAATCGCGCTGCCCGGAACAATCCCGCCACCCAGCGCCCGGTCAAACTCTGCCAGACCCGTGGTGCTGCGCGAAAGCGGCTTGGTTGGCGTATCCAGCGCCTCAAACATGATCCGCCGCCCGCCCGTGGCCAGGTGATGCTTGGCGGAAAAGGCGGTTTCGGGCATCTCCTCGGCCAGCGTGTTCCACTGCGAACACTCCGGACATTGCCCCTGCCAGCGGTGCGACACGCAACCGCATTCGGTGCAGACGAGGCGACGTTTGGGTTTGGCCATATCCACCGAATATATGGAACATAGACAGAACGCAATTGCCTTCTTCAACCCGGCAGGCCACAAGCTGCTGATGCGCCAAAAGGAACTCCGCATTGCGCTCATATGCTACGGCGGCATCAGCCTGGCGGTATATATGCATGGCGTCACCAAGGAACTGTGGAAACTGGCTCGCGCCAGCCGCGATTTCCACGCGCGCGCGCAGCCAAGTCAGGGCGCCGAGGCGGTCTATCGCGACCTGCTCGAACGGGTGGCGGCAGACCAATCCTTGCGACTGCGGGTGCTGCCTGACATTCTCACCGGGGCCAGCGCGGGCGGTATCAACGCGGTGTTTCTGGCCCAAGCGGTGCATTCAGGCCAATCGCTCGATCCCTTGACAGAACTTTGGCTGGAAACCGCCGATGTTGACAGGCTGCTCGATCCCGCGGCCCATGTGTGGACCTGGATGGCCAAGTTCTGGGCCCCGCCCGTGGTGCGGTTTCTGCTCTCGCGCCCGGGCAATGTGGTCTCGGAAAGCGTAGCCCCGGAAATGCGCCGGGAGGTGCGGCACAAGCTGGGGCGGTTTGTGCGCAGCCGCTGGTTTCAGCCGCCGTTTTCGGGGATCGGTTTTTCCACCCTGCTGGCCGATGCGCTGCAAGCCATGGCCGATGCGCCGGGCGGTGCGCCGCTGCTGCCTGTGGGCCATCCAGTCGATCTGTTCGTCACCGCCACCGATTTCCACGGCCATTTGCAGGCGCTGCATATCAACAGCCCGGCGCTGGTCGATGAAAGTGAGCATCGCCTGCCGATCGGCTTTCGCTCCCGCGTTCCGGCAGAGGCCGGGCAGCCTCTGGCCAATCTGCTCGAACTGGTGCTGGCGGCCCGCTCCACCGCCAGTTTCCCTGGCGCGTTCCCACCAATGAAGCTGTCCGAGATTGATGAGTTGGGCAAACTGCGCGGTATTGAGTGGACCGGGCGCGAGGCCTTCCTCGAACGCACCATGCCCGCGCATTTCAGCAATATGGCACTGGCCAGCGTGGCGCTGATCGATGGCTCGGTGCTGGTCAATGCGCCCTTTTCCGAGGCCATGGGCGCGCTGAAGGATCGCCCGGCGCAGCGCGAGGTGGATCGGCGCTTCGTCTATATTGACCCCACGCCGGATCGCCGCCGCCAGGCCGGGGGTGCGCGCGATGAGGTGGGCTTTTTTCGGACGATCCTTGGCTCAGTGTCCTCGATCCCGCGAGAACAGCCGATCCGCGACAATCTCGAAGTGATCCAGGCCATGAGCCGGGAGGCGACGGAAATGGGCCGCATCATTGATGCGCTGCGCCCCGGCGTTGAACAGGCGGTGGACCAATTGTTCGGCCGCACCTTTTTCCTCGACAGCCCGACGGCTGCGCGTCTGGCAATCTGGCGCGCCAAGGCCCAGCAGGCCGCTTCGGAACAGGCGGGCTTTGCCTTCCACGCTTATGCGCAGACCAAGTTTGCCGGGATCATTGATCGCCTTTCCAAGCTGGTGTTCGCCCATGCGCCGGGCCTGCAATTCCCCGATGCGCGCCCGATTGCGCTGCGATTGCGGCAACATGCCGAGGTGTCGGGCCTCGCCAGTCTGGCCGATCCGCGCGGGGGTGCGAGTGAGACTGCCATCGCTTTCCTGCGCGGACACGATATCGGCTTTCGCATCCGCCGCCTGCGCCTGCTCGCCCGCCGCCTGTCGCGCGATTGGGATGATGATCCGACCATCACCGAAGCCGATCGCGAGGCCGGGCGTGACCTGATATTTCGCGCGCTGGCGCTGTATTTTGAGCGTGAGTCCGATCTGGGCGGCGAACTGGGGGCCGATTTCACGCCCGTGGCGCAGCTGGTGATGGATGATCCGGGCATGGTGCTGGCGGCAATGGCGGCGCAGCGCGATCTTCCGGGGCTGGACGCCAAGGTGGAACTGCTGCTGGCCGAGGGCCTTGCCGCCATGCCACGCGGTCTGCGTCGCCGGGTGCTGCTGGCCTATCTCGGCTTCCCGTTTTACGACATTGCCACCCTGCCGCTGTTGCGCAACGAGGGGTTGACCGAGTTCGACCCGGTGAAAGTCGACCGCATCTCGCCCGCCGATGCCAAGTCAATCCGCAAGGGCGGAACGACGGCCACGTTACGCGGGATCGAATTTTTCAACTTCGGCGCTTTCTTCAGCCGGGCCTACCGCGAGAATGACTATCTCTGGGGACGCTTGCATGGGGCCGAGCGGATGGTCGATCTGGTCTGTTCAACGCTGCCTGTGCCGCTTTCCACCGACGATATCAGCCAGTTCAAACGCCGCCTATTCCTCGCCATTCTCGACGAGGAGGAAGCCCGGTTGACCGCCGATCCTGCGCTGGTCAGCGCCTTGCGGGCTGAGGTGGAGGCGATGATTCCTTAACCCCGATGCGCGTCGATACTGGCCCAAACCGCAGTCACAAAGGCGTCATCAGCGATAAAGCCATTGGGATTGTTGCGCAGGCCCTCCACCGGCTTGGCCGCCAGCGCTTGTTCCAGCGTCAATCCTTGATCCTTCAGCGCCCGCACCCGATCAACCCCGGTCTGCACCATGGTGCGAAAGGCGATCAGATCAGAGCGGGTCGCCAGCGGGCCGTGGCCGGGGATAATCACCGTTTCGGCATCGGTCATGGCGATGACCTGGCTGAGTGAATTGAGCAGATGCTCAACATTGCCGCCCGAATCCACATCGACGAACGGCCACCCCGATTGGTGCATGAACATATCGCCCATGTGGACGACATTGGCATCGTGCCAGCGCACTATGCTGTCGCCGTCGGTGTGGCCACCGCCCAGGAACATCACCTCGATGGTGTCGCCGTTGAAGTGGAAGGTCAGCCCCTTGTCGTAAGTAACGACGGGCAGCGCGGCGGTGGGTGCGGGCGCGGTGACATTGCCGACCACGGTTCCGCCCGCCATCAGCCGGCGGCGGACATTGTCATGGGCAAGGATCAGCGCCCCGGCATTGCCAAAATTTTCGTTCCCGCCCGCGTGATCGAAATGCCAATGGGTGTTGACCAGATAGTTGACCTGTCCGGCGCCAAGATCCGCAATCGCCTGCTGGATCCGGCCCGTCAGCTCGGCGAACTGGTCATCCACGATCAGTGTGCCATCCGCGCCGTGGCTCACGCCAATATTGCCGCCGCTGCCAAACAGAACCGACACTCCGGGCGCGATCTGGGTGGCGGTGACTTGCACCTGGCTCATGTCCTGTTGCGCCCACACGGCAGTGCCGCCCAGCAAGGCGGTGGCGAACATGGCAGCTCTGGCATAATGGCGCATCTGTGATCCTCCCTCAATATTATGCCGAAAAGCTACCGCAGCGGGCGCGCGCTGTCGACCTTGGCAAATCAGCCGGAAAAGGCATCCTTCAACCGCTCGAAAAAGCCGCGGCTTTCGGGGCATTCGTCGCCGGTTTCTGTCTCGCGAAATTCGGCCAAGATTTCTTTCTGCCGGGCCGAAAGTCTGGTCGGCGTTTCCACTGCGATCTCGACCACCAGATCACCCCGCCCGCGCCCTTGCAGCACCGGCATACCTGCACCACGTTTGCGCAATTGCTTACCCGATTGGATGCCGACGGGAATGTCGATTGTGTGGGTTTCGCCATCGATGCCGGGAATATCCACCGATCCGCCCAGCGCGGCCGTGGTGAAGCTGATCGGCATGCGGGTGAACAGCGACGTTCCCTCGCGCTGGAACACGCTGTGGGCACGGACGTGGATGAAAATATACAGATCGCCCGACGGCGCACCTTGCGGCCCAGCCTCGCCGCGCCCCGCTAGGCGGATGCGCGTGCCGGTGTCCACCCCGGGCGGCACCTCCACATCGAGCTTCTGGATCTTGTCCACCCGCCCCTCGCCGCGACATTCGCCGCAAGCCTTTTCCAAAACTTCGCCGCGCCCGTTGCAGGTGGGGCACGGGCGTTCAATCACGAACAGGCCCTGCTGCGCGCGGACTTTCCCGTGTCCGTTGCAGCCATTGCAGCGGCGGCGCGATGTGCCCGGCGCTGCCCCGCTGCCGGTGCAGGTGTCACATTGTGCCGCCACTTCGACTTCAATCGTCGAGCTGCGGCCTTGAAAGGCCTCCTCCAGCCCCACTTCCATGTCATAGCGCAGATCGGGCCCGCGCCGCGCGCGCGACCGTCCACCGCCGCCAAAGGCGCTGCCGAAAATGGTCTCGAAGATGTCGCCGATATCACCGAAATCAGACTGTTGCGCGCCGCCACCGCCGCCGTTCTGGGTGAATGCATCATGGCCAAAGCGATCATAGGCGGCGCGCTTTTGCGGGTCTTTCAGGCAATCATAGGCGACGCTGATCGACTTGAAGCGCGCTTCTGCCGCGGCGTCGCCGGGATTGCGATCGGGGTGATACTGCATCGCCAGCTTGCGATAGGCGCGCTTGAGCGTGTCCCCGTCGGCATCGCGGTTGACTTCGAGCAGTTCGTAGAAATTGATCTTGGCTGACGGCATGTGACCCCCTCAAGACCGAGCCGCGACCGATAGTTCTGCATCGGTCGCGGTTCAGCTTTCCATCAGGCGATCAGCCCTTGTTCTCGTCGTCGACTTCGGAGAATTCGGCATCGACCACATCGTCGCCGCCTTCTGCCGCAGATTCGGCATCGGGAGAGGCTTGAGCAGCGGCATCCTTTTCATAGATCTGCTGGCCCATCTTCATCGCCACTTCGGTCAGCGCCTGCGCCTTGGCATTGATGGCATCGGCATCATCACCTTCGAGCGCAGTCTTGACCTCGGCAATCGCGGCTTCGACTGCGGCCTTGGTGTCGGCATCGATCTTGTCACCGTTTTCGACCAGCTGCTTTTCGGTCGCGTGGACCATGCTGTCGGCCTGATTGCGAGCTTCGGCAGCGGCGCGGCGCTTCTTGTCTTCCTCAGCGAACTTCTCGGCATCCTTGACCATCTGTTCGATATCGGAATCGTTCAGCCCGCCCGAAGCCTGGATGCGGATCTGCTGTTCCTTGCCGGTGCCTTTGTCCTTGGCGGACACGTTGACGATGCCGTTGGCGTCGATGTCAAACGTGACTTCGATCTGCGGCACGCCGCGCGGAGCCGACGGAATCCCGAGCAGGTCGAACTGGCCGAGGATCTTGTTGTCTGCCGCCATCTCGCGCTCGCCCTGGAACACGCGGATCGTCACCGCCTGCTGGTTGTCCTCGGCGGTCGAGTAGGTCTGGCTCTTCTTGGTCGGGATGGTGGTGTTGCGGTCGATCATGCGAGTGAACACGCCGCCCAGTGTCTCGATGCCCAGCGACAGCGGGGTTACGTCGAGCAGCAGCACGTCCTTCACATCGCCTTGCAGCACGCCCGCCTGGATGGCAGCGCCCATGGCCACGACTTCATCGGGATTGACGCCGGTGTGCGGTTCCTTGCCAAAGAAGTCCTTCACCGCTTCGCGCACCTTGGGCATACGGGTCATCCCGCCGACCAGCACCACTTCGTCGATGTCCTTGGCGGTCAGGCCAGCATCAGCCAGTGCCTTCTTCATCGGCTCCTTGGTGCGTTCGATCAGCTTGGCGACCATCTTTTCGAGGTCAGACCGCGTGATCGTTTCCACCAGATGCAGCGGCGTGGTGGCGCCGCCTTCCATGCGCGCGGTGATGAACGGCAGGTTGATTTCGGTGGTCTG
>CAMDSM010000159.1 GCA_945906905.1 Altererythrobacter xiamenensis | reverse complement strand
AAACTAGCGGTCCGGTATGCCGCAAAGCCAATCCGGCCAAATTGGTAATATCAATGGCACGCTATCGAACGCGAGGGATGGCGAACGCGGGGGATGGCGAACGAGGCGGACGGTCCGATCCGGTCAATGTGGCCGCATTGACACAAGAGGTGCGGTGAAACGATCAGAAGTGGTTAGCTGCCACGTCCCAGTGTTCCACCACTGGCGGCGAAACGAAGAACGGCCCGGCGAGTTCGCGCCAGCGGGCAAAGCCGGGCGAGTTGCGGAAGGTTACCATATGCGCTTCCACGCTGGCCCAGCTAACCACCAGCCGATAGAGCGCGGGGTCTTCCACCACCCGCTCAAGCCGCATGGCGTGGCAGCCCTCGGCGGTGCGGAAATGGGGCGCGGCCTCAGCCACGGCGGCTTCAAAAGCAGCTGCACGGGCGGGGTCGATGGTGATATTGGCGATTTCAGTGATCATGTATGCCTGATGGCAATTCCGCAGGCGGGAGACAAGCGATGAAAGTTATAGTGACCGGAGCGGGCGGATTTGTCGGCCGTCATCTGGTGCGCAAACTGCTGGCGCGTGGCGATAGCGTGACCGGGATCGACAGCGCGGCGGGCGGCATTCTGGCAGGTGCCCGCGCGATTGTAGGCGACCTGGGCGATTCTGTGGTCCGCCAGGCCGCGTTGGACGGCGGTTGCGATGCGCTGGTGCACCTCGCCACCGTGCCCGGCGGCGCGGCCGAGGCTGATCCGGACGCCAGCCGCAGGATCAATATCGATGCGATGTATGATCTGCTGGAAGAGGTCGCCGCCGCAGGCAGATGCCCGCGCGTGGCCTATGCCAGCTCGATCGCGGTGCTGGGCGAGCATCTGCCACCCGCCGGAGTTGACGACGCCACTCCGCTCTCACCGCAGCTGATCTATGGCGGGCACAAGGCGATGATGGAGGTGGCAGCAGCGATGCTGTCAAATCGCGGCGCAATCGATGCCGTCAGCGTGCGTCTGCCGGGCATTCTGGCCCGCCCCAAAGGCCCGTCGGGGATGAAATCGGCCTTTATGAGCAATCTGTTCCATGCCTTGAAGGCGGGCGAGGCATTCAACTGCCCGGTATCGCCGGGGGCGACGATCTGGGCGCAATCAGTCAACCGCTGCGCCGACAATTTCGTCCATGCGCTCGACCTTAACTCAGCGCTGATGCCGCCGACCCGCGTGGTTACCCTGCCTGCGCTGCTGATCCGGATGGACGATCTGGCCGCCGAAATCGCCCGCCAATGTGGCACCGATACAGGCCTTGTCAGCTACCAGCCAGATGAGGCCCTTGAAGCCGCTTTCGGAAGCTATCCCCAGCTCGCCACCCCCGCCGCCGATCAAGCGGGCTTTGCGCATGATGCAACACTCGCTAGACTGGTGGCGAGCGCGCTTGAGACGCTTGAATAGCCGACAGGCGAACAGAGACGGGGAGAAATGCTTTGCGGTTCCAGCGGCTGGACCTCAATCTGCTGGTGGCGCTGAACATCCTGCTGGAGGAACGGAGCGTTTCGCTGGCAGCAGATCGGCTGTGCCTGTCGCAATCGGCTACTTCCAGTGCGCTAGGCCGCCTGCGCGACTATTTTGAGGATGATCTGCTGGTGCTCAAGGGCCGCCAGATGATCCTCACTTCGCGCGCGGAAGAACTGATCGACCCGGTGCGTGCGGTGCTCGAACAGATCCGCAGCACAATTGCCGTGGCCCCCGAATTCGAGCCCGAAACATGCGATCGGCAGATCCGCATCATGGCCTCGGACTATTCCACTGAAGTGCTGCTGGCCGATGTGCTGGCGCGGATGGAGGTGGCAGCCCCACTGATGCGGTTCGAGATCCAGACTATGTCCGGCAAGCCCATCGATTCGCTGGAACGCGGCATGATCGACCTGTTGGTCAGCGTCGATTTTGCGCTGTCATCCGACCATCCCAGCGAAACGCTGTGGGAGGATGGCTATGTGATCGTCGGCGATGCCAACAATCCGCATCTCAAGTCTCCGATTGGTGCCGACGCCTATTTCGACTTGCGGCATGTGACCACGCGCTTTGGCCGCAGCCGCGTGCCCGCGTTTGAAGACTGGTTCCTGCGGCGGCAAAAGCGCATCCGCAAGATCGATGTGGTTGCGCCCACCTTCCTTTCGGTCCCCGGCCTGTTGATGGGCACCAGCCGCATCGCCACCATGCATCGCAAGCTGGCCGAGCGGTTGTGCCGCAACCTGCCACTGGCCTGGTGCGAAGTCCCGTTCGATATCCCGCCGATCCGCGAGGCGGTGCAGTGGCATGTCACCAACCGCAATGACTTTGCGATCCAATGGATGATCGGCCAGCTGCGTACCACAGCCCAGGATCTCTATGGCACGTCGCACACTTCAAATGAGTCGGCGCACGGCAAGTTGGCGGTGGAATTTCAGGCGCACCAGCAGCTCGATTAATGGGACCTACCCACCCTCATCAAACCGTTGCCGTGCTGCGAAAATCTGTGGGCGGCGTTGGCTGATCCAGTCAATCTGCCGCCGCACTTCGCCGTGCAAATCGCGCCCCAACGGGGTGAGGGTATAGCTGACCTTGGGCGGCACATCAGCGATCACGTGCCGCGCCACCAGCCCCTCGCGCTCCAATGCGCGCAGTTTCAGCGTCAGCACCCGTTGCGAGATCGCCTGTTCCGCCGATAGCCGCGCGGTGGTGCGGCGCAGACCCGCATGGCGCCATTCGCCGGTTGCCAGCACCAGCAGCAGGAGCGTTGACCAGCGATCACCCAGCAGTCCCATGACGCTGCGCACCGGATCATCGCGCCCGCCCCCATTGGCTTGCATCTCGGCCGCCAGCGCGGCGACGCGGGCGCTCTTTTCCGGATCAAGATCGTCGTCTGACTGGTCTGCCAAGTGGCCTCTCCGCGGGCACAAAAAAGTGCCGTCTTCACGCGCTTGTGCCTCGATCCTATGCTGCTGCCAAGCAGGGCCTGACAAGCCAGCAAAGGCGGGGGAAATTTGAGATGCAGCAAGATGCCATCAGGCTGGACGGCAAGACAGCGATCATCACCGGCGGCGCGGGCGGGATCGGCTTTGCCACCGCCCGCCTGATGACCATGCGCGGCGCGCGGGTGGCGCTGGCCGATATCGCTTTTGACCGGGCGCAGGAACTGGCCCGACAATTGCCGGGTGCGATTGCCGTGCACCTCGATCTGGAAAACGAGACTTCAATCGAGGCGATGGTGGCGCAGGCCGTGGCGGAATTTGGCCAGCTCGATATTCTCAACAACACCGCCGCACTGCTCGATCCCGCGCTGGCGCCATTGGATGGCGATGTTGAGCATATGGGCACCGATCTGTGGGACCGGATCATGGCGGTCAACCTGCGCGGCACGATGATCGCCTGCCGCGCCGCCCTGCCGCACTTGCGCGAAACACGCGGAAACATCGTCAACACCGTCAGCAATCTGGCGCTGCAGGGGCACCTGATCCAGGCGGCCTATTCGAGCAGCAAGGCCGCGATCATCCAGCTGACCCGGGCGATTGCCGCCAGCCATGGCAAGCAGGGTGTGCGTTGCAATGCAGTCGCTCCGGGCATGACCATGACGGCGGCGCTGTTCGAAGCCTTCCCGGCACCCCTGCGCGAAGTGGTCGAGGCCGAGACCCTGCGCGACCAGCTGGGTGAGCCCGAAGACATCGCCGAGGCCATCGCTTTCCTCGCCAGCCCAGCGGCGCGCAACATCACCGGCCAGGTGCTGGTCAGCGATGGCGGCTGCGCCAGCCATGTGCCCGGCATCGACCGCTTCCGCAGCTTCTTTTCCGGAGACCAGACATGAGCACATATGACATCGTCGTGATGGGCGGCGGCCACAACCAGTTGGGCGCGGCAGCCTACCTCGCCAAGGCCGGCAAGAAGGTGCTGGTGTGCGAGATGAAGGAGTTTATCGGCGGCGGCGCGGTGACGCTTGAGCGCACGGCGCCGGGTTTCTTTCACAACAAGCATTCGGCCATGCACGGCATGATCCAGGCCAACCCGCTGCTGGTGCGCGACGAGCTGGGCCTGAAGTCAAAATACGGGCTGAAGTATTTCTACCCAGAGGCTCCGATGGGCCTGCTGCTGAAGGACTTCTCGCATTTCGTGACCTTCGTCGATCTCGACAAGACCTGCCAATACATCGCCCGCTATTCCGAGAAGGACGCCGACACCTATCGCGAATTCGTCGAATGGGGCGAGCGGATTATGCCGATGCTGCTGCAGGGGATGTTCAACGTCCCCATCCCGATGGGCCCCTTCATCGCGATGCTGGAGAGCAACGAGGATGGCCGCCGCCTGCTCGACCTGATGTTGCGCAGCCCGCTGCAGATTGTCGACGAGATGTTCGAGACCGATATTCTCAAGATCCACCTGCTGAAGTGGGTCTCCGAAGGGATTCTGCAATTCCCCGACGACATGGGCACCGGATTTGGCATGATCATCATGATCCTGCTGGTGCATTTCCACCCGGTCGGCTTCCCGACCGAGGGCAGTGGTGCGCTGTCAAAGGCGCTGGCCGCCTGCATCACCGATAATGGCGGGGAAATCCGGCTGAATACCAAGATCGATTCTGTGATCGTTGAAAGCGGCCGCGCGGTTGGCTTGCGCTCGACCGATGGCGAGGAATTCCGGGCCAAGGATGCGGTTGTCGCTGGCATACACCCGGCCAAGCTCGATGACTTTGTCAGCGGGCTGGACGAATCCATGCTGCGCCGCGCCAAGCGGACCAAGAACGCGCCCTACACCCTGTTCAAGATCGACGCCGCGCTGGACCGGTCGGTTGAGGAACTGTCGTCCAGGATCCCCGAGGAGCTGGCGCACTCCGCCGCAAACTGCATCACCGCCACCACGTTGCAGGGCTTCCTCGACAGTTTCGAGCCATTGCGCCGCGGGCAGCCGGGCCTCGAAAACCCACTGCATGGCGGCGGCATAGTGGGCTTTCCCGGCCTGCAACCCGAAGGCAAGTCACAACTCTACCTCACCAGTTACCAACCCTACAGCCTCGACCGGCAAGGACCAGCCCGCTGGGACGACATCAAGGAAGACGTGGCCGACCGGCTGATCGAGAGCCTGTCGCACTTTTTCCCCGGCCTCGCGACAAGCGTCATCGCCCGCGAAGTGGACAGCCCGCTGGATATGGAACGCTGGTCGCCCAACTCGTTCGTCAATGGCGAGGTCCATGGCCTGGGGCTGCAATTCTTCCAGACTTCGGGCTTTCGGCCAACACCCGAACTGGCGCAATATGCTGTGCCAGGTGTAGAGGCCTTGTATCTGTGCGGCCCATTCATGCATCCCGGCGGAGCGATCTTCGGCGTGGGCCGCCCGACGGCGATCAAGATCATGGACGATCTGGGAATCGATTTTGACAAGGTGATGAAGCAATGAAGATTCTCGATGCCAACAACGCCGAACTGATGACCGTGCGGGCCTTCGAGCGCGATGGTGACACGCTGGTGATCCGCGGCAAGATTTTCGGCACCATGCCGATGGCTGCCAAACTAACCCCAAGGGAAGCCCGCGCGGCGCTCAAGATGCTCGATTTCAAGACCATGGTGTTCATCGTCTCGCTATTGTTCCGCAAGGGCTGACTTGTATCTCTCAAACAAATAGCTGCTTACCCAAGAAATCCGGTTTGTTGTCACGCGCTTGCACGGCAATGTCGGGCGATGGACACAAAACTGGGTGACGCATGAGCATTGTGGGTATTGAATCGGTGGTTTTCGGCGTTGCTGATCTGGCCGAACACACCAGATTCTGGAGCGATTTCGGCCTCTCGCTGGAAAGCGAAAACCCGGACGAAGCCGTGTTCCGCCTCCCCTCGGGCAGTCGGGTGGTGCTCTACAAGCACGGCGATGCGCGCTTGCCCGCGCTCGATCCTTTCCCCGGTGACGGATTGAAGGAAACCGTTTGGGGCGTGGAAAACCAGTCTGCGCTTGACCGGATCGCCGCCAGCCTGGCGACTGAAGTTGCCGTAACCACTGCCGTCGATGGCACCGTGCGCGCCGCGTGCCCCGATGGCCAGCCGATCGCGCTACGCCTGTGGACCAAGCGCACATTCGTGTCTGAGGCCAGTCCGGTCAACACCCCAACCTCCTATCCGCGTTTCAACCAGCACCGCATCTGGCGCCACAAGTGCCTGCCCAAAACCATCAACCACGTGGTCTTTTTCAGCCCCGACTATGTCGCCAGCTTTGAATTCTACGAACGGCACATGGGCTTCCGCTATACCGACCATTCCAAGGGCACCGGCATCTTCGCCCGCGCCAGTGGCACCTACGAGCATCACTCGATCTTCTGGGTCAATTGCGACCTGCCGATCGCGCCCGACCACTTCAAGTTCATGCACATCGCCTTTGGCTGCGA
>CAMDSM010000158.1 GCA_945906905.1 Altererythrobacter xiamenensis | reverse complement strand
GTGGTGATGAGCTTTGAGGGCGAGCGCAGCCACCAGTATCGCATCCTGCGGGCGCTGAAAAACCGCTTTGGCGCGGTCGACGAGATCGGCGTGTTCGCGATGGAGGGGCATGGGCTGGCCGAGGTTTCCAACCCCTCGATGCTGTTCCTGTCTGGCCGCGATGAACCGCTGGCGGGCAGCGCAGTGTTCCCGGCTTTGGAGGGGACGCGCCCGGTGCTGGTGGAGATTCAGGCGCTGATCGTCCGTCTGCAATCGGGCGCCACCCCGCGCCGGGCGGTGGTGGGATGGGATAGCGGGCGGCTGGCGATGCTGCTGGCGGTGCTCGAATCGCGCTGCGGGCTGAATTTTTCTTCGGCTGAGGTCTATCTCAATGTCGCGGGCGGATATCGCCTGTCCGATCCGGCCGCAGATCTGGCGGTGGCGGCTGCTTTGGTGTCGGCCTTGGCGGATAAACCGCTGCCGTTGCGGTCGATTTGGTTTGGCGAAGTCTCGCTTTCGGGTGAGGTTCGTCCGGTCAGCCATTCCGGCTTGCGGGTGAAGGAAGCGGCCAAGCTGGGGTTCAATTCGGCCTGCGGTCCAGCGGGAGAAGGGGCCGGAGAAAGCCAAGCCGTGGCAAAATTACGCTATGCTGGGATCGCCGGACTGCCAGGCCTCGTTGACCGGGTGATGGCATCAGCATAGGTCTTGCAGTGCGATGACCCTATTTGATTTCATAGTCCTGCTGATCGTCGGCGCGGCTGCTGCTGGCGGTTTCATGCGTGGTTTCGTGCAGGAGGTGCTGTCGCTTGCTTCGTGGGTGCTGGCTGTGTTCGCGATCCGTTATCTGCACACCGATCTGACCCAGATCATCTATGCGATCATGGGCACACCCACCGGCGCGGCGCTGCTGGCTTTCGTTCTACTGCTGCTTATCCCTTATGCGGCGATGCGCCTGATAGCAGGCCGGACCGGCGATAGTGCCCGCAAATCGGTGCTCGGCCCAATTGACCGGGTGCTGGGTTTCGGTTTCGGCGCGGTCAAGGGAACGATCGTGGCGGTGTTTGCCTTCTCGCTGATCGCACTGGGTTATGATTCGGGGCGGGGGGCACTGGGCCGACCTGTGTGGATGACGACGGCCCGCACCTATCCCTTCATCAGCGCCAGTTCCGAAGAAATGGTCCAGCTGATCGCCCAACGCCGCGCCGTGCTGCACCAGGCCGAAGCGGCCGACGGCGGGTGAGCGCGGCCCGGCTTTATACGCCGCAGCTGCTGGCGCTGACCGTGGAACTGGCCGATTTCCCGCCCATTGAGAGCTTACCGCTGCACGGCGATGCCCGCGCGGTCACTTGTGGCAGCACACTGGGGTTGGATATCGCGCTTGATCAGGCGGGCCGGATTGAAACGCTGGGCCTGCGGGTGCGCGCCTGCGCCGTGGGTCAGGCCGCTGCGGCGATCTTCGCCCGCCATGCCCCTGGCCGCGATCTGGCCTGCATGGACGCCATGCATGACCGGATCGAGGGCTGGCTGGATGGAGACGCGCCGATTGCCGATTGGCCCGATCTGGACCTGCTCGAAGCCGCGCGGATCTATCCCGCGCGTCATGGAGCCATCCTGTTGCCGTGGAGGGCTGCCATCGCAGCCCTTTCCAGCGCGCCCGCTGCAGGCTAGGCCCTGTGGCAAAAGTGGGGGGTTCGAATGGCCAGTAGCAGCACGGAACTAACGCAGGTTGAACCGACGGCGAAGGAAATCCGCCTCGTCATCGCCGCCTCATCGGCGGGCACGGTGTTCGAATGGTATGACTTCTTCATCTACGGCACGCTGGCGTCGATCATCGGCGAGGCCTTTGTGCCCAGTGACAACGAACTGGTTCGCCAGATGGTGGTTTGGGCCGGTTTTGCCGTGGGCTTTGGTTTTCGCCCGCTTGGCGCGATCCTGTTTGGCTATCTGGGTGACAAGTTGGGGCGCAAATATACCTTCTTGGTCACGGTGACCTTGATGGGCATTGCCACCGCCGGGGTCGGGATGGTGCCTTCGGTCGAAACGATCGGCATGGCCGCGCCTGCAATCATAATCTTTCTGCGGGTGCTGCAAGGTCTGGCGCTGGGCGGCGAATACGGCGGTGCAGCGATCTATGTTTCAGAACACAGCCCGCCTACCAAGCGCGGCTTTTACACCGGGTTCATCCAGGCCAGCGTGGTTGGCGGGTTCATCCTCAGCCTGGCCGTGGTGCTGGGCTGCAAGCTGCTGATCCCGGCTGACGTATGGCAAGACTGGGGCTGGCGCGTGCCGTTCCTGCTCAGCCTGGCGCTGTTGGCGGTTTCGCTGTGGATGCGGGTCAAGCTGTCCGAAAGCCCGGTTTACAAAGCGATGAAGGCAGAAGGCCAGATTGCCGCCAATCCCTTCGTCGAAAGTTTCACTTATCCCGGCAACAAGCGCCGGATATTTGTGGCCCTGTTCGGGGTTGCCGTGGGGCTGACCGTAATCTGGTATACCGCAACCTTCTCAAGCCTGACTTTCCTGACCGGCCCGATGCGGATGGAAGAAGGCGTGGCACAGGTGATCGTCGCTGGATCGGCGCTGGTTGGGCTGGTGTTCTTCATCGGCTCGGGCGCGCTGTCAGACCGGATTGGGCGCAAGGCCCCGATCGTCTGGGGCTATGTCGCCACATTGGTGCTGCTGTTCCCATGTTTTTGGGCGCTCGGCTGGGCGATGGAACCGGCCCTAGCCGCAGCGGAAGCCGGGGCCAAAGTGGTTCCAGATACGTTGGCGGTGGTCAAGATCGTTGCCGCGCTGACCGTGCTCAACGCGCTATCGGGCTTTACCTATGGCCCGGTTGCAGCGCTGCTGTCGGAGATGTTCCCGGCCCGGATACGCTATTCCTCGATGTCGATCCCCTACCACTTCGGCACCGGCTGGTTTGGCGGGGTGGTTCCGCTGATAGGCACCTGGGTGGTGGCCAAAACCGGCGATATCTATGCCGGGCTGTGGTATCCTTGGGCGATGGTGCTGCTGGCTCTGGTTGTCGCGGTATGGGGCTTGCCGGGTGGCAAGCCGCGCGATTTCTCCGATGACCACAACTGACCTGCCTCCCGCCAGCTTGCGCCTGCACATCGATGCCGATGCGCTGGCGGCCAACTGGCAGGCGCTGAACCGGCTCTCGGGCAGCGCACGGGCTGGGGCGGCGGTGAAGGCCGAAGCCTATGGCGTGGGCGTGGCACAGGCTCTCCCGGCCTTGCTGTCAGCGGGCGCGCGCGATTTCTTTGTCGCGCATTGGAGCGAGGTTCCCGCCGTGCTGCGCCATGCCTCACCGCTGCAACTTTCGGTGCTGCACGGGGTCAACAACGCGGCTGAGGCTGCCTATGCCCGTGCCATCGGGGCGCGCCCGGTGATTAATTCGCTGCATCAAGCGCAAGTGTGGGCGCAAGCTGGTGGCGGGGCCTGCGATCTGATGGTCGATACCGGGATCAATCGGCTGGGCGTGGCCCCGGGCGATCTGGCAGAGCCGGTGATTGCGGCGCTGGATGTGGACCTGCTGATGTCGCACCTGGCCTCGGCAGACGAGGACGGTCCGCTCAATGCCCGGCAACTGGCCCGGTTCCGCGAGGCCGCAAGCCAGGTGCCGCATCAGGCGCTCAGCCTGGCCAACAGCGCGGGGATCGCGCTGGGCCGCGATTATGCGCTCGATCTGACCCGGCCCGGCCTGTCGCTGTATGGCGGGATTGCGCGGCCTGAGCTGGCCGATGTGATCGCGCAGGTGGTGTTTCCGCAAGCCGCCGTGATCCAGCGCCGGCAACTGGCTGCGGGGGACAGCGTGGGCTATAACGCCACTTTCACCGCCCGCAACGAGTTGGAAGTGGCGACGGTGTCGATCGGTTATGCCGATGGCTTCTTGCGCTGCCGAGGGCCCGGCGGTGCACTGCAACACAAGGGAATCGCGCTGCCGATTCTGGGCCGCGTTTCGATGGACATGACCGTGGTGGACTGTTCCGCCGCGCCGGACCTGAGCGAGGGTGATTTCGTCGGGATACCGTTCGATCTGCCAGTAGTGGCCAAAATCAGCGGTCTTTCGCAATATGAGTTGCTGACAACATTGGGAAAACGGTTCTTGCGCGGCAGCTGATTGCGTCGGATGGCCCAAATGATTGCAATCGCTATGCTGCAAGTGCTAAGGTGCTGCGAGTGCGAAATTAAGCGTGAAATCGGGAGTGCGTAGGCAATGGCCTCCAAGGGATCGGGTGAAACTCCCACAATTATCAAAAAGTACGCCAACCGGCGGCTCTACAACACCCAGTCGTCTAGCTACATCACGCTGGATGATCTGGCCCGGATGACGCGCGACGGAGTGGATTTTCAGGTGCTCGATGCCAAGACCGGCAACGACATCACCCACGCCATCCTCACCCAGATCATCATGGAGGAAGAGGCCAATGGTGAGCAGTTGCTCCCGGTCAGCTTCCTGCGCAATCTGATCGGCATGTATGGCAATTCGATGCAGGCGCTGATGCCGCATTACCTCGATGCCACGATGGACAATTTCCGCGCCAATCAAGGCCGCTTTCAGGAAGCCTTCACCTCCAGCATCAGCCCCGATGGCTTCAACCGTCTGGCCGAAACCAACATGGCGATGTTCCAGGCTGCGGCAGAGGCATTTATGCTCAAGCCCGCTAACGACCGATCCGCCGCAGCTGCACACTCTGCCACACCCGCCGCCGACCCCGCTGATCTGGCGCAGTTGCGGGCGCAGATGAAGGCGATGCAGGACAAGCTCGACCGCATGGGCGGTTAGCCACTCGACTTGGCGCGGCTGCCGCGCCATGGCAGGCCAAATTTCCACCATCGGACACAGCCGGGGCACACCATGTCAGCCATTCGCCATGCATTGACCATCAAACGCGAGGATGATTTCGCCGCCTGGTATCAGGAAGTGATCTCTGCCGCCGACATGGCCGAGGAATCGGGCGTGCGCGGGTGCATGGTGATCAAGCCATGGGGCTATGGCATCTGGGAACGCATCCAGCGGCTGATGGATGACCGGATCAAGGCGGCAGGCGTGCAGAACTGCTATTTCCCGATCTTCATCCCGCTCAAGAATTTTGAACGCGAGGCGAGCCACGTTGAGGGGTTCGCCAAGGAAATGGCGGTCGTCACTCATCACCGGCTTATCTCCGATGGCAAGGGTGGGCTGATCCCCGACCCCGAGGCCAAGCTGGAGGAACCGCTGGTTGTGCGCCCCACCAGCGAAACCATCATCGGCGATGCCATGGCGCGCTGGATCCGCAGTTGGCGCGATCTGCCGTTGCTGACCAACCAGTGGGCCAATGTCGTGCGCTGGGAAATGCGCACCCGGATGTTCCTGCGGACCAGCGAATTCCTGTGGCAGGAAGGCCATACTGCTCACGCCGACCGCACCGATGCCTTGGCCGAAACGCACCGCGCGCTGGAAATGTATCGCGCCTGTGCCGAGGACGATCTCGCCATGCCGGTGATCGCGGGCGAAAAGCCTGAGAATGAGCGTTTCCCCGGCGCGGTCGAGACCTGGTCGATCGAGGCGATGATGCAGGATGGCAAGGCTTTGCAGGCGGGCACCAGCCACTACCTCGGCACCAATTTCGCCCATGCGGCGGGTATCCAGTATCAGGACAAGGAAGGCGGGCAGCAGTTCTGCCATACCACCAGCTGGGGCGTATCCACCCGGCTGATCGGCGGGATCATCATGGTCCACGGCGATGACGATGGGCTGCGCGTGCCACCCGCGATTGCGCCGCACCAGATCGTGATTATCCCGATGCTGCGTGAAGCGCCCGAGGATGAGGCCTTGGTCGCCTATTGCGAGGAGTTGCGCGCGATGTTGGCAAGCCAGCGGGCGCTGGATGAGCGGTTGCGAGTGATGCTGGATGTCAAGCCCGGCAAGGCTGCGGCCAAGCGCTGGGACTGGGTGCGCAAGGGCGCGCCGCTGATCATCGAGGTTGGCTCTCGCGATATGGCCGAGGGCAAGCTGGCGCTATTGCGACGTGATCAGCTGTGGAATGCCGATAACGGCAAGCCCGCCTTCCAGTTCCTCACCCGCGAGGACTTTGCGGCGCAGGCGGCTTCGCTGTTGGAGGCGATTCAGCAGGCGCTGTTCAATCAGGCCCGGACCCGCCGCGATGCCAATATTACCCGCGGTGTTACCACCATGGACGAAGTCGCGGCGCACTTTGCCGACAATCAGGCCCGCCCCGGCTGGCTGGAAGTGCAATGGTCAAAGCCCACCGGCGAAGCGTTGGAAGCGGTGACCGAGCGGTTGAAAGCCCACAAGCTCACGATCCGAAACGTGCCGCGCGATGGTTCGCCTGCTGACGGCCTGTGTATCTTCACCGGTGCGCCTGCGGTGGAGCGGATACTGGTGGCGCGGGCCTATTGATCCGCCGGAG
>CAMDSM010000157.1 GCA_945906905.1 Altererythrobacter xiamenensis | reverse complement strand
AACGCGCTGGTGACATTGACGCCTGCGGCAATCAATGCATCGAGCGAGTGGGTGAGGTTTTCCGTCACGCTCGCCGGGTGCGCGACCAGAGACACCCGCCGCCCGGCCAGTTGATCCTGCAATTGCTTGTCCGCCAGCAGGCGATCTATTCCAAATTTCATGGGTTTCTGGGTGGCTCAAGAGTGGCGGCGAAGCAAGCCGGATCGTGGAAATCGGGCTTGGCCGGGCTGCCGTGCGCCATCGCCCAGAACGACTTGGCCCCGCCCTCCTCCTCAATCACGCAAGTGAGCGACAGCGCGGCGGGCAGCGCAGGCAGATCGGCCAGCGGGATTGCCACATCCATAATCAGCACATCGCCGCCCCGGCGCGGGGTGATGACCGGATCGTGGCTGAGCATCCGTTCGCTCATGCCTTCGCGCCAGGTGGTGAAATCATAGGCGGCATAGGCTTCCGACGGGCTGAAGTTGAACTCGGCATAAGGCGCGCCGCCAGCGGGCTGCACGAACATTTCAAAGCAGGTGGCCTGCCACAAGCCATCGCGGCGGTGGCGGCCGGTAAAAGGCGGCAGAATGAGCCTTGCGGCACCGTCCACCCGCCAGCGCAACTGCAACCATGGGCCAACAACCTCCCAGCGCGCATCGATCTCGGTCACCGCCAGCGGTGCGGATGCAGGATGCGAAACCAGTTGCTGCGTTTGCATCGTGCGCTCCCCGTGCTAACCGCCCGCCACTATGACAAGCTATTCCTCATCCCTGCTCCGCCTGCTGAGCGAACGCGGCTATATCCACCAGCTTACCGATGGCGGGGCGCTTGATGCCTTGGCCGCCAAGCAGATCGTGCCGGGCTATATCGGCTTTGATGCCACCGCGCCAAGCCTGCATGTCGGCAGCCTTGTGCAAATCATGATGCTGCGCCGCCTCCAGCAGGCCGGGCACAAGCCGATCGTGGTGATGGGCGGCGGCACCACCAAGATCGGCGATCCATCGGGCAAGGATGAGAGCCGCCGGATGCTCACGCCCGAACTGATCGACCAGAACATCGCCAGCATCCGCACCGTTTTCGAGCAGTTGCTGACATTCGGCGATGGCCCGACCGATGCGGTGATGGTCAACAATGATGAGTGGCTGAGCCAGCTCGGCTATGTCGATCTGCTGCGCGATGTCGGCCCGCATTTCACCATCAACCGGATGCTGACCTTCGATTCGGTCAAGCTGCGGCTTGAGCGCGAACAGCCGCTGACCTTCCTCGAATTCAACTACATGATCCTGCAAGCCTATGACTTCCGCGAGCTGTCACAGCGGTTCGCTTGCCGTTTACAGATGGGCGGGTCTGACCAGTGGGGCAATATCATCAACGGCGTGGAACTCAGCCGCCGGATGGACGGGACCGAGGTGTTCGGCCTCACCACCCCGCTGTTGACCACGGCCGATGGCGCCAAGATGGGCAAGACGGCTGCGGGCGCAGTGTGGTTGAACGAGGATCAGCTGCCAAATTATGACTTCTGGCAATATTGGCGCAACGCCGATGATCGCGATGTCGGGCGGTTCCTGCGCCTGTTCACCGATTTGCCGCTGGACGAGATTGCCCACCTCGAAGCGCTCGAAGGCAGCGAAATCAACGCCGCCAAGGTGGTGCTGGCCAACGAAGTGACGCGGCTGGTGCGCGGTGACACCGCGGCGACGGCTGCCGAGGCGACCGCGGCGCAAACGTTCGGTGCGGGCGGCATGGGCGGCGATCTGCCCGTGCTCGACATTCCCGCCGACGGCTTGCGCATTGGCGCGGCGCTGACCGCGCTGGGCTTCACCGCCTCCAACGGCGAGGCCAAGCGCAAGCTGGCCGAGGGCGCGGTAAAGCTGGACGAGCAGCCGGTGAGCGACGAGGCGCTGGTTATCCAGCTTGCCTCGGGCGAGGAGCGCAAGCTCAGCCTTGGCCGTAAGAAGCACGCCGTATTGCGCGGTTCTTAGGGCCTTTACCCTTTATCCAGCTTTTTGTGTGAAAACGATCTTTCGCAATAGTGCGTTGACGAAGGATCACGGGTTTATGGGTAACGGGGCAAGCCTGTCCGTAACCGACTTGCGGCGCTCGACGCGCCACCCAGTCGACTATCCGGTGATTGCGGAGCATCGCATTTCGGGCGACATGAAATTGCATGTCAGCAATATCTCGGCCCATGGTTTCATGGTCGACAAGGCGCCGATCCTGGCGCGCGGTGATCGGCTGATTGTGCGTCTGCCGGTGGTCGGCCGGATCGAGGCCTATGTCATCTGGGTGACCGAGGATCGCGCCGGCTTCCAGTTCGAACGGATCATCCGGCTCGACAGCTTCATGGCGATGATCCGCGAATTGCAGCCCAACCCGGCGTTGCGCAGGCGACGGTAAAGGGTCGGCGCTGAACTTTACCTGCCCCAACGGCTAATTTCTTGGCAAAGCCCCGGCCCGCTGCCATGGCGAGCGGGTGATCGAACAGCAGTCTCCCTTCCGTATTGCCAACTATCGCGCCTTTTGGCTGGCGCGCCTGTGCATGACGCTGGCGCAATATGCCATGTTGCTGATTATCGGCTGGCAAACCTACAACCTGGCGCGCGACGCCGGGATGAGCGTGGGCGGGGCATCGGGCCAGCTGGCACTGATCGGCCTGCTGCAATTTGCGCCCTTGTTCGTCCTCACGCCGTTCTCGGGTCTGGCGGCTGACAGGTTTGACCGCCGCAACTTGGCGCGGATGGCGATCCTGCTGCAATTGGCCTGCGCCGGAGCGCTGGCCTGGCTGACCTACGACAATGCGATCACCCTCAATGCGCTGTTCTTGGTGGCGGTGGCGCTGGGCGTGGCGCGGGCTTTTTCCGGCCCGCCGCTGAGCGCGCTGGCCCCCAATCTGGTGCCGCCGGCAATGCTGCCACAGGCCATCGCCCTGTCATCAATCGCGTGGCAGGTGGGGATGATCGTGGGCCCGGCAGTGGGCGGCTATTTCTATGATGTCGCGCCACATTTGCCTTATGCCGTGGCCTCTGGCCTGTTCGTGCTGGCGATTGTGGCGCTGGGCTTCATCGGTGCGGTGCCGCGCGTGGAGATTGATAACCAGCAGGGTCCGATCAGCCAGATTCGCGAGGGGCTGGTCTATGTCATGCACAACAAGATGGTGCTGGGATCGATCACGCTTGATCTGTTCGCGGTGTTTCTGGCGGGAGCCACCGCGCTGTTCCCTGTCTATGCCCGTGATATCCTGCATGTTGGCGCACCGGGGCTGGCGCAGCTGACAATGGCCCCGGCCATCGGCGCGGCGGCGTCGGCCTCGTGGTTCTCGGTCCGCCCACTGAAGACCAACGTCGGCCCCAAGATGCTGTGGGCAGTGGCGATATTCGGCGTGGCGACGATCATTTTTGGCCTTAGCACTTCGATGCCGCTGAGCTTGGCGATGCTGTTTGTCGTCGGCTGTGCGGATATGTTTTCCGTCTTCATTCGCCAATCGCTGATCCAGCTACATACGCCGAACGACAAACGCGGGCGGGTGTCGGCGGTGTCGCAGATGACCATTTCGGCTTCGAATGAATTCGGCGATTTCTTCTCCGGCAGTCTGGCGTTTCTGCTCGGGCCGGTGACTGCTGTGGTGCTGGGTGGGATTGGCGCGGTGATTACGGTTGCCACATGGTCGCAGATATTTCCGGTCCTGCGCGCTACGAAGAGCTTCGATCCGCCCGATCATCTGCTAGAAGATGGCCAGAACCGCGACCACACGGGAGACTGACATGAAGTTCGCCAACGTCCTCCAGTCCATCGGCAACACGCCGCATATCCGCCTGTCCAAGCTGTTCCCCGATCACGAGGTGTGGGTGAAGAGCGAGCGGGCCAACCCCGGCGGCTCGATCAAGGACCGCATTGCCCTGGCCATGGTCGAGGATGCCGAGGCCAGCGGGGCGCTGAAACCCGGCGGTACCATTGTCGAGCCGACCAGCGGCAACACCGGCATAGGTCTGGCCATGGTGGCGGCGGTCAAGGGCTACAAACTCATTCTGGTGATGCCCGAGAGCATGAGCATCGAACGCCGCCGCCTGATGCTGGCCTATGGCGCCAGTTTTGACCTCACCCCGCGCGAAAAGGGCATGAAGGGTGCGTTGGAGCGGGCCGCGCAGCTGGTGGCGGAGCACCCCGGTTCGTGGATGCCGCAGCAGTTTGAAAACCCGGCCAATATCGCCGTTCATGCCCGCACCACCGCGCAGGAAATCCTCGCCGATTTCGCTGATGCCCCGCCTGCCTTGCTGATCACTGGCGTTGGTACCGGCGGTCACCTGACCGGCTGCGCTGAGGTGCTGAAAGCTGCGTGGCCGGGCCTGAAGGCCTATGCGGTGGAGCCCGCGCTCTCGCCCGTCATCTCCGGCGGCCAGCCCGGCCCGCATCCAATCCAGGGTATTGGCGCAGGATTCATTCCCGGAAACCTGCACACCCGCGTTATTGACGGTGCGATCCAGGTCGATGCTGACGCAGCCCGCGAAATGGCCCGCCGTTGCGCGCGCGAGGAAGGCTTGCTGGTGGGGATCAGTTCGGGCGCGACCTTGGCTGCCATCGCCCAGAAGCTGGCCGACATGCCCAAGGGAACCCGCGTGATCGGCTTCAACTATGACACGGGCGAGCGCTATCTCTCGGTGCCCGATTTCCTGCCGACTGAGTGACAATGGAACAGCTCAACTATACCGATGGCGACACCGCGCTCACCGGCCTGATCTTCCGCCCCTCCAGCGCGCCGCGCGCGGCCATTGTCGTTTTCCCCACGATCATGAACCCCACGCCATCGGTGCTCGACAAGGCGGCCGATCTGGCTTCGCGCGGATATCTGGCGCTGGTGGCCGATTTCTATGGCCAGGCTCCGGTGGATTTTGATTCTGCCCGCGAATGTGCCCTCGCCATCCGCACCACACCGCAAGCCTATCGCCAGCGATTGCGCGCGGCGGTCAAGGCGCTCGCCGCCCTGCCCGAAGCCGCCGAGCTGCCAATGGGCGCGATTGGTTTCTGCATGGGCGGGCAGGCAGCGCTGGAACTGGCGCGCGAGGGCGCTCCGCTGTTTGCTGCTGTCAGTTTTCACGGGCTGCTGAACACTGATTTACCTGCCCAGCCCGGCGCAGTCAGCGCGCGCATCCTGGTGTGCCACGGCGATGCCGATCCGCTGGTTCCGCGCGATCAGGTGCTCAAATTCTGGGAGGAGATGGACCATGCCGGGGGCAATTGGCATTTCCATTCCTATGGTGGGGTAAAACACGGTTTCACCAACCCGGCTCACAATCCCAACCCCGCCACCGCCTATGACGCCAGCGCGGATCGGCAGAGTTGGGCAGCGATGATGGCGCTGTTTGACGAGGTTTTGGGTTAGTGTGGCGATCGCTCAATCCGCCGCAAACCCGTCCATGCTGAGCTTGTCGAAGCACTGTTTTTTTCTTGAAGTGGTTCCACGTGAGGCACGAAGAAAAGTGCCGTGCTTCGACAAGCTCAGCATGGACGGGGTTTAGGGTTCGAGAATCAGTTGAGCCGGAGGCCGCTCTACGCCCCGCAGCGAACCGGGCCAGTGCCAGAATATATTTCCCGATCCCAACGGTCGCGCAGGCTTATCGTGTTTAGCGGGCCGGCATTTTCAAGCCGCAGCGAGAATTCGCGCCCGTTATAGGATGTTCGGGTGTCACTGGGCAGGGCGCGCGATCCGGGGTCGGCGGCAAGGCGGATAACCTCACCATCCAGCTTCACGAAGGCATCGCCGGGCCTTGCGATTATCAGCGGGCCCTCCGTGGTGGCCATGTGGTAGTTGCATGAAGGGCCGGTCATATCGTGGGTTTTGATATCGGCAGATGCGATGGCCTCGGGCACGAGCGCGACCATTGGCGGGATCACCGCATTTGCATCCTCGACCATGGTGACCGCTTGCTGGTCACTCTGCGTCGGGCCATCTGGCACCGGGGCTTCCCCGCAAGCGGCCAGAGCCAGCAGCGCCAACAGCGGCATCATATAAGCAAAACGCATCAATGCCTCCCGAACAGTTTTTCGACATCACCCATCGACAGTTTGACCCATGTTGGCCGACCATGGTTGCACTGGCCCGAGCGCGGGGTGCGTTCCATCTCGCGCAACAGGGCATTCATTTCGACCACGCTCAGCACCCGGCCTGCACGGACCGATCCGTGGCAGGCCATGGTCGCCAGCACATGCTCGATTTTCTCGCCCAGTAACAGCGCCTCGCCGTGGTGGGCCAGATCATCGGCCAGATCGCGCAACAGCACCTGGCAGTCAGCCGAACCTAGCGCGGACGGCAGCGCGCGCACCAGCATGGCGGATGGGCCGAAGCGTTCGATCATCAAGCCCAGCGTGGCGAAATGCTCCGCCTGCTCCTCCAGCCGGTCACACGAAGGTTCGTCCAGTTCGACC
>CAMDSM010000156.1 GCA_945906905.1 Altererythrobacter xiamenensis | reverse complement strand
GAGCCAGATAAGAGCACAAGCCGAACTGCAAATATCTCCAGGCAAAACTAGCGTTCTGAAACCTCTTAGGCGGATTGCTTGCCCAATTTCAATTGCTTCGACCGTAGAGCCGCCTGGACCTTCTAGTACCACGATCGCAGCCGAATATTGGGCAGCCTCTCGACTGAACTGCTCAGCATCACCCGGCCCAATCTCGCCGGAGATGACAATCGAGACTCCGCCATTACCGAGCGGTACAGAGTTAATGTTCGCTGCGTTTACCGGATGGCACACAACGAAAGCCTGCGCCGCAAGTCCCGTTAATGCGGTCAATTTGCGGCCCATGAAATCCTCAGCGATTATTGGAAGCTCGAGCCTACAGCAAATCGCACCGATTGCCTAATCCCAAGGAATTACGGTATTACAGGGACAGGTGCAACAACCCCCAAACACCACCATACCCTCCTGCCAAGCACAATGTTGCACCGATAGCCGGGGACACGCAATAGCCTGTCCCCCAAGCGCACCCTCGACCGCAAACGCCCGCTTTCCTACACCGCCCCAACCTGCTTAACCTGCGCCCGGCTCCTTCATACCGTCAATCCCCTGCACCCGCGCACGGCCAAGCGTTTTGCCCCAAAACTTCGCAAAGTGTCACCCTTTTTCCAACAGAAAAACCGTTTTCTCCCACGAACATAGCAAAAATCGCCTGGGTGACAGTGTCACCCTACTTCTCTGTCGCAGAAAACACCCCATCCCAGCCCGGCCCCGGCGGATCGGCCCGCAAACGCTCAACCCGGCGCGCAAACAGTTCGGCCAGCGCTGCCACACCAAACGTCGCATAGTCTGCCTGCCCTCGCCCAAGCGCTGCCTCCGCCGCCTCCCAATCCTGCGCACGATAGGCGCTCAACAACGCCGTATGCCCCTCCGCCAGTCGCACAAAGTCCGCCCGCGCGGCCACAGCCTCATCCCCCAGAAGCGTGAAAATTCGCGCCGGGGCATCGCGGCCGACAACGCGCACATGGTCAACCTCCAACAAGGCAAAGCCGGGCAGATGACCCGCCAGCGTGCCGCCAATCATAATGCTCACGCCATATTGCTTGGTCAGCCCTTCAAGCCTTGAGGCGACGTTCACCGTGTCACCGATCAGGGTATAGGACAGGCGCTGGGCCGATCCCATATTGCCGACGCAGCACAGGCCGGAATTGAGGCCGATGCCGATTTTCACCTCGCCCGGCCAGGTCACACCTTCCCTTCCGCCAAGCTCGACATTGAGCTGTGCGGTGCGGGCGATCATCTCCAGCGCGGCGCTGGCGGCGTTGGCGTGGTGGTCGGGATCGTCGAGCGGGGCATTCCAGAAGGCCAGCACGGCATCACCGATATATTTATCCAGCGTGGCGCGGCGGGCGAGCAGGATCTCGCTCATCGGGGTGAGGAAGGTGATCAGGAAATCAATCACCTGACGCGGGCTGAACTGCTCCGAAATGCGGCTGAAGCCACGGATATCGGCCATCAGCACGCTCATATCGCGCTCCTCCCCGCCCAGTTCCAGACGGCCGGGATCAGCCGCGATCTGGCGGACCATTTCGGGCGAGAGGAAGCGGTCAAAGGCGGCGTGGATATAGCGGCGCTTCTGCTCCTCGCGCCAGAACACCGCCACCGTCTGGACGGCGTAAATCGCCGCCAGCGCCAGCACCAGATAGGTCGGATCGAGCAGATAGTCGGCTTGCGTGAAGGCCAGCCAGCTGCCGCCCGCCGCCGCGCCAATGCCCACCAGCGCCGCCAAGGCCCCCAGCCCTGCACCAAGCCGCGGCACCAGCAGCGCCAGCGCCCCGCCCAGCAGCAGCATCAGCACCAGTTCCAGCCCCACGGCCCAGTCTGGACGCTCCAGAAAATCCCCCGCCAGTATCTGTTCCGCCGCCACCGCATGGGCGTTGACCCCGGCGGTGCGATCGCTGACCGGGGTGGAGATGAGATCCTGCAAGCCCACCGCGCTGCCGCCAATAAACACGATCCGCCCGCGCACCGCCTCGGCCAGCGCGGCATCGGACAGTTCGCCGCCAATGATTTGCCACGCGGGCAGAGTGATGCGCTGGCCGTCGACCGGGAAATGCAGCCACATCTCGCCCGCATCGGTCAGCGGAATGTGCCGTTCGATCAGGCGCAAGCTCACCGCCGCTCCGCCTGCGCCAACCGTCTCGCCGCTGCCATCGGTGGTGGTGAGATCGGGCGAGCCGGCATCCAGCGCCACCCGCACCGCCTCCAGCCCGAGCGAGGGGATCAACACCCCGCGATGGATCGCCACCAGCGGCACCCGCCGCACAATTCCGTCGGCATCGGCTTCCAGCGTAACAAAGCCATTGCCCGCCGCCGCCGCCTCCAGCACAGGCAGAGGCTGGAGCGAGCCTTGATAGCTCTGCACCGCCGCCGTGGGCATGGAGCCGTGCAGGGTGAAGCTGAATTTCGGTTCGACCACCCGGCCAGACCGCGCCTTGTCGAGGAAGAACGCCGTTACCGCCGGCACATCAGCGAAACTTTGCGCCAGCAGCGCATCATTACTCGGCAGGCCTGCCAGCGCTTGCCCTGCCGGGCCTAGCCGCTCCATCAGCGCTTCGGGCGAGGTGCGATCTGCTTCTGACAGCACGATATCGAATGCCACCGCTGCCGCGCCCGCCTGCCCCAGGCGCCGGGTCAGTTCGGCCAGATCGGTGCGCGGCCAGGGCCATTGTCCAAGGTGGGTGATCGAGGCCTCGTCAATATCGACGACAACCACCGGGCTCGCCCCCGCCTGCACACGCGGCGCGGCGCGCTGATAGCTGTCGAACACCTGCAACTGCAAGCGTTCGAGGGGAGCGGTTTGCGCCAGTTGCAGCAGCACAATCAGCGCCAGCACGGCAAGGCCGGCCATCACCGCGCCATTGCGCTTCAACCGCTCCAGCACCGCCGCCATTCCTACCGCTCCCTCACCCACAAGTGGACGAGATTAAGCGCTTTCCTGCCGCCCGCAAGCTGGAACCGAGCGAGCCCGCCTTGCCCTCAGGAGTTGCGCTTCCTGCGCGCGGCATAGCGCTCATCACGCGCTGCTTTCAGCTCCGCCTCGGTCGGCTTGACCTTGACCGGCACCATTGAGGCGGCCAGCTTGTCAGCCTTGGCCTGGGCAATCGCCGCCTTGCGCGCGGCGCTTTTGGCGGCAACGTCAGCATCCCGCGCAAGCTGCGCCGCCTTGCGCTGGGCGACAACGGCTTCGTCCACCGGAGGGCGATCGGCCAACAGTTTCAGTGCCTTGGCCCGAGCCTCCTGCGCCCGCGCGGTGCGTTCTTCGAATGAGGGGTCTTTGTATCCTGCCATGGTGAGGGTGGTTTTCTCTGCTTGGTGTGAGGGCGCGGGGCGAGGCCCGCACCGGATAGGGGTGTTGAGCGCGCGCTTAGCGGGGTTTGTGGGGGTTGTCTGTAGGGAGTGTTGGAGGTGGGGGAATCAGGCAAACCGTGCTTCAAAGCCCAAATCGACCATCACTCCTCCCCCATTCTCAGCGCAGCAATAAACGCCTCCTGCGGAATGCTGACATTCCCATACTCCCGCATCCTGGCCTTGCCCTTTTTCTGCTTATCCAGCAGCTTCTTCTTGCGTGAAATATCGCCGCCATAGCATTTGGCCGTCACGTCCTTGCGCATCGCTGCAATCGTCTCGCGGGCGATGACTTTTCCGCCGATGGCGGCTTGGATCGGGATCTTGAACAGGTGGCGGGGGATCAGATCCTTGAGCCGCTCGCACATGCCGCGCCCGCGTTCTTCGGCCACGTTGCGGTGGACGATCATGCTCAAGGCATCGACGGGCTCATTGTTGACGAGGATGTTCATCTTGACCAGGTCGCCCTCGCGCAGGCCGATCTGTTCGTAATCGAAGCTGGCATAGCCGCGGCTGATGCTTTTGAGGCGGTCGTAGAAATCAAACACCACTTCGTTCAGCGGCAGTTCGTAGGTCACCTGCGCGCGGCCGCCGACGTATGTCAGATCGGTCTGCATCCCGCGCCGGTCCTGGCATAGCTTGAGGATCGAGCCGAGGTATTCGTCGGGGGTATAGATCACCGCCTTGATCCACGGCTCGTCGATCTGCTCAATCCGGCTTGGGTCAGGGTAGTCGGCCGGGTTGTGGAGCATCAGCTCGCGCGCGTCATCCGTTTTGCTGGCGCGCAGCTGGATGCGATAGACCACCGATGGGGCGGTAGTAATGAGGTCAAGGTCGTATTCGCGGCTGAGGCGCTCCTGGATGATCTCCAGATGCAGCAGACCGAGGAACCCGCAGCGGAAGCCGAAGCCCAGCGCAGCGCTGCTTTCCATCTCGAAACTGAAGCTGGCATCGTTGAGCCGCAGGCGGCTGATGCTTTCGCGCAGCTTTTCGAAGTCTGCCGCATCAACCGGAAACAGGCCGCAGAACACCACCGGCTGCACTTCCTTGTAGCCCGCCAGCGCCTTGGTCGCGCCGTTCTTGACCGTGGTGATGGTGTCGCCCACGCGCGCCTGTTCCACCTCCTTGATCTGGGCGGTGATAAAGCCGATTTCGCCCGGCCCGAGGTCTGCCAGATCGGTGCGTTTGGGGGTGAAGCAGCCGACGCGGTCGACCAGATGTTCGGTCCCGCCTTGCATGAAGGTGACGTGGAGGCCCTTCTTGATCACCCCGTCGATCACCCGCACCAGAATCACCACGCCGAGGTAGGGATCATACCAACTATCGACCAGCATGGCTTTCAGCGGAGCAGTGATATCGCCCTTGGGCGGGGGGATGCGCTGGACAACGGCTTCGAGCACCTCGGCAATGCCGATGCCCGATTTGGCGCTGGTGAGCACGGCCTGTGAAGCATCGAGGCCGATGATATCCTCGATCTCCTTGCGGACCATTTCCGGTTCGGCGGCGGGCAGATCGATCTTGTTGATGACGGGGACTATCTCGTGGTCATGCTCGATCGACTGGTAGACATTGGCCAGCGTCTGCGCTTCCACGCCTTGCGCCGCATCGACCACCAGCAGCGCGCCCTCGCAGGCGGCAAGGCTGCGGCTGACTTCGTAGGCGAAATCGACATGACCCGGCGTGTCCATGAGGTTGAGCTCATAGGTCAGGCCATCCTTGGCGGTGTAGGACAGGCGCACGGTCTGGGCCTTGATGGTGATGCCGCGCTCGCGCTCGATATCCATGTTGTCGAGCACCTGCTCGCTCATCTCGCGCGCGGTCAGGCCGCCGGTGGCCTGGATCAGGCGATCGGCCAGAGTGGACTTGCCATGGTCAATGTGGGCGATGATGCTGAAATTGCGGATCAGCGAGAGTTCAGTGGACATGCGCCGCCTCTAGCGAGGGTTTGCGCGGCTGTCAGTAGTGATCAAGCGGCGCGGCTTGAGCGGGCGGAAACGTCCAGCTGCATGAAGCGGCGGCGGTTGGGAGATGCGGGGGTCGATTGGGCACTGCCCTCGCCGTCGCCATGGCCCAATGATATTCCGGCAGAGGCCAGCTGATAGGGCGAGACGCGGTGTCGGGTGCACAGACCATTGGCCCCATCGCTGACCAGCGGCATCTCGAATTCCACGCCCTGACTGGCATCCTGCGAGCGGCGCACCGTCGCCACCGCCAGTTGCCCGCCGCCCAGATCGAGGACCAGTTCGGTCCCGACGGGAACCTCGAGCAGCCCCTCGATCAGCGCCCCGGTGCGCGAAAGATTGCGCAGCATGGCGTCATATCGATGGTCCTCGTGGATCACACCAATCCTGCGGAACACGGTGCGGCGTTCGGCGCGGGTCTTGTCCGGCCCGATGGGTTCATAACTGAAATCGCCCGATTTCAGCTTGGCCATCACCATTAGTTGCGACACCGGGCGCGAGAAGATGAAGCCTTGAATCAGCGTGGCACCGCGCGCGCGCACCTGTTCCAGCTCGTCCATCGCCTCGACCCCTTCGGCCACGGTTTCCATATCCAGTGCGCCAGCCAGGCTGACGATGGCGGTGATGATTGCAGCATTGGGATCGCCTGCTTCGCAGCAACCGCGGACAAAGCTCTGGTCGATCTTGATCCGCTCGAACGGTGCCCGGCGCAGGAATGCGAGCGAGGAATGGCCCTTGCCGAAATCGTCGAGCGACAGGCGCACGCCCCTCTTGCGCAGGCGGGCGAATGTGGTGTCGACCGCATGGGCCTCACCCATGAACACCCCCTCGGCAATCTCCAGTTCCAGCCGGTTGGCGCGCAGCCCGCTGTTCTCCAGCGCCTCGTCGACAAACGCCGCCAGCGTCCCGGCGAAAACCTGCTGCGCCGATACGTTGACAGAGACGCGGATATCTCCGGGCCATTGCGCCGCATCACGGCAGGCACGCTCGATTGCCCATTCGCCAAGCCTTCCCGCCAGGCCCGTTTCCTCGGCCATGGGAATGAAGGTCGCCGGGCCAACCGGGCCAAGATCGGGATGGTCCCAGCGCATCAACGCCTCGAACGCCACA
>CAMDSM010000155.1 GCA_945906905.1 Altererythrobacter xiamenensis | reverse complement strand
GCCTGGGTCATTCCTTCCAGCTCGGCCAGCCGGTGATAGGCCCGCGCTTCTTCAACCGGGGTCAGATCCTCACGCTGGATATTCTCGATCAAGGCCAACGCCATGACGTCACGATCCGGCATATCGCGAATTAGTGCTGGAATTTCATGAACTTGTGCCTTTTGCGCCGCGCGCCAGCGGCGTTCTCCGGCCACCAGCTGATAGCGCCCACCGGGCAAAGGCCGCACGATCACCGGCTGAATAACCCCGCGCGCGGCGATCGAGGCGGCCAGCTCATCGAGCGCGGCCTCGTCAAAATGGCGGCGCGGCTGATCGGGATGCGGCTCTATCAGCGCGACCGACAGATTGGCCAGTCCATCGGCCCGGGCAATCGAGGCGGCGGAGGCCTGCGCAAGCGTGCTCTCGGGCTCAGCACTAACCAAGGGCTCCTCGCGGCGCGTTTCACCCAGCAGTGCGCCCAGCCCCCGGCCCAAAGCGCGGCGCGGCGCGGCGCGGGCAGTTGTTTCGGGCGCAATGTCTGGAGATGTCATGCGGCAATTCTCTCTTTCGGCAGGCGTCCGATCAGCTCACGCGCCAGCGCCATATAGGCGCGGCTGCCCGAGCAGGCGTGGTCATAGATCAGAGCGGGGAGGCCATGGCTGGGCGCTTCGGACAGCCGGACGTTGCGCGGGATCACCGCCTCAAACACCAGCGCTCCCAGGCATTCGCGCACATCATCGCTCACCTGATCGGTCAGGCGGTTGCGGCGATCGAACATGGTCAGCACGATGCCGACGATCCCCAGTTCGGGGTTGAACCGCTGCTGCACCTGCTCGACTGTCTTGAGCAATTGGCTCAGCCCCTCCAGCGCAAAGAATTCGCATTGCAGCGGCACCAGCAAGGTATCCGCCGCAGACAGCGCGTTCAACGTCAGCAAGCCGAGCGATGGCGGGCAATCGATGAAGCACACGTCGTGGCCCTTATGATTGGCCAGTGCCTCGCGCAGCCGATGCGTGCGATGCTCCACCCCCACCAGCTCGATCTCGGCTCCACTCAGATCGACCGTCGCCGGCAGCAGATCGAGCCCGGGGATGCGGGAGGCGACAATGCAATCAGCCAGCTTGGCCTGATCGACCAGCACGTCATAGCTCGACCATTCGCGGTCGGCTGCGGCCAGGCCAATGCCGGTGGAAGCATTGCCCTGCGGATCGAGATCAATCAGCAGCGTGCGCCAGCCGGTGGCCGCCATGGCCGTGGCAATGTTGATTGCGGTGGTGGTCTTACCCACTCCACCCTTCTGGTTGGCGATGGCGATGACGATCATCGAAGTTCTGGCCTCCCTAGCCCGATCACGATTCCGGCAGACGCGTCGGTGCGTGATTGTTCCACGTGGAACATGGCCCTCAGCGATTCGGGCTGCTCAGACAGTTCTTGTCCTGCCGAACGCCCCTTGGGCAACAACCATATGGTCTGCGGTGTGGAAAAGCGGGCGGATAACCTCAGGAGTTTGTCGAGCGGGGCAAAGGCGCGCGCACAAATGACCCCCATTGGTGCAGTTGCTACAGACTCCAGCCGCGAACCATGCACCCGGCAATTGCTGAGGCCGAAATGCTCGGCCACCCCTTCGAGCCACGCGACCCGCTTCTTGCGCGATTCGACCAGGTTGAACGTGAGGTCGGGTCGGGCGATGGCCAGCACCAGTCCGGGCATTCCCGCCCCGCTGCCAAGATCAAGCCACGCGCCCGATTCGCCCCCCGATCCCGTCAATGTTTCACGTGGAACATGCACCAGCAATTGCAGGCTGTCGGCGATGTGACGCTGCCAGACCAGTTCAAGACTGGCGGTTGAGATGAGGTTTTGCTGGCGATTCTCGGCTTCGAGCAGGCCGATGAATTGCTCCAGCCGCGCTATTCCGGCAGCATCGCACAGTGCCGCGCTGAACGTGCGGGCTTCTTCTTCGGTCGTGATCATGCTGCTTGCCTGTTTGAAAGTCTGCGGGCGTGCACCAGCACAGCCGCCAAGGCCGCCGGAGTTATCCCGCGCACCCGCCCGGCTGCCGACAGATCCTGCGGCTGCGCCCGGCTGAGCCGCTCGACCATCTCATGCGATAGGCCCGGCACTTCCGCATAGGGGAAATGATCTCCCAGCTTGACCGCCTCGCTGGCACGCAGATCGCGCAGCTCGCTATCCTGCCGGGTGAGATAGGGGGAATAGGCGGCATCTTCCGCCAGTTCGCTTGCCAGTTCACTCAGCGGATCGAACCCGTGGGGCAGCAACGGCGCCAGTTGAGGCAGGGTAATATCGGGAAAGCGCAGCCATTCGCGCAAGGCCATGCGTCCGGCATCGGGCTTAGCGGGCAGGCTATGGGAGCGCAATTCACCCGCGCTCGCCTGCTGATCGAGGGCCGCCTGCCATTGCTCCCACTCACCCTCCCGCCGCACGAACCAAGCGCGCCGCTTTTCCCCGACACAGCCTGCAGCCAGTGCCAGCGGGGTCAGCCTGGTCGACGCATTGTTGGCCCGCAACCGCAGCCGATATTCGGCCCGCGCAGTGAGCATACGATAGGGTTCGGAGACGCCGTGCAATGTCAGATCATCAATCATCACCGCCATATAGCTGTTGGCCCGATCGAGCGCAGCAGGCTCCCGGCCCAGAACCGCCGCTGCCGCCTGCATCCCGGCCACCAGCCCTTGCGCGGCCGCCTCCTCATAGCCGGTGGTGCCGTTGATCTGCCCGGCGCAATAGAGCCCCGGCAGCGCCTTCAGCTGCAAATCGCGGCCCAAGGCGCGCGGATCGATGTGATCGTATTCGACTGCATAGCCGGGCACGACCATCTCCACCTGGTCCAAACCCGCCATGCTGCGCAGGAACGCCAGCTGAACGTCGGCGGGCAGCGAGGTGCTGATGCCGTTGGGATAGACCAGATGGGTATCCAGCCCTTCCGGTTCGAGGAAAACCTGATGCCCATCCCGTGTCGCAAAGCGGTGAATCTTGTCCTCGATTGACGGGCAATAGCGCGGACCCGCCGCCCCGATGGCACCACTGAACAGCGGCGAGCGGTGGAGATTGGCTGCGATGATGTCATGCGTTTGCGGATTGGTGCGGGTGATGGCGCAGAAAACCTGGGCATTGGAGCGCGCTGGAGTGAGCGGCGACATCGTCCACGGATCGGCATCCGATGGTTGCTCGGCCAATTGTGACCAGTCAATCGTTCGGCCATCAAGGCGCGGCGGGGTGCCGGTCTTGAGCCGGGCCATCGGCAGCGCCGCATCGCGCATTTGCGCCGCCAGCACTTGCGCCGAATCCTCACCGATACGCCCACCGGTGAGCCGCTCCTCGCCCTGGAACAGCGTTCCGCCGAGAAAGGTGCCGGTGCACAGGATCACGGCTTGCGCTGACAGAGTGGTGCCATCGCCCAGTTCCAGCCCCGTCACCCCGCCGCCCGCGATCACCAGCCGCGCCGCCTCGCCCCGCACCACCCGCAGATTGGGCTCGCCCGCGATCATCCGCTGGATTGCGGCGCGGAACAACGTGCGGTCAGCCTGCACCCGCGGACCCTGCACGGCGCTGCCCTTGGAGCGGTTGAGCATGCGGTAATGGATCGCGGCGGCATCGGCAGCGCGCCCGATCAGTCCGTCAAAGGCATCGACCTCGCGCACCAAATGGCCCTTGCCCAAGCCGCCAATCGCCGGATTGCAGCTCATCGCCCCGATAGTCGCCGCATCGAAGCTGACCAGCGCCGTGCGCGCACCCATGCGCGCGGCCGAGGCCGCTGCCTCGCAGCCGGCATGTCCGCCGCCGATTACCACGATGTCGAATGCACTCATGGAAGCGGCGATAGATTGCGCGCCCGCTTTGGTCAAAGGCCAGTATTGACCCCGAGGTGTTCCACGTGGAACATTACTTGCCGATGCAGAAGCGCCCGAACAAGGCATCGAGCACATCCTCGGTCGATGTCCGGCCCAGCAACCGATCAAAGGCAAGCCGGGCGCTGCGCAAATGCTCGGCCAGAATCAGCGGATCGGCCTGCATATCTGCGCCCGCCAAAGTCGCGCCCGCCATGTCCACCAGATCGCGCTGGCGGCGGTTGAGCGCAAGGTCTCCCGGCGCGGGCAAATGGCTGCAGGCGTGTTCAATCAGCGCCTGCTTCAATCCATGCAGCCCCTCGCCAGTAACCGCAGAAAGACGAAGGCGCGGGTTCTGTTTGGGCACACGGCCAGCGCGGTCACACTGTGCCTCGATCTCCCAGGCACCATCCGGCCCTTGCCCTTCGGCACCCAGCCACAGCACCAGATCGGCGCGGGCGATTTCCCCATGGGCGCGGTCAATTCCGATGCTCTCGATCGCATCGCTGCTCGAATCGCGCAGTCCGGCCATATCGACCAACGAGAACGGCACCCCGCCAATCGCCACCGGCCGCACCAGCACATCGCGGGTGGTGCCGGCGATCTCAGCTGTAATGGCCGCCTCATACTCCAGCAAAGCGTTGAAAAGAGTGGACTTGCCCGCGTTAGGAGGCCCCGCCAGCGCCACCCGGAAGCCTTCGCGCAAAGGCTCGGCTGAGGGAGCGAGCAATGCCGCCTGCAACTCGCCCGCAAGCTGGCCCAGCGCCAAGGCAAAAGTCGCAGGCAGGCCCGCAACATCATCCTCATCGGCAAAATCGAGGCTCGCTTCCACCTGGGCGCTCAATCCCAGAAGCCGCTCTCGCCAGCCCTCAACCGCGCGCGAGATCAATCCGCCCGCCCCAGCCATTGCCGCGCGGCGTTGCAATTGGGTCTCGGCAGACAGCAGATCGGCCAGCCCCTCAGCCTCAGCCAGATCGATCCGGCCATTGGCAAACGCGCGACGCGTGAATTCGCCTGCCTCAGCCTTGCGCAGGCCGGGAAGCGCTGCCAGCGCCGCCTCCACCGCCGCAATAACCGCGCGGCCTCCGTGGAGGTGGAATTCGGCCATATCCTCTCCCGTCACCGAGTGCGGCCCCGGAAACCATAGCACCAGCGCATCATCCAACCGCTCGCCAGTATTGTCGACCAGCCACGCGCGGGTGGCCTTGCGCGCTGGCGGAATATGCCCGGTGAGCTGCTCCAGTGCTTGCCCGGCGGCCGGGCCTGTCACGCGGATAACAGCGATGCCGGCGGGTGGCGCACCGCTGGAAAGCGCGAAGATCGAGTCCATTGCCTGGGGCTTAGTCGTCGCTTTTGGGTCTGCTGGTCGAACCGGTCGAAGCACTGCGGGCGGCCCCTTCCACAAACGACTGAAATATCTTCAGCCCCATTTGCCCCATCGGCGCCAGCTGCTGGGCATATTCCTGCAATTGTTCGTTGTTGGAAACACCCTTCATCGCCTTGGTAATGGCGTCGACATAGACCGTGTTGGCCTTCTCGACATCGGGTAGTCCCATGAATTGCCGCGCTTCGTCGGGCGAACAGTCAATCTCGATAGTCACTTTCATGGGTCTAGCCTTTCGCCGGCCAATCACCGGGTTATGTCATCCAAGTGTCCTATATGAGCAAGACGGTGGAGAATTTCTAGTCCCGCCCGGTCGCCTGCAGCGAGCAACAAGAAAAAGGGGGCCGCAGCCCCCTTGTCCCTTACTGATTCATCGTCGCAAAGAAGTCCTCGTTGCTCTTGGAATCCTTCATCTTGTCGAGGAGGAATTCCATCGCGTCGATCGTGCCCATCTGCATCAGGATGCGGCGCAGGACCCACATTTTGCTGAGCTGATCCTTGCTGACCAGCAGCTCTTCCTTGCGGGTGCCACTCTTGCCGACATCCAATGCCGGGAAGATGCGCTTGTCGGCCACCTTGCGATCAAGCACGATTTCGGAGTTGCCGGTGCCCTTGAACTCTTCAAAGATCACTTCATCCATCCGGCTGCCAGTATCAATCAGCGCGGTGGCGATGATCGAGAGCGAGCCGCCTTCCTCGATATTGCGGGCCGCACCAAAGAAGCGCTTGGGGCGCTGCAGGGCGTTGGCGTCGACACCGCCGGTCAGCACCTTGCCACTGCTTGGCACCACGGTGTTGTAGGCACGGCCAAGGCGGGTGATGGAATCCAGAAGGATCACGACATCACGCTTGTGTTCAACCAGGCGCTTGGCCTTTTCAATCACCATTTCAGCAACTTGCACGTGGCGCGTGGCGGGCTCATCGAAAGTTGAGGAGATCACCTCACCCTTCACGCTGCGCTGCATGTCGGTCACTTCCTCGGGCCGTTCGTCCACCAGCAGGACGATCAGGAACACCTCGGGATGGTTGTCCGTGATGGCCTTGGCCATGTTTTGCAGCAGCACGGTTTTGCCCGTGCGCGGCGGGGCGACGATCAGCGCGCGCTGGCCCTTGCCCTGCGGACTGATCAGATCGATCACCCGGGCGCTCTTGTCCTTGACCGTTGGGTCAGACGAATCGAGAATCAACCGCTCATCAGGATAAAGCGGCGTGAGGTTGTCGAAATTCGTCCGGTGGCGCACGGCCTCGGGAT
>CAMDSM010000154.1 GCA_945906905.1 Altererythrobacter xiamenensis | reverse complement strand
AAGTACGAACAGTACCAACGGTACATTGAGTGGGCCCAAGGCGACAAAGGCGGCAAGAATGGCGAGTAAAATATACAGGGTTCGGGCAAGCCCGCTGATTTTCGTCAACATTATTTGATTCCCTCCGTTTCCCCCACAGCGGGCACATTGCCCTTTTGTATCGGGTCAACAAAATATGAACTACATGCTAACTAAATCAAACTGAAATATAATCTATAAACTTCAGTAGGTTGATTGCCTGTTCTAATTGTTCACATGCCGCCGAAGGTGCTGTCAATCTGAATCCACACGCTCAAAGGGGATCTCGCCGCCGATGTCTCCATCAACACGCTCTCGGGCCGCATCGCCCGGCTGCTGATCGAGCGGGTCACCGTCAGTTCTGATGGCATGGCGGTGGATCTGCGCACCGAGGGACTGGGCTCGCTCATCCGCGAGATGGTCACCCCCAAACAGGAGATGGCAGCATGAGTGCACCCACCACCATGCGGGTGTTCATCCCGCTCACCATTCGCAAGCGCAACGGACGACCCAAGATCCTGCCGCCGACAGACATGATCCCAGCCAACGAGGGCGGGGTGGACCCGCATGTGCTGAAGGCGATCGCCAAGGCGTGGAGCTGGCGGCGCAAGCTGGAAACGGGCGCGGTGGGAACGATCCAGGATATAGCGCAAGCTGAGGATGTGTCGGACCGCTATGTCGGGCGGATGCTGAGGCTGGCCTATCTGGCACCGGCCGTGCTCGAGAAAATCCTGATTGCGCGTGTGTCGCCAGCGGTATCGCTCAAGGACATGGCGATGGCCGCGGAGTTAACTTGGGTGGAGCAGGAGGCGGCGGTAATTGGCTGAGCGACCTGTCCACCAACACGCGCCAGTCGCCGTCGTTCCATTGGCCCCAAGACCGTCCAAAACCTGCAGTACTCTGAGCACCGGCGCCTGCCGGCCCGGCGGACCGGCTCTGGGACTTTGTGGTCGTTCCAGGCTTCCCGGTTGGATGACGGCCTTCGGCAAGAACAGACGCTCCAACTATGCACGGTTGTCATCGTCGATTGACCGAGGTTAGGCCATATCCGCAAAGAGGGCGATGGTGGCCAGCAAAGTCAGCAACGATCGGAATGGCATTGCCGTGTGCTGGCCACGGTCACGCGCAGGTCTAAGGCGGCCCGTCCCGTTAGGAGCTAAAGAGCCGTCCCGAAACGGGATGACTGAAACTGCGTGACAAAATCCTCCTTTGCGCATACCGGCCGCGCCAAGATGACCCCAATGCGTACACTCCTACTCCGCTATCGTATCATGGCTTTTGCCGTGATTGCTCTGGCGTTGGCGATAAAGGCATTGGTTCCGGCGGGCTACATGGTCGATTCTGCATCTAAAGTTCTGACGATCCGCGTCTGCGCCGATGCACAGTTTTCCTCGACCGTTCGTGACATCTTGGTCCCGATGAAGAGCGAGCCTGCTGGTAAGCACAGCAAAGCTCAGGACGCGTGTCCCTATACCGCACTCTCGCTTGCCAGCCTTGGCGGGGCGGATCCGTTTCAGCTGGCGCTTGCGCTGCTGTTCATTCTGGCAACGGGGATTACCGCGCTGGCGTTGCCAGCACCTCGTCGCATTGGCTACCTGCGCCCGCCACTACGCGGCCCGCCCGCTCTTATCTGACATAAGCCTAGTCCGGCCCTTGCCGGACCGACAGGCTGCCCCTCCGGTCCTGCAAGTGCAGAAAGTCCGGTCACGACTGCCAGCCCAAGTGCCAGACCGGCACTGGCAGTCGCGTTCATGGTTCGGATGTTTCTGAGTGGGTAACCTTGGGCTCCACTACTTAAGTCGCGCGCAAACCCTAGTGAATGGTGATCGCCATACAGCTCAGATCAACTGAGTGCACCTACACAAGCCGATAACTGCGACGCCCAAGTGCGATTGACGACGAGCGGGAAGCCCTTTGGCTGAGAGCGACTGCGCCGCATCTTTCACACTTCAAAATCAGTTTGATATTCAAGGATAACTTCATGCGAAGTTCATGGATTGCGCTGTCCGCAGCGCTCGTCGTTTCAGCCCCCGCTTTGGCTGCTGAGCGCGACACACAAAATCAGGCTCCTGCCAATGAGGTCGCGGCAGATGACTCCGATGGCGCAACAATTCTTGTCGTAGGGCAAACCGATGCACCGATCACGGTTGTGCCGCGCGGGCTTTCGGCCTCACTCGGCAAGGAAAACTTCGATGCGATCAATGCGATCAACGTCGAAGACCTGATGAAGTACACGCCGAATTTCTTCGTGCGCAAGCGCTTCGCCGGTGATGACAACGCCGTGGTGGCTATGCGCGGGGCCAATACCGTGCAATCGGCGCGAACGATTGTGATGGTCGACGGGTTTGTCGTCTCCAACTTCCTTGGTAACCGCTTCGACTTTCCGCCAAAATGGAATGTGGTCGGCCCTGCCGAAGTGCGCCAGTTCGATATTGTCTACGGCCCTTATTCCGCCCGCTATGGCGGCAATTCGATGGGCGGAGTGATTTCGTTGACCACCCAGGAGCCTACCGAGACTTCGGCCTATGCCAGTGCCCAAACTTTCATCATGCCGTTCAAAGAATATGGCTTCGACCAGACCTTCACGGGCTACAGCCTTGAAGGCGGTGTGAACTGGAAGCAGAAGGACGGCCCGTTCTCGATCCGCCTGTCCGGGCGGCATTTCGAAAACACCGGCCAGTCGATGACCTACAATCTGCTGACCGCAGCCACCGGTAACGCCGCGGCAATAGCGGTCACGGGTGCGTTTGACGATCCGCGGCTGGCCACACCGGTATTCGGCGCGGCTTCGCCGGTCGATGTCATGCAGGATCAGGTCCGTTTGCGGGTGGGTTTTGAAACAGCCGGTGGCTGGAACATCGATGCGCTGGGCGTGCTGTGGAAGAGCAAGCAGGTGCTGACTGACACGCGCAGCTTCCTTGTCGATGCCGCCACGGGTGCGCCGGTTTATCAGGGCCGCGTGACCTTCGGGAGCAAGACCTGGAACGCGACGGGGCTTAGCTTGTCGACATCGGAACGGACCGAGTATCTTGCAGGGCTGAAGCTGGCAGGGCCGCTGGCCGGCTGGGATGTGGTGGTCAACCTTTCCTGGTTCTGGATTCCCGATCAGGATGGCCGGACATCGACCAACTACGCCACGGGCGCAGCGAACGGCGCTGGCACCAACACGCTTGGCAACACGCCGGGTTGGTACACCGGAGATCTGGTGATCGAACGGCGCCTTGGTGCGCACAAGGTGGCGTTCGGTGCAAATACCAACCTCTATGAAACTTCGGCCGACACCTTCTCGACCAACAATTGGCGCGAGGCGGCATCACCGGTCTTCACCGCCGCAACTTATGGCAAGACCAGCCTTTGCGGGCTATGGCTGGAAGACGCGATTGATGTGGGCGCAGATTGGGTGCTGACTGGCGGCGTTCGCTATGATCGCTGGCGGGCATTCGATGGCGGCATTGCCAAGCCCTTTGCCGGGGTGCGCAAGGATGATCGCTATCCCAGCGGCAGCGATGACAGCTTCAGCCCCAAGCTGAGCCTGCAGGGCAAGCTGGCACCACGCCTTTATGTGCAGGTTAGCCTCGGGCTGGCTCTACGCTTCCCCACCGTGGGCGAACTGTTCCAGGGCCGGTTTGATGACATCGCGCAGGCCATCGATCCGCAAAGCTTCGATCCCAACCTGAAGGCCGAAAAGTCAAAGGATGCCAACTTGAGCCTCCGTTATGACGCAGGCAAGGTGCGGCTGACCGGCAGCGCGTTCTACCAGATGATCGACGATGCGATCTTTACCTTCAACGGGCTGAACCAGTTCGGCACGGTCATTTCCAGCTACAAGAACGTGGAGAAGGTGGAGCAGTACGGACTGGAACTGATCGCAGAAGCACGCGACATTCTGCCGGGCCTTGATATCGACGCCAACGTGGCGTGGATCAGCGCCAAAACGATCCGCAACGATGCCAATCCCGCTGCAGAGGGCGTGCAATTCCCTCGGATCCCGAAATGGCGAGCCAATGGCAATATCCGCTACCAACTGGCCAAACCGGTCAAGGCCTCGCTTGGCTGGCGCTACGGCTCACGCTCCAACTCCGATCTGTTCGGGCTGGTCCGTGGGCGCGCTTTCGGCTTCCAGAGCGAGTATCTGCTGTTTGACACGCGCCTCTCCTGGGCTGTGCTCGACAATGTCGAGCTCAGCGCAGGGATCGACAACCTGTTCAATTACAAGGCCTACGTTGCGCACCCCCTGCCGCAGCGCACCTTTGTGGTCGACCTCAAGACGAAGTGGTAATGGCCGTGCCCTCTGAAGCGCAGATTTCACCGGTAGCAACGAAGGCTGCCATCTATCGCACAATCTGGCGTTGGCATTTCTATGCCGGCCTTTTCGTTGTGCCCATGGTGCTGATCCTATCGCTGACGGGGGCAGCCTATCTGTTCAAGCCGCAGATAGAACGCTGGGAGGAGCGCGCCTGGCAGGGATTACCCACCGCTGGTGCGGTAACTCCGGAAGCGCAAGTGAACGCCGCCCTTGCCGCGCTCCCGGGCGCAAGGTTCCATTCCTATCGCCTGCCGAAACAGCAGGGCGATGCGGCCTTGATCCACGTTGGAGTGGTCGGCGCAGCGGATGGCAAAGCCAAGGCGATGCGTGATGTATTCGTATCGCCGCAAGGCCAGGTCGTCGGCGTACTCGATCCGGAATGGCGGATCATGCAAGTGGTGCATGATATCCACGGGCAGCTGCTCATCGGCAAGCAGGGGAGCTGGCTGGTGGAACTGGCAGCCAGCTGGGCCATCGTGATGATCCTGACCGGGCTTTACCTGTGGTGGCCGAGCGGGCGCGGCCTTGCAGGGGTGTTCTGGCCGCGGCTGCGATGCGGCGCGCGCGTGTTCCTGCGCGATCTTCATGCCGTCACCGGCTTCTGGGTCGCGGGTCTCGCGATGGTACTGCTTGTGACAGGCCTGCCCTGGGCCGAAGTCTGGGGCAGCGCATTCAAGGCGGTGCGCAGCGAAATGGGATGGATCAAGGGCAAGCAGGACTGGACCATCGGCGGTGCCCCTGCCAGCGGCGATGAACATGCCGAGCATCACCATGCCGCGATGGCCGCCGGCACGATGTCCGCCGGCTCGATACCCGCCGGCATGCACCGGATGCCTGATGGCACCTTGATGGCAGGCCCGGCCATGTCGGCCGTATCGATCAGCGAGATCGTGGCCGAAGCGAAAAGCCGTCACCTGCCCTTCCCGGTGATCGTGACCCCGCCGGGCGGCGCCCAGCCGTTCGGGGGGAAGGCGAGCGGCGGATGGTCGGTCCGCAGCGATACCCAGAACCGCCCTTTGCGTGTTGCGCTGACCTTCGATCCGACGAGTGGCCGGGAAACCAGCCGCGAAGGCTTTGCCGACAAGCACGTTATCGACCGCGTAGTCGGCTATGGTGTCGCCTGGCACGAAGGCCAGCTGTTCGGCCTCGTCAACCAGTTGATCGGCGTGCTGACTGCGCTGATGCTGGCAACGCTTTCTGTCAGCGGGTTCCTGATGTGGCGCAAACGTAAGCCGGATCAGGTGCTCGGCGCACCACCGATGCCCAATGAGAAGGTATTGGACAAGTTGGTGCCGGTGCTTCTCACCCTCGCAGCACTGCTTCCGCTGCTTGCTCTATCGCTTGTGGTTGTCGCAATTTTTGAGAAGCTTCTACTCCCTCGAATCCCAAACCTTTCCAGATGGCTGGGTTTGCAGAATCATGTTGAACGGAGATGATTGTTGTCTGCTCGTTCTGATCACCTCTAAAAAACGCAGGCAGTCTGCATATTGAACGGTGTTGGGTCGCTAAGCTGGCGGTCAGCTTCGGGACGCCCCACCGGCAGCTCCTGCCGCAAGCAGACGTTCGCGCTGGCCAATTTCAACGACTGGGTCTGGTCGGAAGCAGCCGCGATGCCCAGCATCAACCGAACAGGAGCTATTTCGCCGTCTCCGTCTTAAAGTAGCCATTCCGAAATCGGCCCAATCTCAGCCTTTCGCACACGTCCCAGCTACGCTGCGGCATGCGCACCTCGAGTTCTGCACGAAAGGCGCCTACTGAGATCGCGCCAAAAAGTTTAGCCGAGCTTGATCCACAAAATACTGTAAAACCTATATTTTTCGACCGGACCTTTCCAGCATAGGTTCGGGTAAAAAGAGACAAAAGCCGATCAGAGACCGAATTTGGCCGGCCCGGCAGTCTCTGAGGTTTGGTTGGCATCAGCAAAACGGCGCGGAAACTGGGGCTTTTGTGGCCCCGCGGGGCCCATCTCATTGGTTTGCAAAGAGAAGGTGGCGGACAGGGTGGGATTCGAACCCACGGTGGGCTTGCACCCACGCCGGTTTTCAAGACCGGTGCATTCAACCGCTCTGCCACCTGTCCGCGGATACACGCGGCTAGCGCCGTGCGATCCGGTGCGCAAGCCGTGCATTTCGTCGCAC
>CAMDSM010000153.1 GCA_945906905.1 Altererythrobacter xiamenensis | reverse complement strand
TGCCCGCCACCAGTTCCTTGAAATGGCGCAGGCGGCGCAGTGAAGGATCATTGGCATAGGCCGCATCCACCGCATGGGCGATGGTCTGCAATTCCTCAGGCCCTTCGGCTGCCAGCAGCACACCCAGCCAATCGCGCAGAAAAGCGCGGTTGACGGCACTATCGGGCATGGCCAGCGGGTTAAAGCCCGTAGGCTCACCCGCACGGACCCGGTCATATGTGCCGCCGATGCCGCGAATGAACAGTTCCGCGCCGCGATCCTTGTCGAACAGGATCGTGCGGGGAGAGAACTTCTGTGCCTGTGCGGCGAGGAAATTCATCACCACCGTCTTGCCTGAGCCAGACGGGCCGATGATCGTGAAATTGCCCAAGTCGCCGTTGTGGAAGTTGAAGAAGAACGGTGTGGAGCTGGTCGTCTGCAACAAGGTGACCGCCTGGCCCCAATGGTTGCCATCGGCCTGGCCAAGGGCGAAGCCGTGGAGCGAGCCGAAGCTGGCCATATTGGCGGTCGAGATCATCGCCCGGCGGACCAGAAAGGCCTCATTGCCGGGGAACTGGCCCCAGAAGGCCGGCTCCAGATTGGTATCCTCGCGCACCGCGATGGCGCCGGTATCGGCAAGGGCAGCAGCGACCCGCGCGGTGGCATCGTCGAGCTTTTCGAGCGAGCTTTCGCGCACCAGGACCGACAGATGATGATCGCCAAAGGCCACCGAGCCGGAACCCAGTTCATCGCGCGCGGCAAGCATGTCGGCGCGTTCGGCCTGCGCTTCCTCGTCACTCGCGCGCAGACGGCGCAGCGCCAGATCGATCCGTTCACGCGCGGTCTGGCGTTCTTGCGGGGCGAAACTTTCGGACACGACCATTTCATGCGGCAGCCGCAGGATCGCATCGAGCAGACCCGGGCTGGTGGCGTCGGGATAGTCTTTCAGGCTGAGCATGGCGGCGCAATCGGCACCATTGGCCCCGCGCAGTTCCATCGCATCAATGCCAAAGCTGGCGCGGCGATAGGGCAGCATATTGCCGATATCGGTCGCATCATCGGGGCGGCGCACCGGGCGCATCTCGCCGTTATAGAGCGCGCTCAGCAGCTCCAGCAGTTCGTTATTCACATGGCCGCTGGCGCCGGTGTAATCACCCAAGGTCTGCGCGCCATAGTCACCCAGCGAAGCGGCCAGCGCCTGCAAGGCGGCACGCAAACTCCGGATATCGCGGTGATCGACTTCCTCGGCCTCGGTCGCCTTTCCACGAAACAGTTTCTGCAACCGCTCGCCCCAGCCAGCCTTGCCGCGCGCGGGACGGCGCACCAGCGTGACGAACTGATCGTTGACGAACAGCGATCCGGTCGACAGCCGTTCGCGCCAGCGGGCGTCAATATGGGCCGACAAGGGATCCTCGAACTGCGCGTCCAGTTCCACTTGCACCCGGCGGCGGATGACGTGGTGATAGAGCACAAAACGCGCATCAAGATTGCTCCGCAGCATCACCTCACGGGTGGCGGCGTGGGCGTTGAGCGCATCGGTATCTTCGGTCTCGAACAACAGGCCGGGCACCTGCAGCGCGCCCATCAGCGAGCCATCGCGCAGCAGCACCACGTCAGCATCGACCAGCGTGGCATAAGGCAGGCGATCACCCGCCTGCGCTTCCTTGGCGCTCCAGCCAGCGGCACCCAGCCACTTCGTGCTCATAACTCAGGCTCCTTAACGCCCTCAGGCGGTATAGCTGTTGCAGCCCCAGCGCTTGAAATTGCGCACACGCGGGCATTTGGAGACCTTGGTGATCCACAGGTCAAAAATCCGCGGCTCACGCAGGCAGGCAAAATAGCCAACAGCGTGCATCACGAAGGGGATGGGGATGATCCACAGGCTTTTGAGGATCAGGAAAGCCTCGGTTGTCACCAAGGCATTGATGACGAAATAGTTGAATGTGACCCCGGCAAACATCTGCGGGCGGGTGAGCGCGCGGTGGACCGGGTGGCGGGTGAGTTGCATCTCCTTAGCCGCTCGCACTTTGGATGCCGGCCACGATGGTGGCGGCACCAAAGATGATGAAGCAGCCGATGATCACGGTCGCGCCAAAGCGCCAGTTCAGGCGGCCCGTCAGCATCATGAAGCCAACCGCGGCCACCGCCATGACGGCGACGGCGGTGGCGACATTGCCCAGCATCGTGCCTTGGATCCAGAACAGCGCGGCCTCAATCGGGCCAGAACCGGCGGTGGATTGGGCCTGCGCGGCCATCGGCAGGAACGGGGCGGCTATCGCGGTAAGACGGGCAAGAAGGCGCATTGTTAATGACTACTCCGGGAGTGGCTTGAAAGGCGGCCCATGATCGCAGCGACATAGGCCTGGGTTTCGCGAATGCGGGGGATGCCGCCAGCGCGGATCACGCGCCCCGGCCCAGCGTTATAGGCGGCAAGCGCGCGTTCCAGATCGCCGTCAAACCGGTTGAGCTGTTCACGCAAGTAGCGCGCGCCGCCTTCAAGATTGGCCGCCGGATCATCAGGATTGACACCAAGATCACGCGCGGTGCCGGGCATCAATTGCGCCAGACCGCGCGCCCCCACTGGCGAGACTGCGTTTTCGCGCCAGCGGCTTTCCTGCCACACCAGCGCCTCGATCAGCGCGGGCGACAGGTCATAGCGGGCGGAAAGATCGGCCACCACGGCGGCATAGCGGGCCGGAACCGCTGAGGCATGGCGCGAAGTATTGGCCACGGCATGTTCGGGCACGGCCTGCGCCAATTGCGCAACGTCGGCCAAAGCTGTGGGGCTAAGCGCGGCCATTTCAGCCTGTTGTTGGGCCAGCAGGCCAGGCCCAGCCACCCAGCGCGCCTCACCCGAGCTGGCGATTTCGAGCACATCGGCCCGCGCCGGGCTGGCAGCCAGCCCAGTCAGCAGCAGCGCCGCAAATATCGTGCGTTTGAGAATCACCGGAACAAAGCCTCCAAGCCCGTCCCAATGCTTACAACAAATGACAGCGGCGTGACAGTGTTCCTAGTTCAGCGCCATCCGCGACTGTTCCAGATCGAGCAGCGCAGAGCGCGCGGCCCGGCGGGAATCGACCCAGCTGCCATCGGCCAGTTCCAGTTCGTAGCGGATATCGCTGGCCGATGCTTGCCGGAAACACTCCTCGGCCCGGTCAAGATCGCCCAGTTCGGCATAGGCGCTGCCCAGATTGATCAGCAGTGCAGGATCGCCCGGATTTTCACCACGCAGGGCTTCCAGCGCGGTCACTGCGGCGCGGGCCTCTCCGGCTGCCAGCGCCTCATAGGCGACATCGTGCTGTTCGAGCCCGGCAGGCTCATCAACCACCGCCATCGAGCCTGCCTGAGCGAACAGCACGGCTCCCATAATCAGATTGGCCAGCATGGCACCTCTCCTTTGTTTTACATTGTTGAGCCACACTTGAGGGCTTTGCGGGCAAACCGCAACAAAACTGCAACAATGTCACAAAAGTGCAATATCCATCGAATTGCCACTGGACAGACGCTGGACCCGGTCTGGTCATACGGCGAACAGATGGCTGAGTTGTGGATACTGCCAGATAACCGTCACACAGTCCGCAAACTGTCACACCCGGCCCCTAGCTGGCGATTCGCGACAAGCCGTCGCACCGCCAATTCCATGTTCCAATTATCGGAACTTTTAGGGGACCGCTCGCTGTGACCAACCTTTCCCGTACGCTCATTCTTGGCTGCTCAGTGCTGGCGCTTTCCGCCTGTGGGCCTGAGGAAATTGTCTCGCCCGGCACCGGCGGCAATGTGACCATCAACAATATCACCAACAATCCGGCACCCACGCCCACGCCAACTCCCACGCCGACCACGGCGCTGGTGACGGCGGCGTTCGGTTGCCCGGTCATTCCTGATCAGGATAACGCCACGGCGGGTGATCAGGGGCTGGTTGATGAAGGCACGATCACTGGCCCAGAAGGCACCTGGCGCGTTTGCGCGATGCCTGCGCGCTTCATCCGCTCCGCTTCGCTGACCCGCGTGCCCGGCCTGCTCTATCGCCTGCCCGGCCGTGTCGATGTCGGCACCGATGGTGGCCCGGCTCCGGATGCCTCGGACGGCCTGACTGACAGCCTGGTAACGCTGACCATCGCGCCCGGCGTGATCGTCTATGCCAGCGGTTCGGCATTCCTGAACGTCAATCGTGGCAGCAAGATCAGCGCCATCGGCTCGGCCACGCGCCCGATCATCTTCACCAGCCGCGACAATGTGAACGGCATCAACAACGCCGATTCGTCGGGCCAGTGGGGCGGTATCGTCCTCTCGGGCCGCGCCCAGCTGACCGATTGCCAGGACGCCAATGCGCCCACCGGCACCGTGCAGTGCCAGCGCCAGGTTGAAGGCGCGACCGATCCGGCGCTGTTCGGCGGCGCGACCAACGCCGACAATTCGGGCAGCCTGCGCTTCGTCCAGATCCGCTATTCGGGTTTCGTGCTTTCGGGTGATGCGGAACTGCAGAGCCTGACCACCGGCGGCACCGGCAGCGGCACCGTTCTGGATCACATCCAGTCGGTCAACAGCTCGGACGATGGCGTGGAATTCTTCGGCGGCAATGTGAACATCAAGAACCTGATCGTGGCGGGCGCCGAAGATGACGGCCTCGACATGGATGTCGGCGCCAAGCTGAACATTCAATATGTCCTGACCGCCCAGCGCGCCGGTGTCGGTGATTCGACCATCGAATCCGATACCAGCCGCCTTGGCGCGCTCGACAATCTGGTGCCGCGGACGGCGACCAAGATCTCGAACGCCACCTTCATCCACCGCCGCACCGGCGATCAGGTGCTGCGTATCCGTGGCGGTTCGGACATGAACATCGCCAACTCGCTGGTGTGGGACAATTCGAGCGCCGGCACCCCGTGCCTGCGCGTCGACGATGCGGCAACGATCCAGACCGCTGGCGATGACGAACTGGGCGTTCCGGTGTTCTCCTCGTTCGGCGTGCAATGCGCAACCCGCACCCGCAACGGCAGCAACAGCGGCGCCACCGCCACCGCTGCCGATCTCTACCTCACCGGCGGCACGGGCAACAACGTCAGCTACGTCAACACGCTGACCGGCGGCTATCTGAATGGCGCAAGCGAGAACAACTTCGCGCCGATCTTCAATGCCACCACGTTCTCCAGCTTCTTCGTGGCCACCACCTTCATCGGTGCGGTGACCTCGACCGACAACTGGACGCAAGGCTGGACCTGCGATTCGGCAGCGGTGAGCTTCGGTGGAAACACCGGTTCGTGCCTGGCGCTCCCGGTCTTCCCGGCATCGTAATGATACCTGGCAGGGAGGCGTGGTCTGGCGGTTGCGCCGGGACCGCGCCTCCCTGCTCCCTATTTTCCTTCCATCCTCCATATTTTCAGGGCCTCGCCGCCCCAAACTCCCGGACCGTTCCATGATGGAAATGCACAAGACCAAATCAGCAAGCCGGTTCGCCTGCCTGCTGATGCTCACCACCGCGTTGTCGTTTCCGGCCACGGCTTTCGCCCAGGATGCCGAGCCCGAAGAAGAAGCCGTTGCGGATGAGGCCATTTCGGATGAGGCCATTTCGAATGAGGCCATAGCGGATCAGGCCATTTCGGATGAGGCCGAGGATCCCGATATTTCGCTGCCCGGCAGCAACAGGATCATCGTCACCGGCCGTATCAACCGCGATCCCACACGCGATTCGACGCAGGTGATTTCCGTCCTGTCGAGCGAGCAGATCGCCCGCACGGGTGAGGGTGATATCGCCGGCGCGCTGGGCCGCGTTACGGGTCTGTCAGTGCAAGGGCAGGGCTTCGTGTTTGTCCGCGGGCTGGGTGATCGTTATTCGCTGGCCATGCTCAACGGCCTGCCGCTGCCTTCGCCGCAGCCGCTCAGCCGCGTGGTGCCGCTGGACATTTTCCCCACCAGCATTGTCGCCAGTTCGCTGGTGCAAAAAACCTATTCGGCCGCATTTCCGGGTGAATTCGGCGGCGGCGTGATCAACCTCACCACCCGCGCTATACCCGATGAGAGCTTCCTGTCTGTCAGCGGCGGGGTTTCGGGCGATACCGAGACAACTTTCCACAACGGCCTGGCCTATTACGGCTCGTCGTATGACTGGTTCGGCTTTGATGATGGCGCGCGCAATACGCCGCCCGCGCTGCAGGCCTATTATGACAGCGGTCTGCGCATGTCCGATGCGGGCGTCGACCAGCAGGAAATCGCCAAGCAGCTGGGCAATCCCAATCTGATCCTGCTGCAGCGGATCGGCGATCTTCCGGCCAATTGGTCGACCGGGCTAACAGCAGGAACCGCCACCGATGTCGGCGCCGATGGACGGTTGGGCGTGATCGCCACCGCTTCGATCAGCAACAAGTGGCGCACGCGCGATATTACGTCGCAAACAGCCTTTGCCGACCTCTCGCTCGATACCGATTTCAACGATCTGATCACCGACAACCGCATTCTGGTGAACGGGCTGGTCGGCGTCGGTTTT
>CAMDSM010000152.1 GCA_945906905.1 Altererythrobacter xiamenensis | reverse complement strand
CGATCAAACATCAGGCGCTACCGTCTGCAAAGGGATTCGGCGATGGACCTCGATGATATCCACGAAATAAGCGAATATTCCGAGATGACACTGCGCGCGATGATAGCGCGTCTCAAGAAATCGCGCGGGCCAGAGCAATGCATTTATCGCGAGACCGAACTCGACGAGATGTGGCGGATCGTCGACATCGCAGCGCGCAATGCGGACTCGGGCACGGCAGATACCCTCAACCAATTGCGTGCCGCTATCATGACTGCGCACGATCTGGTGGGAATGGATGAGAAGCCGCTGGACGCCGCCGCTGCACTCGAAGCGATACTGCCAGCGGTAAATCTGCTGCGCTGATTAGGCAGGCGGTATCATGGCCGCGATACGCATCGGTTCCACTGTAATGCATTCCAGCAAGCCTGCCCGAACGAATGGATCATTCTCGGCGATGCGCCGGGCGTCGGCACTGTTGTCGGCCGCAACGATAATCACGCTGCCAACCGAAACATCGCCATCATCGAGGAGTGGGCCGGCCAGCACCAGCGCGCCGCCCAGCCCTTTGCGATAGGCAATATGTTCGCCGCGCTTTGTCTCGCGCAGGGCGGCCTCACCTTGCTGGGCGTATCGGACAAGATAATGTTGAGCCATCAGTTATTTACCTGCCAGTCTGGAGTCCACATCAGTTCATTCAAGGTCGGTTGAGCATCAAAGAATTTGCCATATCCGCCGTTCGCATAAAGCAGCGGCAAGACGTGAGAACCTCTGCTAGCGACATCGGCAACCTCGCCAAAGAAAATGGTGTGGCTGCCAACTTCCACCTGCGTCACAACCTGGCATGCGAACCATGCGGCGGCGGTTTCCAGCACCGGCAGGCCAAGTTCGTGCATGGCCCAGGCGCCTTGTTCGAACCGCTCTGCATGGGTCATTCTCATCGCGAAACGATTGGCCAATGGCTCGTCGCTGGCGGCCAGCACATTGACCGCAAAGCGACCTGCGGCGGCCACGGCGTCGCGCGTCTGGTTGTCGCGATTGATGCAGCACAGCAAAGTGGGCGGATCGCCCGAGACTGAACAAACTGCGGTGGCAGTCATACCGAACCGCTCGCCATCATCGGTGGAGGTGGTCAGGATGTTGACGCTGGCCGCAAGCCGCCGCATCCCCTCCCTGAACCTGTCCACGGCGACGGTCATTTGCCTAAACCGTAAATATCGAGCGTGGTCTCGCCTGCCTCAAGCCGCCGGCAGAATGCCAGTTCGTCGGCATCGCGCTGCTGGGATGCCGCAACCACCTGTTCGATCCGCGCGTGCGGCACGATGACGACCCCGTCGTTGTCGCCGATCACCAGGTCGCCTGCGTTCACGACCAGATCGTCGAACAGCACCGGCGCGTTGATCCACCCGATCGCCTGATGGTCCTTGCCGGTGCCGCGGATGCACTGGCCGCGGGCGAATACAGGGAAGCCAATTTCATCAAGCAAGGTGAAGTCGCGGACACAACCATCGATCACCAGCCCGCCCAGCTTGCGGGCCTTGGCGGCGGACGACATGACCTCGCCCCAATAACCATTGTCGTATTTGCCCGAGCAATGCACCACCAGCACATCTCCCGGCCGGGCGGCATAGATCGCGTAATGGAGCCACAGATTGTCACCCGGCGGCGAGTGCACAGTCAGCGCTGGCCCACAAATGCGGAAGTGGCCGTGCACCGGGCGGATGGCGGGCGGCATCACGCCGATCTTGCCGCCGGCCTCATGCACCGTTGCGGCGGACAGCGATTTTGCCCGCTCCACCAGTGCCGGATCAATCAGCGGCAAGCCTTCGGTGCGGATGCGGCTTTTTGGTGCAATCGCCATGGCGCTCTCAGTTCTGCTTGGTCTGGAGCTGGTGATATTTGAACTGCGCGCGCGCTTCGTCGAGCCGCATTCCGCCGCGCACTGCCTCGCGGATTAGGTTTTCCGCCGCCTCGATCTCCTCGGCCACGTCGAGCACCGCGTCTTCGTGCGGCGCGGGGATAACCACCACGCCGTCAGGGTCTCCCACCAACAGATCGCCCGGAGCAACCCGCGCCCCGCCGATGTTGACGACGCAAGCCAATTCTTCGACCTGCACCCGGTCCTTGCCGGTGCGCATCCAGTGATCGACTGCAAACACGGGGTAACCCAGCGACCGGCACAGGTGCACATCGCGGCTGATGCCGTCGATCACGGTCCCCGCCAGCTTGCGGCGATGGGCGATTTCGGTGAGGATATCACCCCAGATCGTCGCATCGGTGCGCCCGCCATTGTCGATCACCACCACCGCGCCCTCGGGCACGTCGTCAATATAGTCGCCAACGGTGCCCGGCGGCGTCGAATTGGGGCCGCAACGCATGGTGAAAGCGCGTCCAGCGAGGCGAAAGTCGGGGCTGCGGCCCTTCACGCCATAGCATTGGCCGACGATTCCCAGCCGATCGAGCGCATCGCTGATCGTGGCGGTTTCCAGCTTCGCGGCCCGCGCCACATTGGTATCCTTGCTCACTTTTTGCCCGCCTCCAGCATGTGTTCGTAATCGCCGCCCATGACCTTGGCGATCGGAGTTCCCGACAAGATCGCCTTTGCCATGGCCGCTTCGCGCGCTACGATTTCCTCGGCTGTTTCCAGCACCTTTTCGATCTGCCCGGCAGCGATGAAAATGCAGGCGCTGCGGTCAGCGGCGACATAGTCACCCGGCAAGACTTCAACGGCATCGATTGTTACCGGCCCGTTGGTTTCCTTCTCAACCACGCGCCCCCGTGCGGTCAGGCTGGTGGTGCGATTGGTGAAAATGGGAAAATGATAGGCGATGGCCTCATCGATATCGCGCACCGGGCCATCAGCGATGACCCCGGCCACGCCGCGCTGCTTTGCCCCCAGGCTCAGCAGCCCGCCCCAGCAACCCGCTTCCACACCGGTGCGTTGTTCGACCACGATGATGTTGTCTGGTCCGGCCAGGCCAATCGCCGTCGTGCCGAGGTGGCGCGGTGGGCCAGGCGGTGGATCGCCTGTGCCCAGCCGCACGGTAATCGCAACGCCGCAGATGCGCCCGGTCCCGGACCGCTGCGACAGGCTGGTAACCTGACCGCCCAGACCAAGGTGGTCAAGCGCGTCAGAAATTGCGCAGCAATCCAGCTTGCGCAGGCGCTCAAGGTTACCGGCGAGATTGGTGGTTTGCGTCGTGCTGTTCATATTCTGCCTGATTTTTGTAAAAGTGGTTACTGCCAGGTCACGAAGCCCATTGCATTGCCCGTTCCTGCGGCACTGCGGTAACAGGGCACGTAATCGACGAAGTTGGGCTCCAGCCCCAGTTCAGCCATCATCCCGGCCAGCGGGATCCAGTTCTTCAGTTCCGAAGTTCCGTCCTGGAACACCTTCTCACTGACTTGCGCTATCCGCGAAATGTCACGATCCCGGATGGCATCGAAGAACAGCTGGTCGAGCTGCTCGTCGATCACGAAATGGGTGAGCCCGCCGGATGCAAATACCGCCACGCGCGCGTCGCTTTCCCAGCTCTGGATGCCACGCAAAACGGCCTTTCCGAAGTCGTAGCAGCGCGAGACCCTGGGTTGGTTGGGCGGATAGAAGGTATTGATCAGCAAGGGCACGCTGGGGACCGGATTGTCGCGCATGATGCGGCGGTAGACGAAGCCGAAAGCGTGCGGTGTTTCGGGTTTGGGAAGGCTTTTCATCGCCGCTAGATCGAATTCGTCCTGCATGGCCTGGGCGATGATCGCCTTGGCCAGATCGGGCTGACCGCGATATTCGGCGCCGCCTGCGGGGATATAGCCGGGCACGGACAGCTCGATGCCAGGCGGCAGCTGGGCCATTCTCTCGGGCGGAAATTCGTAATTGGTAATGGTATCGCCATAGAACACCGAAAACGCAGGGATCAGGCGATCATCGAAGATTTCCATCTGGTCATTACCGAAAATGACCGCGACATCGATCCGGGCCTCGGCAAACACATCGGCGAGATTGTCGAGCGCATCCTGGCAGCGCTTGTTGTGCGCCTCCATCGCCGGCTTGGTGAGGTGCTGGTCAAGCCGTTCAGAAGCCCTTTCTTCCACCAGTTGATCGAACGACCATTCGCCCCCGCGCCAGGCGTGTTTGACTGATTTGTCGAACGCGATCCGCGATGCCCACTGTTCAGTGCCGGTAACCAGCATCGGACCATGGCTGGTGCCGATGCCAAGGACGATTTCAGCCATCAGTGCGTTCCCTCGTCGAGCCGGAATAGGCGGATCGCATTGCCCGCCAAAATCTTGCGCTTGTCCGCTTCGCTCAGCCAGTCGAAACCCTGGATAATTGGCGCAATGTCATCAAGTGTTCGCCCGGTTTGCGGATCGACTGCCGAGCCAACGCCCGGACACTCTGCCCCGAACAGGCAATTGTCCACCCCGACCGTCTTGATCAGCAGGCGCAGCGATTCCTCGTTGTAGAGCACCGTATCAAAATAGAGCTGGCGCAGCATCTCATAGAAATCCTCGCCGCGCCGCAGGGCGGAGGCGTGAAAACGTCCGGCATGATAGGGGATCGCTCCGCCGCCATGGCTGACGACGATCTTGAGCTGGGGGAAATCGCGGAACACGTTCGAATGCAGCAGGCCATAAACGGCCGTCGTCTCATCGAGCAGGAAATTGAGTGTATAGGGTGAGCGTTCCGAATGCGAGCTGGCGCTGTGGATATGCGCGGGCACATCCAGCTCGCACAATTTTTCATACAGTGGATACCAATAGCGATCGCCCATCGCAGGCGGCTCGGTGCCGGGGCGGTTCTCGAACGGATCGGGATTGAGCAGGCAGCCCTTGAAGCCGAGCGTCTTCACGGCCCGCTCCAGTTCGGGCAGAACGCCTTCGACCGGATCTTCCGCAACCTGCGGCAGCCCAGCAATGCCGAAGAAGCGTTCGGGCATGAGACCCACTTGACGGGCAATGATATTGTTCGTCTCTTCGGTAAACCAGTGGACCAGCTTGCCGGGCTTTTCGGAGTGCATCTGCTGGAACGGACGCGGTGACAGCAGCTGCATGTGCGTGCCCGCCCGGTCGAGCATGTCGAGATGCCCGCACGGCCCCATCTCGCGCTTGTTGGCGAAATGCAGGATCTCTTCATCGGTCACTTCCGGAAACTTGCGCCCGTGTTCACCGCGGTGCGAAAGCAGCAGGGACTTGTATACCCACAAGGCATCTGGCGCACTGACGTGGCCATGGCAGTCAATGATCAGACCTTTCCTCCCAAGCCTGGACACATTCTCGCTCACGCTGGACACCTCCCAAAAAATCGGATACTGATTCGTATAACAATCTTTTCGTAGCGGTCAAACCTGTTCGTTTGCCGCTGGTGGAATATATGGAGGCAGTGATGCTGGCGATATTGTCGTGCAATGGCGGAACAGTCACACATGGTGACGGCCCGGCCACCCGATTGTTGGTGGCGACACTCCACGGTGTGCGCGTGTTTGAACGTGAGGGCGCGCACGCACAATGGCGCGCGGGGCGTGTTGCGCTCGCCGACCACCATGTCAGCTCGGTGCTGTTTGAACCTGTTTCGGGCAAGGTCTTTGCCGGCTGTCACTATAATGGCGGCCTGTGGATGAGTAACGATCTGGGTGACAGCTGGGAGCAGATCGGCAACGGTCTTGAAAGCCGCCATATCTATACGATGGCCGCACAGCCGCTGGCCGATCAAGTGCGCCTGTGGCTGGGGACCGAACCGCCCATGCTCTACGCATCGGATGATCTTGGCGGCAACTGGGCGGCAAAGCCCGGGATGCTCAAGGTCGCCAATACCGACAAGTGGACCTTTCCGCCGCTCCCGCACGTAGCGCATGTCAAGAATATCACCTTCCACCCGGCGCGCCCGGAGGACATCTTTGTCTGTATCGAGCAGGGCGCCCTTCTGCATTCTTCCGATGCAGGTAAGACATGGCGCGACGTGACCGGCTATGAATCAGGCGAAGACTTCTTCTACAACGACAACCACCGGGTGATCTTCAAGCCCTCTGATCCTGATGATTTCGTCATGAATGGCGGCGAAGGACTCTACCGCTCATGCAAGGGTGAATGGACTCACCTGACCACGCGCGACGACCGCATCGGCTATCCCGATGCCATGTTCCGCGATCCGCACGATGAGCGCACACTGATAATGGGCGGCCCGCAAAACGCGCCGCGCCTGTGGCGTGAACAGGCGACGCCTATGGCCGACCCGACAGTGCTGCGTAGCACCGATGATGGGGTTACATGGCACCTGCTCGGCGAGGGTTTGCCCCGGATCGTGGGCAATATCGAAGGCATGGGCATGCATGTCTTTGGCGACGGCTATGCGCTCTACGCCGGAACTGCCACCGGCGAAGTCTTTCACAGCGACGATCGCGGTGAGCACTGGAGCTTGCTGGCCGATCACCTGCCGCCAATCTCAAAAGGCGGACATTACCGCTGGTTCCTGACAGACGAGCGGCGCGCAGAAATCGAAGAAGAACTGCGTAAAAC
>CAMDSM010000151.1 GCA_945906905.1 Altererythrobacter xiamenensis | reverse complement strand
ATAGTTGAGCGGGTGGAGATGGCCGCCATTGCTGTCAAAAAATCCGCCGTGGTAGATCGGGCTGACGACATATTGCCCGACATCGCTCGCCGAGATAATCCGCGCACCGCTATAGTCCAGCAGCTGTTGCAGCAGATCGAGCTCGCGCTTCATGGCATCGAGGTGCGCGGGTTTGGCGGCGGCGAGGAAATGACCGGCGCGCAGGTCACAGGCGATATCATGGCGAGCGATGCGGGATCGGACTGCCTCTGCCGCCAGATTGGCCGTAGCCAGCAGCCGCGCCGCCTGCCCCGCGCCAAACCGCTGCAGCAGATCAGCGGCGCTCCAGCGCAAGCCGGGGATCATCTGCCCGCCATTGCGCCCCGAAGCGCCCCAGCCAATCCGCTTTGCCTCCAGCAGCACCACCGAAAAGCCCGCCTCTGCCGCATGGAGCGCGGCGGAAAGCCCGGCATATCCGCCGCCCACCACCACCACATCGGCGGCTGTGTCACCGCGCAATTGCGGCTGCGCCGGAAAGGGGTTGGCGCTCGCCGCATAATAGGACGGCGCGTGGGCGTGCATCGCTAGACCTTCAGCAGCAGATGTTCGCGCTCCCACGAGGAGATCACCGATTGATAGGCGTAGAGTTCGGCATCCTTGATGGCGTGGAACACCTCGAAGAAATCACTGCCGAGGTATTCGCGCACCGCCTTGCAATGGCTGAACTTGTCGAGCGCGCCTTCCAGCGTGCGCGGCAGGGTGCGGGCGCGGTTATAGGCGTTGCCGCTCATCATCTTGGGCGGGACCATCCGCTCAACCATGCCGATATAACCACAGATGAGCGAGGCCGCGATCGCCAGATAGGGATTGGAATCCGCGCCCGGCAGGCGGTTCTCGATCCTTCGGTTCTTCGAATCCGAGATCGGAATGCGCAGACCGCAACTGCGGTTGTCGCTGCCCCATTGGACGTTGATCGGCGCATCGGTATCGGGTCGCATCCGCCGGAACGAATTCACATTGGGCGCGAACAACGGCGATATCTGCGGCAGCAGCCGCGCCAGCCCGGCGATATAGCTGCGGAACAGCGCGCTATCGCGGCCATTGCCGGTGGAAAACACGTTGCGGCCATTGTCCACATCCAGCACCGATTGGTGGATATGCATCGCGCTGCCCGGCTGATCGGACATCGGCTTGGCCATGAAAGTGGCATAGACCCCGTGATCCAGCGCCACTTGCCGCACGATCCGCTTGAACAGCAGCGCCTCGTCGGCCAGCGCCAGGGGATCGCCGTGGACGAAGTTGACCTCCAGCTGCGCCGCTCCGCTCTCGTGGATCATGGTATCGATATTGAGCGCGGCCTTCTCGCAGTAATCATAGATCTGCTCGATAATATCCTCAAACTCGCTCAGTGCTTCGAGGCCATAAGGCTGACTGCCTGTTTCCGCCCGGCCCGATCGGCCCATCGGCGGGATCAGTGGGAAATCGGCATCGAGGTTTTTCGAGACGAGGTAGAATTCCAGCTCCGGTGCGATTACCGGGCGCCAGCCGCGCTTGGCATACAGGTCGAGCACCTTCTTGAGGATGTGGCGCGGGGCGATCTCCACCGGCTTGCCCGCTGCATCAAAGGCATCGGCGATGACATATGCGGTGGGTGTCTTGAAACCGGGCGCCTCGCGCAGGGTCGCGGCATCGGGGACCAGCATCACATCGGGGTCGAAAGTAGGAACGATGCTGTCGATCCCCTCGGGATAGTCGCCCGTTACCGTAACAGTGAACACGCTGCCGGGGATACGCAGAGTGCGGTCGGTTATGCTCTTGAGGAACTTGCCCGCTGGCAACACTTTGCCGCGCTGGATGCCGTTCATATCGGGAACGATACATTCCACCTCGGCAATGCCGCGTTCCTTGATCCAGGCTGCGATTTCGTTACTCATGCTGGTCTCGATATTGCGGGCAAAGTGCCGATTATTTAGAACGCCAGCGCCAGCGCCAGCACTGCCGTTGGATCGCCCGCCGAACTGAACGAGCGGGCGCTGTCGACATAGTCGAGCGTGGCGGTAAGGTTGCCGACAACATCCATGCTGAAGCCGACCGTCCAGTCCTTCTTGTTGTCGCCAAAGGCGCCGTCCTCAAAGCCCACGGTGCCGTGGATCGAAAACGGACCTTCGCCCAGCGGCATTTCGCCCGAAACGAACACATAGGTGTTGTCAGTATCGCCCAGCGCGCCCTGGCTGGGGGCATAGGCCACGCCCACGCTGACATTGGCCGGGCCAACCGCGGTCCCCAGTGACGAGGTCAGTTCCACGTAATCGAAGCCAGTGTTACCGGGATAGTAATAATACAGCGCGCCCACGTCCAACGTCAGCCCGCCCACATCGGTGGCAAAGCCGCCATAGAAGTCAATCTCCAGCTCCTGATTGCCGGTACCAAGATCGACGTTGGAACTCCAGACGCCAGCATAAAGGCCCGATTCGTGGGCAATCGACAGATCGCCCGAAAGCGCCGGGTTCTTGCCCGAAAGCGAAATGCCTCGGTAGCGATAGTCGGTAGCTGCGACCAGTTCGGCGTCGACTTCCCATGCCGGGCCTTGCTCTTCAGCATCTTGCGCCAGAACTGGCGAGGACAGTCCAAACGCGGCGAAGGCGGCGATAGCCAGAGACTTGCGATTTTTCATGATACACCCTCATTTTTTATCCTGGCCCGGTTTGCGGTGCCTGAATATGGTTTCTCCTGAATTTATCTTGTAGTCTATCCTTGGTGAAGGCCAATGGTAATTATGCGCGGCGCGGATATCGACTTTTCCGCAGGCTGGTGCGGGTTTACTGTGCCAGCCTAAGCCGAAGCCGAAGCGCCCGCAGGAGTCCTTGTTTTGATCGAGCCATCAATCACACCACCAAATGACCTTTCAGCATTCTGGATGCCGTTTACCGATAACCGCTATTTCCATGATCACCCGCGCATGTTGGTGGCGGCCGCAGGCATGCACTACACCTCGGCGACGGGACACAAGGTGCTCGATGCCACGGGCGGGCTGTGGTGCGTCAATGCCGGGCACTGCCGCGCTCCGATTGTCGAGGCGATCCAGCAGACGGCGGGCACGCTCGATTTCGCGCCCACATTCCAGCTGGGCCATCCGCTGGCGTTCGAGGCCGCCTCGCGCCTCGCACTGCTGATGCCGCAAGGGCTGGACCGGATATTCTTCACCAATTCGGGATCGGAATCGGTCGACACCGCACTCAAGATCGCGCTCGCTTATCAAAAGTCACGCGGACAGGCCGGGCGCACGCGCTTTATCGGGCGTGAGCGAGCCTATCACGGCGTGGGTTTTGGCGGGATTTCGGTGGGTGGTATCCTGCCCAACCGCCGCCAGTTCGGCAGCCTGCTGGGCGGAGTCGATCACTTGCGCCACACGCATGATCCGGCGCGCAATGCCTTCACCCGTGGCCTGCCGCTGCACGGAGTTGAGCTGGCCGACGATCTGGAGCGGCTGGTGGCGCTGCACGGGGCCGAAACCATCGCGGCGGTGATTGTCGAGCCGGTGGCGGGCTCCACCGGGGTGCTGGTGCCGCCGCAAGGCTATCTCCAACGGCTACGCGATATCTGCGACAAACACGATCTGCTTTTAATCTTTGACGAGGTGATCACCGCTTTTGGCCGCGTGGGCAAAGCAACCGCCGCTGAACGCTTCGGCGTCACCCCCGATATCATCACCATGGCCAAGGGCCTCACCAATGCCGCCGTTCCGATGGGCGCAGTGGCAGTGCGGCGCGAAGTGCATGATGCGATGCTGGCCAATGCCGCGCCGGGGATCGAGCTGTTCCACGGCTATACCTATTCGGGCCACCCGCTGGCCGCCGCCGCCGCGATTGCCTCGCTGGGGATTTATCAGGCCGAGGGTCTGTTCGAAAAGGCGATCGAGCTGGAGGAATACTGGGCCGATGCGGTCCATTCGTTGCGCGGCGTGTGCCACGTGATCGATTGCCGCAACATTGGCCTGATCGGCGGGATCGAGCTGGAGCCGCGCCCAGGCGCGCCCACCGCCCGCGCGATGGAGGTGTTCCGCAAGGCTTTCGACCAGGGCCTGCTGATCCGCGTGACCGGCGACATCATCGCCCTGTCACCACCGCTGATCCTTGAGAAAGCACATATCGACGAAATTTTCGGCAAACTCGCCGCCATTCTTGCCACCATCGAATAGGAGACTTCCCCATGATTGTTGGCACCGTCCGCGAGATCAAGAACAACGAATTCCGCGTCGGCCTTACCCCCGAAGCCGCGCAAGAGCTGGTCCACGCCGGGAACGATGTAGTGGTGGAAACCGGGGCCGGGCTGGGGATTGGCAACAGTGATGATAACTACGTCGCGGCCGGCGCACGTATTGTCGCCACTGCTGCCGAGGTGTTTGCTCAGGCCGAACTGCTGGTGAAAGTGAAGGAACCGCAAGCCGCCGAACGCGCCATGTTGCGGCCCGGGCAAATCCTGTTCACCTATCTCCACCTCGCTCCCGATCCCGATCAGGCGCGCGATCTGATCGCCAGCGGGGCGATCTGCATCGCTTATGAGACGGTCACGGGCGATGATGGCTCGCTGCCCTTGCTCAAACCGATGAGCCAGGTGGCCGGGCGGATGTCCATTCAGGCCGGGGCCAGCGCGTTGGAAAAAGCCCACGGCGGGCGCGGCGTGTTGCTGGGCGGAGTCCCGGGCGTGATGCCAGGCAAGGTGGTAATTATCGGCGGCGGGGTGGTGGGGTTCAATGCCGCGCAAATGGCCGCTGGGCTGGGTGCCGATGTGACCATACTGGATCGCTCCGCTGAAGTGCTCGAAAAGCTCGGCATCCATTTTGAAGCACGGGCCAAAACCCGCTTCTCCAACCGCGCCAATCTGGCCGCCTGCGTGGCCGAGGCCGATCTGGTGATCGGCGCGGTGCTGGTGCCGGGGGCCGCCGCCCCCAAGCTGGTCACACGGGCGATGCTGGCCACGATGAAGCCGGGCGCGGTGCTGGTGGACGTGGCGATCGACCAGGGCGGCTGCTTTGAAACCAGCCACGCCACCACCCACACCGATCCGACATACGTGGTCGACGGCATCGTCCACTATTGCGTCGCCAACATGCCCGGCGCGGTCGCCCGCACCAGCACCTATGCACTGGGCAACGTCACCCTGCCCCACGCCATGCGGCTGGCGAAGCTGGGCTGGAAAGAGGCGCTGCGGCGGGACAAGCACTTGGCCAATGGGCTCAACATCTGCGCCGGGCAGGTGACGTGCAAGCCAGTGGCTGAGGCGCTGGGGCTGGACTATGTCGATCTGGCCACGGTGCTTCAATAGCCCAAAATCGCCTTTACCTCGCAATATTCCTCCAGGCCGAACACGCCGTATTCGCGGCCGTTGCCGGATTGGCGATAGCCGCCGAACGGGGCGTGGCCGGACCATGCGGGGAAGTTGATGTGGACTTGTCCGGCGCGGATCTGGCGGGCCACGCGGCGGGCGGCTTCGTGGTCGGCGCTTTGGACGTGGCTCGACAGGCCATAGACGGTGGAATTGGCAATGCGGACCGCGTCGGCCTCGTCGTCATAGGGCATGATCACGATCACCGGGCCGAAGATTTCCTCTTGCGCCACGCGCATATCGGCGGTGACATCGGAGAAGATCGTCGGCTTGGCGAAGAAGCCTTGGCTCAGCCCGTCGGGCCGACCGGTGCCGCCGCAGATCAGCCGCGCGCCTTCGTCAATTCCCACCTGGATCAGCTCCTGCACCTTGGCGAATTGCGCGGCATTGGCCAGCGGGCCGATCACACAGGCCTCGTCCAGCGGATTGCCGACGATGATGGCGTTGGCGGTTGCGGCGGCCAGCGTCTCAACTTCGGCCAGCCGAGCGCGCGGCACCACGATGCGCGTGGGCGCAGCGCAGCTCTGGCCGACATTGCGCATCGCGCCGAGCACGCCTTTGGGCACGGCGGTGGCAAAATCGGCATCGGGCAGGAACACATTGGGCGATTTGCCGCCCAGTTCCTGCACCACCCGCTTGATCGTGGGAGCGGCGGCCTGCGCCACCAGCACGCCTGCGCGGGTCGATCCGGTGAACGATACCATGTCGACATCCGCGTGGGCCGACATCGCCGCGCCGACCACCTCGCCCGTGCCGCCAACCATGTTGAACACGCCCGGAGGCGTCCCGGCATCGTGCATCACCTGGGCAAACAATTGCGCGCTGAACGGCGATAGCTCGCTGGGTTTGAGGACCACGGTGCAACCCGCCGCCAGCGCTGGAACCACCTTGGCAGTGATCTGATACAGCGGCCAGTTCCACGGGGTGATCTGCGCGCAGACGCCAATGGGTTCGCGCTGGACATGGACGCCATTGACCTGGGCTGCGAACTCATAGTCCTTGAGCACGCCCAGCATCACCCGCACATGCTCGATCCCGAAGAACACCTGGCCTCCACGCGCAAAGCTGATCGCCGCGCCCATTTCGGCGACGATGGCTTGGGCGAAGAGCTCTGCCCGTTCCTCCAGCAAGTCCTTGATCCTGGTCAGCAGCGCCAGCCGCTCGGCCACTGTGGTCTGCGAG
>CAMDSM010000150.1 GCA_945906905.1 Altererythrobacter xiamenensis | reverse complement strand
ATTTCAACCCGGATTATGATGACGCCTGCGACCAGTTCACTACCGACGACTATTTTCAGGCGGACCTGAACATGTCGCTCAACCTGTCCGATACGCTGACCTTGTCAACCGTGACCGGCTATTCGACGCTGAAGCATCGCGGCAATGTCGATTTCTCGATGGTCGGCATCGAAACCCGCACCGACAATGTTGATTCCGATGTGTTTTACCAGGAAGCGCAGCTGAACGCCGGACTTTTTGACGGCCTGTTCGATCTGGTGGTGGGCGGCAACTTCTTCTGGGAAGATTCGCTCGCGCCCAACGAAACCCTCACGCGGCGCGGCACCAGCACGTTCACGCCGCAGAGTGCCGGCAATCCTGCCAATGGCGATGGCGGCCTGTTCCGCGGCGCAGTGACCGTCGTCGGGCAGGAATCGACCTCGTATGGCCTGTTCGCCAGTGGCACACTGCATATTGGTGACAGCTTCAACCTGACCGGCGGTGTGCGCCGGGCTTGGGATGAGAAGGACTATTCTCAGGAACGCTTCGCCGCGTCCGATTTTATTCCCGCGCCGGGCACCACCTCCACCTTTGTTGAAAGTTCGGCCAATTTCTCCGCGTTGGATTGGCGTGGAACTGCAGACTTGCGTATCACACCTGATATCATGCTCTATGCCACGGCGTCCAAAGCCTACAAGGCAGGAACTTTCAGCTACACCGTGGTTGGCTTCACGAACGCCAATCAGGCCACCGGCCCTGCGCAAAGCGCCGGGATCCGTCCCATCCCCAATGAAAAAGTCGTCAATTTCGAGGCCGGCCTGAGGATGGACCTGTTTGACGGCCTGTTGCGACTGAACCCCACCGTGTTCCGGATGGATTTCACCAATCGCCAGGCCGCCGTGCAGGTGACGTGCAACACCGGTGCGCTTGTGGGGATCATTCCCGGCAGCGCGGCCTGTCCGGTGGGCTTCCTGATCCAGGTCACCAATCAGGGTGATGTGCGACTGGAAGGCGTCGAGCTGGATGGCCAGTTGTCGCTTTCAGACAATCTGTTCATCGACGGCAGCATGGCCTATTTCACGCCAACACTGATCTCGGCTCCGGCGGGTACGGTCAACCTGTTCCCCGATGCGCCATCGCCCACGTTCAACCTTGGGGCGACGTGGATCGGCGATCTGGCTGATGGGGAATTGCAGCTCAACGCCAACTACACTTGGCAGGGCAAGATGGAAACGCATCCCACATCGGGCACCGATTCGAGCTATACCCTGCCATCCTATGGTCTGCTCAGCGCCCGGGCGCGGTTGACGCTTAATGATTATCCGGTCAGTTTCACGCTCTTTGCCAATAATCTGCTCAACCAGACCTATGCCACTTATGCGCAGCGGTTCGGCGGGGGCTTCTGGGATTCGGGTTCGGGCGCAGGATTGGCCGCTCCGCTGCGTAGCGCGCTGTCGGAAAACCGGGGCCGTCCGCGTGAGGTTGGCATGACGATGCAATACAACTTCTGATAGCCTGCACCTGCCTGCCTTGGCACAAAGGCAGGCGGGTGACGGTTCATTTTGGCTTCATCATTTTTGATTTAGTCAAAAACATATTTGAGAGTGGGGGAGTGATGGCAAAGAACCTGGCGCAATTGGCGGCAACAGCATCGGCAGTTCTGGCCCTTGCCATGCTGACCGCGCCCATAGCAGCACAAGACGAAGCGCCGCAGCAGCCTGAAGTTGTGCGGCAATATGTCCCGCTCAGTCCCGAACGGCTGGCCACCATGGTGCCCAAGCACCCGGGCCAGCTGGGCGCATTGGCTCCGGCCAATCTGAATGCGGAACGCCCCGCTGCCCCGATCAACGTTACCGGCACCTGGTTCATCGACCTTTCGGCTGGCTTTTCGCATTACCTGTTCGGCCCACCCTATCCGCAATTCGGCCCAGAGGGGATCGAGGCGCTGATCGAGGCGCCGCTGGCCCAGCAACGCGGCGAAACCTATCGCGATGCCATTGGCCAGTGTTACCCGCCGGGCATGCCGATGCTGATGACGAGGGTGTGGCCACATGCCTTCATCCAGTTGCCAACTGCGGTCTATGTCATTTCGGGCTTCAACAATTCGGTCCGCACGATCTTCCTTGATGGGCGTGAATTCAGCGATCCCAACCTGGTGGTGCCAAGCTACAATGGCGAAAGCGTTGGCCATTTCGAAGGCGACACGCTGGTTGTCCGCAGCCGCTATTTTGAGTTCGACAATCACTGGATCGACTTCGGCATCCCGATCTCGTTCGACACCGAAATTGTCGAGCGCATCCGGCTGCTGGAAGGTGGCACAGTGATGGAAGTGGAATACACTCTGACCGATCCGGTGCTGTGGGAGGGCGAATGGCGCTCGACCAAGCGTTTCTCCCGGCAGGACGAAACCGATATCAACGAAAGCAATTGCATCCTGGCCTATAACGCCAACCTGCCCGGCACCAATCTGGGACGGGAAGCGGCGGAAGATCGCGGGATAAGCAATGTCGAAGGAGTTTCAGGTGATGAATAGGCGAGCAGTCCTCGCAGTGTTTGGCGCGGGCCTTGTTGCAGCCCTATCTGGCCCAGCGGCTTCGCATCACAGCTTTGCCATGTTCAACCAGCGCGAGATCATGACTCTGGAAGGCACGGTGGTGCAATTCCAGTGGACCAATCCGCATGCCTTTATCGAGCTGGAAGTTCGCCAAGGCAATGCCACCCGCCGCTGGAGCATCGAACTCAACAGCCCCAACAACCTCACCCGCCAGGGATGGCGGCGCAATTCGCTGCGTCCGGGTGAGCGGATTTCGCTGCGCATGAACCCGCTGCGCGATGGGGCGTCTGGTGGGCTGTTCCTCGATCTTCGCAAGGCCGATGGCACAGTGCTCGATTCCGGACTGCCCAAGAACGGGCAACCCGTCAACGTTCCGAATTTCTGATCAGATCGGGGAGATGAACCGATGAAAATGCTTCAAAAAATTGCGATTGCGGTGCTTCTGGCAAGTCCGCTGGCACTGCCTGCTTCTGCCCATCACAGCTATGCAATGTTTGACATGGCCCGCACCGTTCGGCTTGACGCCACGGTGATGCAATTTCGCTGGCAGAACCCCCATGCCTTTATCCGTATTCAGGTTCCGGTGGGTAGCCAGCGAGAGGATTGGTCGATAGAGATGACCAGCCCCAACAATCTGGTGCAGGAAGGCTGGACGCGGACCACCTTGCGGCAGGGTGACCGGATCCAGATCTGGGTCCACCCCTTGCGCAGCGGCGCGCGCGGCGGTGCCTATGCCGGGGTGCGCAAGGCCGATGGCACAGTGCTGGGCACCGTTGAATAAGCGCCGGACGAGTCGGGGGATCAGGTCTGATGGGAATTAATCGCAGATTTCTTGCTGCGGTCGCAGGTGCCGCGCTTTTGAGTGCCAGCGGCACCGCGCAGTCGCAGCAATTGGGCGCGTCAAGCAACTCGCCGGTGCCCGATGGGTTGGCCAGCGCTGAAGACAGTGCGGGCTTTACCACCGGGAACTATCATCTGCTGGACCAGCTGCCCGATTGGGGCGGTATCTGGTTCCTCATGCGCGGCGATCCGGCCATGGCGCGCCAGACCCAGCCACAGTTGCAGGGTGAATATCTGGCGCAGTGGCAGCGCTGGCGCGAACAGGTTCTTGCCAATGATGGAGTGGAGCCGCGCAACCGTTCCAACTGCAGCCCGCCCGGTTTGCCGCGGATCATGCAACTGGCGCAATATCCCTATGAATTCCTGTTCACACCTGGCCGGGTGACGATCAACCAGGAAGCCTGGATGCAGACCCGCACCATCTGGACCGACGGACGCGCCCATCCAGTGCTGGAGGAAATGACCACCAGCTTCCACGGTCATTCGATCGGCCATTGGGAAGGCGGAACGCTGGTGGTCGATACCATCGGCATTTCCGACACGCTGGAAGTGGGTGAGGGCGGCAAGCATTCTGATCAGTTCCGGCTGGAGGAGCGCATTCACCTCTCGCCTGACAATCCCGATGTGCTGATCAACGAAATGCGGATGACCGACCCGTTAGCTTTTTCGGCACCGTTTGAAATGACGGTATCCTACCGCCGCGATCGCCACGGCGTTCTGATCGAATTTCAATGCGCGGAAAATGATCGCAACCCGGTGAACAACGATGGCACGACGCTGTTTCTCTAGCTTGTTACAGCCTGCGTCGCGGTGAACTATATGAAGGGGACCGGCGCGTGAATTCGCCCCATCCGAACGAGACTGTTGCATCCCCTGCCACCCCGGAGGCGGACGGCACCGCGCGTGCCAGCCTGATGCAGCATCTGCTCACCATGCGCATGGTCGAACTGTACACTTCGATGCGACGGACCACGATCCTCACCCAGCGCCGCAAATTCGCGCTTTCCGAGATCGAATGGCGGATCATGACGCAAGTGGGAACAGGCGCACGGCTGTCGCTCAACGGTCTGGCCGAGCGGCTGGTTCAGGATCGCGGTCAGCTCAGCCGTGCGGTCAAGGGCATGGTCTCGCGCGGTCTGCTCACCCGCAACCGCAAGCCGGGAATGCCCGACATTGAGATTGGCTTGGCCCCGCAAGGTCAGGCATTGCGGGCACAGATGGTCGAGCTTGCATTCCAGCGCGATAGTTTCCTCACCGAAGGGCTCGATCCCGCCGATATCGACGTTGTTCGCCGAGTCATCGAACGGATGATCACCCGCGCCGCAATTCTGCTGGAGGAAGCCACCTAGCGCTATCGGGCCATTGCCAAACGGGCTCCATGCTGCCTAGTCTGGCCACTTCCGGGACGATCGCAAGCGGCGCTGTATCCCGATTTGGTGAGAGGTAATTATGCAGGCAAATTCGCAGGAGCGTTACAGCCGCGGGGCTATCCTGCTGCACTGGATCATCGCCGGTGCGTTGGCGGCGGAACTGGCGCTGGGTTTCGGTTCGCCGCTTGATGCCAGCGGCTTTGCCCTGATGCAGTTCCACAAGAGCCTGGGAATCACCATCCTGCTGTTGACCGTGCTGCGGATCGGCTGGCGGCTGACCCACAAGCCACCGCCCGCGCTGGAGAAGGGGTTCAACGGGGCGCTGGCCAATGTGGTCCACTTCTTGCTCTACGTGTTCATGCTGGGTGGACCATTGACCGGCTGGGCGATTGTTTCGACCACCGATATCAACATTCCGACCTTGCTTTATGGCGTGGTCCCATGGCCGCATCTGCCGCTGGCGCAATCGCTCAATGATACGCTCAAAGAAGCCCATGAGCTGATAGCCTTCATGGGTATCGCGTTGTTTTTGCTGCATGTGGCAGGCGCACTAAAGCACCATTTCATCAACCGTGACATTGTGCTGGCGCGGATGTCTCCGGGCGGTTCGGCAGTGGCCGGGCTGGTTCTACTGGCCGCAGTTGTGGTGCTACATTTCGGCGTCATAGCTATGCTGCCGGGCCGTGAAGAGGGCGAGGAGCAAGAGCAGGTGGAAGGCGCGGCGGCTGCAGTTGCGGTTGATCCGGCCGCGAGAGCAACACCTGAGGTCACCCCAACCGTCGAAGCAACCGATGAGTCGACAGAGGAGGAAATCGCCGCAGCAGGTCCAGTGCCCAGCTGGGAGATCCAGTCAGGCGGATCGCTGCACTTCATGGCCGATAATGGCGGCACCATGCTGCATGGCAGCTTCCGCCGCTGGGATGGCACGATCGCGATGGATCCGGAAAATCCGGCTGGTGCCAGCATCTCAATCGAGATTGACCTGGCCAGCGCCACTCTGGGCGATGCCACGCAGGATCAGATGCTGACAGGCGGTGATTTCTTCAACGTTGCGGCCAATCCCAGAGCCACTTTCCGCTCGACCAATGTCACGAAAACTGGCGCCAATTCCTACCGCGCCAATGGCACCCTCAGCCTCAGGGGGGCGAGCCGTCCGCAGGCGATCAGCTTCACTTTGTCGGGCAGCGGCGCACGGCGTTCGGTCAGCGGCAGCGCCACGGTCGATCGCCTTGCTTTTGGCGTCGGCACAGGCGAAGCGGCGGGCGGAGTTGCCCCCAACGTGCGGGTGGAATTCAGCTTCACAGCCGTGCAGGACTGAACACAGCTGAAATGCACCTACCGGCCCAAGCAACGCCAAGCAAGGGCTAGGAGGGGAATTCCACTGGTCGGGACGACAGGATTCGAACCTGCGACCCCCACACCCCCAGTGTGGTGCGCTACCAGGCTGCGCTACGTCCCGTATCCAGTGGAGCCGGGCCTATAGGCACCTGCTTTGAGGTTGGCAAGCGGGTCGATTGCGGCATCGATTACGCCATCCGTTGCCCCATCGGTTCAATGCTGCTAGTCGCGTCGCCACATGCCGCAAGAGGCCTTGAACAGCCGCAAATCGCGGCCATTTAGTCCGCTTCGTGCAACCACATTTCTGACGGGTCATTTACATGCTTGATTTTCTCGCTGCCGCTGCCGGTTCCACAGGCCAGGGCCTGATCAGCTTCATCCCGATCATCGGCATGGTGCTGATCTTCTGGTTCCTGATCATCCGTCCGCAGATGAAGCAGCAGAAGGCGCATCGGACCAAGGTTGCCGCGGTCAAGCGTGGCGATCAGATCGTCACTTCCAGCGGGATCACCGGCAAAGTGACCAAGGTTGATGACGAATATGTCGAGGCCGAGATTGCCCAG
>CAMDSM010000149.1 GCA_945906905.1 Altererythrobacter xiamenensis | reverse complement strand
TCCGCGCTGCAACCGATGCGATCACTCCCGATCATCGCACGGGCGATTTTGCGCAAAGCATGATGGATCTGGGCGCGACCATTTGCACCGCGCGCGATGCAAAATGCCTGCTGTGTCCATTGCAGAGTGTGTGTCAGGGCCGGGCAGCTGGCGATCCGCTGCGCCTGCCGGTCAAGGCGGTGAAAAAGCCCAAGCCGCGCCGCCGGGGCACGGCCTTTTGGATTGAGCGAGCCGATGAAACCGGGAAAGTCCATGTGTGGCTGGTAACGCGCGCGGGCCGGGGGATGCTGGGGGGAATGCGCGCTTTGCCCGATGATGGCTGGTCGGCCAAAGGTGACGGCCAAGGCGATCCGCCGCTGGCAGGCATGTGGCAAGCCGCTGGCGTGGTGCGGCACAGCTTCACGCATTTCGATCTGGAATTGAGCGTGGCGCTGTATGCGGGCGCGGCCTCGCAGCTGTCTGTCGGCGAATGGTGGCCGATTGCGCGCCTGGATGAGGCGGGCCTGCCGACGTTGTTTGCCAAGGCGGCGGAGCGGGTGCTGGCGCGGGGATAGGCTTGCCCCTGCGGCCCGCCACGCATAGGCTGCGGATCACCACCAGCGGAGAGCACACGTGAACGAGGCCCCTTCCTTCCCCGCCAACCTGTCACGACGCGAGGTTGCCACCTATGCCGCGCTGGCGGCGGCAATGGGTGCCGTGTTGCCCTTTTCCGCCATCGCGCAAGATGCCAGTCCCGCCAGCCGCTGGCCGGGGGTGGCGGCATTGATGAACAGTTATGTCGGTGATGGCCGGGTGGCCAATATGGTCACCGCCATGGGGCTGGGGATGGCCGAACCCGATGTGATGGCGCTGGGCAACACCAGCTTCACCAGCGGCGTGGCTGCCGATGTCGATACGCTCTATCGCATCTATTCGATGACCAAGCCGATCACCGGCATGGCGGCGATGCTGTGCATCGAGGAGGGCTGGCTGGAGCTCGATCAGCCGATTGCCGATATTCTGCCGCTGTTCGCCAATATGCAGGTGCAAAAGACCTATGACGGGCCGATTACCGCCGATAATCTTGAACCCGCGATCCGTCCGATCACCGTGCGCCAATGCCTGACCCATACCGCCGGACTTGGTTATGGCATCATCCAGCAAGGGCCGATAGCAACGGCCTTTCGCGAGCGGGGGCTGATCCCCGGCCTTGTCTCCAGCCTGCAGAACCTCCCCGGCTATCGTGGCATACCTGTGCGCGGCCTGCGCGCCTTTGCCGATGGAATGGCGGAAATGCCGCTGGTGCTGCAACCGGGGACGAAGTGGAACTATTCGACTGGGCTCGATCTGATGGGGCGGGTGATCGAAGTGGTCAGCGGCCAGCCGTTTGACCGCTTTTTGAAGGAGCGGTTTTTCGATCCGCTGGGGATGAGTTCAACTTTCTTCCAGGTGCCGCAAAGCCAGGTCCACCGCTTCACCACCAGCTATTTCCGGATGGGCGAGGTTCTGCTGCCGATCGACCTGCCTGAAAGCTCGGTCTACCTAGCGGAACCGCCCTATCCCTTTGGCGGCTCGGGGCTGGTATCGTCGGCCCGCGACTATGACCGCTTCCTGATGATGATCGCCGGTCACGGCACGCTGGATGGGGTGACGGTGTTGGACGCCGACAGCATCGCGCTGGCCACCAGTGATCTGACCCCGGCCACGGTCACTCCGGAAAATCGCTACCAGAACTCCGGCCGGACCTTCGGTTTTGGCGCGGGCGGTCTGGTGGGCAATGGCGATGCCGAGGGGCTGTTTGGCTGGTTTGGTGCAGCGAGTACTTGCGGTCTGGTGAATTTGCAGCGGGGTTTGCGGCACTCGCTGATGACGCAATATATGCCCAGCACCGCCAATCCACTGCAGAATGATTTTCCGGTGGTGGTGGCGCAGGACTTCGCCGCGCGCTTCGGTCGGAACGGCTAACCGGGATGCAAATCGCTTTTGCTGGGCACGGGCTTGACCGCGCCGACCATATCCGCGCTGATCCAGGCGCGCTGGCCAAATTGCGCGCCCGCAGCGATGCTCGGTTGTTGCTGCTCGATGGCCTCTCGCCAGTGCTGACCGAGGGTGGGCGGCTAAGTTGGGGCGACCTTGGGGATGCGGGCGAGGCTGTGTTCCTGGGGCTGGAAGGAGACACTCCGCTGTTCGCCGCTGTTCCGGGCGAGGGCGATGATCGTCCGGCCTATCTCCAGCGACCTAACTGGGAGGCAATTGCGCTGCTCCCGGCACGCGAGTTGGCGCTCTATGGCGGCGCGCGCAGTCTGGTTGACTGGCATGCCCGCCACCGCTTCTGCGCCAAATGCGGCGCGGGCACGGTGTTGGCCAAAGGCGGCTGGCAGCGCGATTGCCCGGCCTGCCAGGCGCAGCATTTCCCCCGCACCGATCCGGTCGCGATTATGCTGGTGGAGCATGAGGGCGCTTTGCTGTTGGGGCGGGGGCGCAATTTTCCCGAGCGGCGCTTTTCCGCTTTGGCCGGGTTTGTCGAGCCTGGCGAAACCATCGAACAGGCGGTGGCGCGCGAGGTGTGGGAGGAGGCAGGCGTGGCCGCGCGCGACGTGTCCTATGTCGCCAGCCAGCCGTGGCCGTTCCCCAGCCAGCTGATGATCGGCTGCCACGCCTATGCCGACAGCGCCGAATTGACGGTGGATTACAGCGAACTGGCCGATGCCCGCTGGTTTACCCGCGACGAAGTGGCCGAGGCGATGCGGCTGGGCGAACAATCGCCCACCTTTCTTCCGCCACCGCCACAGGCTATCGCGCATCATTTGCTGGTTTGGTGGCTGGAGAAAAGCGCATGACCGATAGGCTGGTGGTGGATATTTGGTCCGATGTGATGTGCCCGTGGTGCGCCATCGGCTATGCCCAATTCCGCAAGGCGGCGGAGGAACTGGCGGGCGATGTGGAGGTGGAAACGCGCTTCATGCCGTTCGAACTCAACCCCGATATGGGGGCAGAAGGGCGCGGGCAGACTGCGCTTTTGGCGGCGAATTACCGCAAAAGCGTGGTCGAGGTTGAGGCGATGCGCGCCACGGTTGAAGCTGCGGCCGAAGAGGCGGGCTTTCCGATGGATTGGCGCGGGCCTTTGCCCGAACCGGAGCGCTGGGTGTGGAACACCCACGATGCCCACAAGCTGCTGCGCTGGACGCTGAGCGTGGCCGGGGCCGAGGAGCAGAGCGCGCTCAAGCAGGCATTGTTCGCCGCCCATTTTCAGTCGCGGCTGAATGTGTCGGACCATGAGGTGCTGCTCGATCTCGCCGAAGAACAGGGGCTGGACCGCAAGGCTGCGGCTGAAGCGCTGGGAGACGAGGCTTTGTCGATCGCTGTGCGCATGGAAGAACACCGCGCCACCCAAAACGGCATCACCTCGGTCCCGACCTATGTCGTGAACGGGAAGTATATTCTGCAAGGCAGCTCCGATCCCGCCAGCTATAAATCGGCGCTGATCAAGCTGGCGAGTATGGAGGCGATGGCTTGAGCGACGACAAGGTCAAAGGCCCGGCGTCGTATTTTCCGTCGATCGAGAAGAAATACGGTCAGCCAATCGGCCACTGGATCGCACTTGTGCAGGCGGCGCGGCCAGCCAAGCACATGGAGCTGGTTGCCATGCTCAAGGATCCGCACGGGATGGGGCATGGCCACGCCAATGCGATTGTTGGTTATGTGTTGAACAAGGGTTGAGCAAGCCAGGTCGGGGTTTCGACTATTTCTCGTCGGCCAGTTCCGCGTCAAGGCGATCTCGCAACACCGTGGTGTCCATGCATTGGGTGAAGCCCAGGCCACCTTCGGGCCGCTGGAAGCGCATGGCCTGCTCGGCATAGCGGCGCGCAGATTCGAGTAGTGCCCGTCGCTCGGCCGCTCCGCTGGATTGAGCCAGCATGAAATTGTCGTAGGCCAACAGGTGTGAAATCCAAGCCGTTCGCTGCGGACAGAAACCCTGTCCCTGATAGCAAATCTCGGTCCCCCAATCGCTGGCCGTCGTTGCACCCAATCTCATGTCCTTGTCCCGATAACGCAGGAAGTCGTCCTGGAACCTGTCCAGAGTGAGCGGGCCATTTTCGGGCGCCCCGGTGAAACAGCTTTGCGAATCAAACAGCTCGGGCGTGCCCCTGCGCTCGATCTCCCCAGCAAAATACCATGCCGTTCCATTGTCTGGATCGATCCGCAGCATTGCGTCGACAATTTCCCTTGCTGTGGCAAAGTCGGATTCACCGGCAGCGTTCTGATCGTCGCGCGCGGCGCGGAACTCTGCCAGCAACTGGGTGGCAAGATGGTCAGGGTCTCTAATCGGTATCTCTGCGGCGAGCCTGTCGCCGAGCCAATAAAACGCGGGGAATGCGAGCAAGAATAGCAGGGCCCCGGCCAGGATGGGGCGTTGTTGCGGTTCTGACCAGCCGATCCGTCCGGATAGCAAGGCGTCCACTGCGAACATGGCGGTTGCCATTGCTGCAGCCAAGGTCATGACGAAGACGCCAACGGTCACCACTCCGCCGGAAAACGGAATCTCGAACAGCGCCGATGCCAGGAAAAGCAGCGGCGGAGCGCAGGCCAGCGTTGTCGCGGCGGAAACTGCCGGAGTCAGCCAATCCGGGCGCGGAACAACCGTCTTGCCTCGGTTGCGCAGTACCCGGTCGATTTCCTTCATCAACATGCCAAGGTGGTGCTCAAAGTCTTGCCCGGTGGCGAGCGTTGCCGCGTTCAGTTCAGGGAATCTGGACAAGGTGGCAGGCAAGGTGTTGGCGGTCGGCATCAGCGCCCCACCGACGAGAACGGGGATAACCCATGCACCAGCCTCGTTCGCGACCTCGAGTTCGATCCGAACCGGATCGTCTTCTTCCATGATCCGGTTGGCCAAGCGGCCCTTGCCGCCGCTCCATTGCTTTCCAATTATCGCCAGCACAATATCACATCCGGCAATCACCTCGCGGACGTGGTCCCGAAAATTCTTGCCGAGCGGAATGTCGTCGAGGTCGCGGAATAGGCATTTGCGGCCATATTTTGCCAATAGCCGCTCGTAGAGGTGATCGACAATCGCCGCAGAATCGGCGCGTCTGTAGGACAGGAAAATCCGTCCGCGCCTGTCACGCATCTATCCTCTCCCCCTCAAGAGACTCCGCTGACCCGCGGCAGTGATAGCGCGGAATCGGTCCCCTGACAGCAGAAAGGTGCTGTTGACTGTGAGCCCCTAAACCAGCCCCAGCTTCGCCAGATCGCTCACCAGCTTCCCCGGCATGGCATCGCCCGCCACCTCGCCCTCAGCCAGATCGGCGGGCGCGTCCTCATCCGCCAGATAGCGCCAGCCTTGATGCGCGCGTTTGGCCTTCGGGTGGACTTGCACCAGCCGATTTTCCATGATGATGTCCCAGTGCCCATCGATCCGCTGTTCAAAGCCAAGGATCGCGGCGCGGGCGACCAGCGCGTGTTCGTATATCCAATAGAGCGAACCGCCGATCATTTCGGTGTGGCGGGTGGGCAGGTAACGGGTGCGCAGGCGGCGTTCGGTGCTGGTGCCATCGAACCACTCTGCCAGATCGGCCAGCGAAGTGGCGCGATAGGCGATCTTGGTCATGTGCAGGGGCATTTGGTTAGCCCGCCAGCCCGCTCGCCACGGCCAGCCCAAGGAACGCAAAAAAGCCCATCGAATCGGTGATCATGGTCACGAATACGCTGCTCGCCACGGCGGGATCCTGATCCAGCCGGTCGAACATCACCGGCACCGCCACGCCCGCAAGACCAGCGGTGAGGATGTTGATGATGACAGCGGTGGTGATCACCATGCCCAGTTGCGGGGTGAAGATCAGCGCGGTGGCAATGCCGATCAGCGCCGCCACGGTCACGCCGTTGAGCAGCGCCACGCGGAATTCGCGCCACATGATGCGGCCGGTGTTGGACCGGGTCAGCTGATTGGTGGCAAGCGCGCGCACGGTGACGGCCATGGTTTGCGTTCCCGCATTGCCGCCGATGCTGGCGACCACGGGCATCAGCACAGCCAGCGCCACCAGTTCCTCGATCGCCGCACCAAATGCCGCAATGATCAGGCTTGCGATCAGGGCCGTGCCGAGATTGGCGATCAGCCAGCGGACGCGCGAAAGGTAGGCGTCGCGGATCGGCTCGTTAATGTCGCCATCGCCCGCACCGCTCATCAGCAGGGCATCCTCGCCCGCTTCTTCCTGAATGATGTGGACGATATCATCCACCGTCAACTGGCCCACCAGCCGCCCATTGTCATCGACCACGGCGGCGGAGATCAGGCCGTATTTCTGGAACCTGAGCGCCACTTCTTCCTGATCCATGTCGGTCGGGATCAGCGTCTGGTCGCGCTTCATCACATCGGCCAGCGCCACGTGGCGTTCGGTGCGCAGGATCCAGCTCAATTGGCAGGTGCCGACCGGGTGGTGCCGATGATCGACCACGAACACTTCCCAGAACTCGGTGGTCAGATCGTCATGTGTCCGCAGATAGTCGATCAGGTCGCCCACGGTCATGGTGTCAGGCACGGCCACCAGCTCGCGCTGCATCAGGCGGCCGGCGGTCTCGTCAGGATAGGCCAGCGCGCTTTCGATGGCGGCACGATCTTCCGGGTCAAGTTCAGCCAGAACCGCGCGCTGGTCCTCGTCGTCGAGATCCTCGATCAGCTGGACTGCATCATCGGTATCGAGCTGTTCGGCGATTTCGGCGACGGCGGCGGCGGGCAGGGCCTC
>CAMDSM010000148.1 GCA_945906905.1 Altererythrobacter xiamenensis | reverse complement strand
TGATCGTGTTCCGTTTCCTCAGCTTCGTTCCGCTGCCTGGCGTGAACCCGCTGATTCTGGAAACACTGTATGACCAGACGCGCGGTGGCATCCTCGATCTGTTCAACACCTTTTCGGGCGGATCGCTCGAACGGATGAGCCTGATCGCGCTGGGGGTGATGCCCTATATCACTGCCTCGATCGTGGTCCAGCTGGCCGCCTCGCTTCATCCCGCCCTGATGGCGGTGAAGAAGGAAGGCGAGGCCGGGCGCAAGAAGCTCAACCAATATACCCGTTATGGCGCGGTTCTGCTGTGCGCGATCCAGGGCTGGTTCCTGGCTTCGGGGCTGGAGGCTTACGGTGCGCAGAGCGGTTTGCAGGCGGTGGTTATGCCGGGTGTAATGTTCCGCGTTGGCGCGGTGATCAGTCTGGTGGGCGGCACCATGTTCCTGTTGTGGCTGGGTGAACAGATCACCAGCAGGGGCATTGGCAACGGCGTGTCGCTGATCATCATGGCCGGGATCGTGGCGCAATTTCCCACTTTTGTGACCAACCTGTTCAGCGGTTATGCCGAAGGGTCTGTCGGCAATGCCACGGTGATCGGGGTGATCGTGATGGTGGTGGCGCTGATCCTTGGGATCTGTTTCATGGAGCGCGCCCAGCGCCGCTTGCTGATCCAGTATCCCAAACGCGCCACACAGAATGGCGGGATGCAGGCGGATCGCTCGCACTTGCCGCTGAAACTCAACACCGCCGGTGTGATCCCGCCGATCTTCGCCAGCTCGCTGTTGCTGCTGCCGCTGACGATCAGCCAGTTCGCCGGCAATTCGGTCGATACGGGCAGCACGTTCTACACCGTGATCCAGACGCTCAACCAGTATCTGGCACCGGGACAGCCGATCTATCTGACGCTGTATGCCGCCGGGATCATCTTCTTCTGCTTTTTCTACACCGCCGTGGTGTTCAACCCGGATGACACGGCCGACAATCTGAAGAAAAATGGCGGCTTCATCCCCGGCATCCGTCCGGGCAAGCGCACCGCCGAATATCTCGACTATGTGCTCACCCGCATCACCGTGCTCGGCGCGATCTATCTGACGATTGTCTGCGTGCTGCCCGAATATCTGCTGCGCAGTTCGGGTTTCACCTTGTTCTTGGGCGGCACCAGCCTGCTGATTGTGGTCAACGTCACTGTGGATACGATCAGCCAGATTCAGGGCCATTTGCTGGCGCACCAGTATGGTGATCTGATCAAGAAGGCCAAGCTGAAAGGCCGGATGCGCTGATCTGCACCGGCCAGCAAGGCCGGGTGGATGGTAGGGGAGTTTGCACATGGTCATGAACATCATCCTGTTGGGTCCGCCTGGCGCGGGCAAAGGCACGCAATCGGGCCTGCTGGTGACCGGTCACGGAATGCGCCAGCTTTCCACCGGCGACATGCTGCGCGCCGCGGTGAAGGCGCAGACGCCCGTTGGCTTGCGCGCCAAGGCGGTGATGGAAGCGGGCGAGCTGGTCTCTGACGAAATCGTCTCCGATCTGATCGACGCTGAACTGGCCGCGATGGGCGCTGAGACCGGCGCGATCTTCGACGGCTATCCCCGCACGCAGGCGCAAGCCGTGGCGCTCGATGACATCCTTGCCAAGCATGGCCGCCAACTCGATCATGTGATCGAACTCACGGTCGATGAGGACGCGCTGGTTGAGCGCATCACCGGCCGGTTCACCTGCGGCACTTGCGGCGAGGGCTATCACGACAGGTTCAAGCAGCCTGCGGTCGAGGGCACTTGCGACAAGTGCGGCGGCCATGAATTCAAGCGCCGGGCCGACGATAACGAAGAAACTGTCCGCACCCGCATGGCCGAATACCGCGCCAAGACCGCGCCGATCCTGCCCTATTATGACGAGCGCAAGCTGGTTTCGCGGGTCGATGGCATGGCCGATATTGCGCTGGTCACCACCGCGATCGAAAAGGTGCTGCGCGGCTGAGGGCCTTTGCGCTATCCTCCCACCGTTAGCTTGCGGGCATGGGAGGCGGTTGTCATGAAATCTGTGGTTGCAGGGCTGCTGCTTGCAGGCCTGATCGTTGCTGCTCCAGCGCGTGCCGAGGTGGTGCAGGCTGATGAGCGCGGTTTCGTCGTGTCGGGTTCCGCCACAGTCAGGGGCGTCAGCGCGCAAGAGGCGTGGGCGCAATTGGTCGAACCCGCCAACTGGTGGAGCAGCGATCACAGCTGGTCGGGCGAGGCCCAGAACATGTGGCTGGTTGGCGCGGTGGATGGCTGCTTCTGTGAAGCGCTGCCCGGATTGGAGAGCGCGGAGGAAAACGGCTCGGCTGAACATATGCGGGTGATCCAGGCGCTGCCCGGAAGGCTTCTGCGGATGCGCGGGAGCCTTGGCCCGCTCCAGTCAGAGGCGCTGACCGGGGTGCTGACGATCGAGCTGGCCGCAACGGCAGATAAAGAATCCGCTCTCGTAATCAGCTGGACCTACGTCGTCGGCGGCTATGCCCGCTTCAGTCTTGAGGAGATTGCGCCAGCGGTCGACGGGGTGATTGATGAGCAAATGCAGCGCTTCACCGCCCATTTGCTCCATCGACTTGAGGAGTGATTGGTAGCTTTTGACGCAGCCATCGAAACCCGCTAAGGACCATTGCATAAGCAGTCGCACGCTAGAGCCATGGGAAATTTCCCGCGGCTCCTTTGCGCGCTTGACGCAAGGGACGAATCACCTTACGGCCCTGCAACTCGACCAATCGGAAACCACCATACAAAAACATGTCCGGCAGGCAGCAGCCAACCTTGCTCGCCAACCGGCCTTATTGCTTTTGCTGATGATTTCTTTTTGCCGAGTTTGAACCATCGCGTTGAGATGGGGCAGTGCCCTTCACCTGAAGTGGCCGAAGCCCTGTGGAGCAGGAGAATCAAGTGGCTCGTATTGCCGGGGTAAATATCCCCACCAACAAGCGCGTTATCGTGGCGCTGACATATATTCACGGTATTGGCCCGACATCGGCCAAGAAGATCGCCGACAAGATTGGCATCGATCATTCCCGCCGCGTGCAAGACCTTTCGGACGCCGAAGTGCTGCAGATCCGCGAAACCATCGATGCGGATCACACCGTTGAGGGTGATCTTCGTCGCGATACCGCGATGAACATCAAGCGCCTGATGGATCTGGCCTGCTATCGCGGCCTGCGTCATCGCAAGGGCCTGCCCGTTCGCGGTCAGCGCACTCACACCAACGCTCGCACCCGCAAGGGCAAGGCCAAGCCGATCGCCGGCAAGAAGAAGTAAGCTCCAAGGCTAGTCCTTAAGGCTTTTCCCTTCTTTCCGAGACCAGAGGAATACGAGACATGGCACGCGAACCAAACCGCATAAAGCGGCGTGACAAAAAGAATATCAGTAGCGGCGTGGTGCACGTCAACGCCAGCTTCAACAACACGATGATCACCATCACCGACGCGCAGGGCAACACGATCAGTTGGTCCAGCGCGGGCGCGATGGGCTTCAAGGGCAGCCGCAAGTCGACCCCTTATGCCGCTCAGGTGGCAGCGGACGACGCCGGCAAGAAAGCCGCCGAACATGGCGTGCGGACTATTGAAGTTGAGATCAAGGGTCCGGGCTCGGGCCGTGAAAGCGCTCTGCGGGCATTGGCGGCGGTGGGTTTCACCATCACCTCGATCCGCGACGTTACATCGATTCCGCACAACGGTGTCCGCCCGTCCAAGCGCCGCCGCGTCTGATCGAACGCCTCGTGCTGAACCGTTGAGCAGATCACCGGTTCCGCAATAAGTCATTCGCATCGGTCGCATCGCACCAAGCGAGCGGGGCCGATGCCGCCGAAACAAACCTTTAGGGGAAGTCCATGTCCGTCAACATCAAGAACTGGCAGGAACTCAAGAAGCCCAACAGCCTCGAAATCAAGGATGGCGGCGACAAGAAGCGCAAGGCCACTTTTGTGGCCGAACCGTTGGAGCGTGGCTATGGCCTGACGCTGGGCAATGCCCTGCGCCGGGTGCTGTTGTCGAGCCTGCAGGGTGCCGCGATCACTTCGATCAAGATCGAGAACGTGCTGCACGAATTCTCCAGCCTGGCCGGTGTGCGTGAAGACGTGACCGACATCGTGCTGAACGTGAAGCAGATCGGCCTGAAGATGGAAGGCGAAGGCCCCAAGCGGCTGCAACTTTCCGCCACTGGCCCGGCTGACGTCAAGGCCGGTGACATCGTGGTGAGCGGTGACATGGAGATCATGAACCCCGAACTGCTGATCTGCCACCTCGACGAGGGTGCGACGCTCAACATGGAACTGACCGCCGATACCGGCAAGGGCTATGTCCCGGCCGTGTCGAACCGTCCGATCGATGCGCCGATTGGCCTGATCCCGATTGATTCGCTGTATTCGCCAATCAAGCAGGTCAGCTACAAGGTGGACAATGCCCGCGTTGGCCAGGAACTGGACTTTGACAAGCTGAGCCTGACGGTGGAAACCGATGGCACGGTGACCCCGGAAGATGCCGTGGCCTATGCCGCGCGCATCCTGCAAGACCAGTTGACGCTGTTCGTCCACTTTGACGATGGCATTCCGCAGCCGGTTGGCACGATGATCGGCCTCGCGGTCGAGCCGCAGGAAAGCGACACCAACCAGCTCAACCGTTACCTGCTCAAGAAGGTCGACGAGTTGGAACTGTCGGTCCGTTCGGCCAATTGCCTCAAGAACGACAACATCATCTATATCGGCGATCTGGTCCAGAAAACCGAAGCCGAGATGCTGCGCACGCCGAACTTCGGCCGCAAGTCGCTTAACGAGATCAAGGAAGTCCTCAGCTCGATGGGTCTGCGCCTGGGCATGGATATCCCTGGCTGGCCGCCGGAAAATATCGAGGAAATGGCCAAGAAGCTCGAACAAGAGCTGCTGGGTTAATTCTGATCGGGGCATGGGCCGGACCCCTTTTTCCGGCCTGCACCGGGCTACCTTGTACGGGCCCCTTTCGAACGGAGTATACTACAATGCGTCACGGTCATTCAGGTCGTAAACTGAGCCGCAAGTCGGGCCATCGCACGGCGATGTTCCGCAATATGGCGGCCGCTTTGATCAAGCACGAGCAGATCACCACCACGGTCGCCAAGGCCAAGGAACTGCGGCCTTACGTTGAAAAGCTGATCACGCTGGCCAAGCGTGGCGGCCTGTCGAACCGCCGTCTGGCCCATGCCCGGATGCTCGACGATGCGCAGCTGGTGAAGCTGTTCGATACGCTGGCGGCGCGTTATGCGACCCGTGAAGGCGGCTATACCCGCATCATCAAGGCCGGTTACCGCGCCTCTGACGCAGCCCCGATTGCGGTGATCGAGCTGGTCGACCGCGATGTCAGCGCCAAGGGTCAGGACAGCGGCCCGGTGATGACCGACGACGATCTGGCCGCGTAAGCGCCAGCTTCTCCTGAAGGGTTTCGTAAAGGGCGGCGGTGATCTTGATGATCGCCGCTGCCCTTTCCTTTTGCGGCCACGCCCTGCTATCGCTCGCGCGATGAGCGCCCCCCAATATCCCCAAACCCGCCGCGATGACGTGATCGAAACGCTGTTCGGCGAACAGATCGCCGATCCCTATCGCTGGCTGGAAGACGATACCCGCAACAGCCCGGATGTGGCCGATTGGGTCGAGCGGCAGAACGCGCTGACAAATGCCTATCTGGCGCAATTGCCCGCGCGCGGATGGTTCAGCCGGCGGATCGGCGAGATCTTCAACTTCGCCCGCTTCTCCACGCCATACCAGCGCGGTGGACGCTATTTCTATACGTACAATTCGGGCCTGCAGAACCAGAGCCCACTCTATGTCCGCGATAGTCTGGAGGGCGAGGGGCGGCTGCTGATCGATCCCAACGTATGGGCCGACGATGGGGCCGATGCGCTTGATGGCTGGCTGCCATCGCCCGATGGCACGAAGTTGCTCTACAGCGTGCAGGACGGCGGCAGCGACTGGCGCATTCTGCGCGTGCTCGATGTCACCAGCGCCGCGCCACTGGCGGAGGATGTGCGCTGGGCCAAGTTCACCGGACTCGCCTGGGTGGGGGAGGAAGGCTTTCTCTATTCACGCTTCCCTGAACCTGAGGAAGGCGCGCATTTTCAGGCGCTGAATTACAATCAGGCGGTCTGGTTCCACCGCATCGGCACGGCTCAGGATGCCGACGAGCTGGTCTATGCCACACCCGATGATCCCGAGGTGGGCCACAGCGCCGGGGTCACCAGCGATGGCCGCTGGGCGATCATCACTAGCCACAAGGGCACCGATGCGCGGTATGAGGTTCGGGCGATTGATCTGGCAGCGCGGGTAACAATGGGTTGGGTCGCGCGCGAGCTGGTCAGCGGGTTTGACCACAGCTGGAGCGTGGTGGATGCGGTAAGTGGGCGCTTGTGGGTGGTCACCAACAAGCACGCGCCGCTCTATCGCGTGCTGTCGATTGACCTCGATAGTGCCGGCGCCGAGTGGATCGAAGTGGTGGGCGAGGCCGCTCAGCCGATTGATGGCACTGCACTTGTTGGTGACAAGCTGGTGCTCACCTATCTGCGCGATGCCAGTTCGGCGGTTCGGCTGTTCACGCTCGATGGCGCGGTGGCAGGCGAACTGGAGTTGGGCGGGATCGGCAGTGTCGGCGGATTTTCGGGCGAGCCGGGCAGTGCGGAATGTTTCACCAGCTTCACAAGTTTGAACCGCCCACCCACGATCTATCGCCTCGATCTGGCGAGCGGTGAGCGCAGC
>CAMDSM010000147.1 GCA_945906905.1 Altererythrobacter xiamenensis | reverse complement strand
CCAATTGCGTGAGCCGAGCATGGCCATGGTCCGCGTCGTTTCTTCGCGAAGTAGCTCCAGCGCGCGGGCCACTCCCAGTTCGCCTGCCGCAGCTAGGCCATAGAGCGTCGCCCGGCCCACCATCACCACGTCTGCCCCCAGCGCCCGGGCCTTCACGATATCGCTGCCGCGCCGAACGCCGCTGTCAAAGAACACCGTCAGCTTGCCGCCAACTGCTGAAACAATCTCTGGCAGGGCATCAATCGCCGCGATTGAGCCATCGAGCGAGCGGCCTCCGTGGTTCGAAACCACCACGCCATCCGCGCCCAAGGCCAGCGCCGCCTTCGCGTCCTCAGGATGCAGCACACCCTTGAGCACCAGCTTACCCGGCCAGATATCGCGCAACCGCTTGATCCCGTCAGCATCGATATCGTTCTGCTTGAAATGCGCCCCCGGCTTGGCCCCGCGCGCAACCGAATGGCGCATTGATGCGGGCAGGTTGGCCTGCGTCGGCATCCCACCATCCTGCAAGATATAGCGCCCGATCACGCCAGCCAGCCAGCGCGGGTGCGCCAGCATATCGGGAACGTTGCGGCGGTTGGGCGTGATCGGCATGCCGTAGCCATTGTGATAGAGGTATTCGCGGTTGGGCATTACCGGCAGATCGAGCGTGACGAACAGCGCCTCGCACCCCAGATCATGCGCGCGGCGGACCACATCGTAAGACAACTCGCGATCCTGCCACATATAGAGCTGGAACCACTGCCGCCCACCGCCTTTGACCACATCCTCGATATCCATCGTCCCGGCACTGGAGATGATCGAGGGCACATCCGCCCCGGCCGCCGCGCGGGCCAGATGCAGATCGCCCTTGTGCCAGATCAGCCCGGCCGCCCCGGTAGGTGCCACCGCCAGCGGCATTGAAGCACGTTGGCCGAAGATGCTGACCGAAGTGTCAATCACCTCCACATTGCGCATCACCCGTGGTATAAAGGTGATGGCATCGAGCGCGGCGCGGTTGCGGGCCATACCCAGTTCGTCCTCGACCCCGCGTTCGAGATATTCCCACACGCCCCTCGGCAACCGCCGCTGCGCCTTGGCGCGCAGGTCGGCCACGTTCCAGCAGTTGAGCGTCGGGTCCATCGGTTCAGCCGCGACCGAGGAAAGGCAGCTTGTTCTGCACCATCAGCGCCTCGTAGAAATTGATGTGATCGGGCATGTCGCACATGTGGATGATAATCCCGGCGGCCTCATCGGGCGTCGCGGCGAAGTTGTCGGGCAGCTTGACCGATCCGGGCATGATTTCGGTGGCGACAATGCCGGGGTGAAAGATTGACACCGCGATATTGTCATCCCGCCCATCGAGCGCCAACGCATGGGTCAGCCCCGCCAGGCCAAACTTGCTGGCAGTGTAGGACGGACAATTCGCCCGCGGCACCTTGGCCGAGATTGACCCGACATTGACGATCCGCCCATGCCCGCCCGCCTTGAACAGAGGCCAAGCGTGCTTGGCGCACAGGAAGGCGCTGGTCAGGTTGGTGCTGATCACATTGTTCCAATGTTCCAGCGTTGTCTGATCCACCGGTGAGTTCTCGGCAATCCCGGCGTTGTTGATCAACACATCCACCGTGCCAAACCGGGTGACGGCAGATGCGAACAGGCTGGCCACCGCCGCTTCGTTGGTAACGTCAGTTGCCACAGCCAGCGCCTCACCGCCATTGGCCTCGATCTCCGCCACCAGATCCGCCAACCGCTCGGCCCGCCGCGCTGCCAGCACCACCTTGGCCCCCTTGGCGACAAAGCCCAGCGCACAAGCCTTGCCAATTCCCGAACTGGCCCCGGTAACAACGACGACACGGCCCTGCAGAATGCTCACAAACGATCCTCTCTTGATCTCAAGAACTTGGCTTTAGCCCGCTGGCGACGAGAGCGGAACTGACAATGTGCGCGGGGCGAAGGGGGTGACAGGGGTGACACTGTGTCACCCCCCCAAATTCAGAATATATCACATAATCCCAATTGCTTAGTGCGCGCCGCCACTGGGTGACACTTTCCGGCAGCCGCGCGAAAAACGCAGCACAACCCCAACCCCCACGACAATGCGCGTGCCATGGTAGCGGGGCGAACGGATGTAGGAAAGGCGCGGAGCGGCCTGGAACTTGGCCGAAAATGGTGGACGCACTAGGGCTCGAACCTAGGACCCGCTGATTAAGAGTCAGCTGCTCTACCAACTGAGCTATGCGTCCACTCTGGCACGGTGCCAGTTCGCGATTGGCCGATGCGGCGAATCGCGAAGGAGGCGCTCATATAGCGCAAAGTTTGGCGGTGGGAAGGGCTTCGCCGCACCCAAAGTCACAATTGTGCCGAACCGCTGTTTCGCGTCCAGCGGTCGATCATCATCAGCGTGCCGAGGCAGATCATGTTGGTCATCATCGATGATCCGCCGTGGCTCATGAAGGGCAGGGGGATGCCGACTACGGGGGCCAGGCCCATGACCATCATCAGGTTGATCGCAACGTAGAAGAAGATCGTCGCGGTCATGCCGCCGGCCAGCAGGCGGCTGAAGCGATCGGGCGCGGCGCGGGCCACTTCCAGGCCCCAGCGCAGCACAATGCCAAACACCAACAGCACGAACAGGCCGCCGATCAGGCCCCATTCCTCCGCCATGGTTGCGAACACGAAATCGGTGTGCGGTTCGGGCAGATAGTCGAGGTGGCTCTGCGATCCCTCGCCAAAACCCTTGCCGATGATTCCACCCGATCCGATGGCGATCTTGGATTGGGTGATGTGATAGCCAGTGCCGAGCGGATCGCTCTCGGGATCAAGAAACACGGTCACGCGGTTGCGCTGATAATCGTGCAGGGCGAAGAAATAGGCCAACAGCGCGGCGATCATTGCCACCACCCCGCCGCCGACAAACCAGCGCAAGGGAATGCCCGCCAGGAACAGCAGAACCACTCCGCCAAAGCCGATCGCCAGCGCGGTGCCAAGATCAGGCTGGGTCAGCACCAGCGCCATCGGCAGTGCGATCAGCACCAGCGGCGGGCCCAGCGCGCGCCAGCTGCTGATCATGCCGATCGGTATGGTATGAAAGAAGCTCGCCAACACCAGCACGATTGTCGGCTTCATCAGTTCGGACGGTTGCAGGCGGATGAATCCAAGGTCGAGCCAGCGCTGGCTTCCGCCGCTGACCGCGCCCAGCGCCTCCACTGCCACCAGCAGCAGCAGCACCGCGCCATAGGCCGGATAGGCTCCGCTCAGCACCAGTTCGCGCGGGACGTAGGAGATCGCCAAGGCCATCACCAGGAACACCCCGAAGCGCACCAGATGGCTGGTGGCATAAGGCGACATCGATCCGCCCGCCGCCGAATGCAGCACCGCCGCGCCGAACAGCACCAACGCCGTCAGCGGGATCAGCATGATCCACGGTATCTGCGCCAGCGGGGCGGGCAGGGTGAGCGCGCGCCTCATCTCGGTGCGTCTGTGGATGGCAGAGGCTCGGCATCCTCGCGCGGGGTGACAGCACCAGCGACGGCGGCAGCGGGTTCCGGCGCGGCCGCGCGCGCTTCGGCATCGACCTGACGGGCGAGCGTTACCGGATCGGGCGGTGGCGGCACGTCAACTCCGGCGGCGGTGGCATAGCGGGCATAGTCCGCTGCCAGCCGCTCTTGCGCGGTGCCGCCCCACTGCCGTTCCATCGCGTGCAGGGCGTCGAGGCCCTTTTGCGGATCGAACAGGAAAGTCATCACATCACGCGCCACCGGATAGGCAGCGCCCGATCCGCCGCCGTGCTCGATCACCACGGCGCCAGCATAGCGTGGGTTGTCAAACGGGGCGAAGAAGATGAACAGCCCGTGGTCGCGATGACGCCAGGGGCCGCTTTTGCCGTTGGAGATGTTGAGGCCGACTACCTGCGCCGTGCCGGTCTTGCCGGCCATCTGGATACCCTCAATCGGCAGGCGCGCGCGGCCCGCGGTGCCGGGGCCATTGACCACATCGCTCATCGCCTGGCGGACAAGTTGCACGTGCTCGGCCGGAAAGCCCATCGGATCAAAACGCGGGGCCTGCCCATCAAGCAGCAACCGCGGCATGACCTTCTGCCCGGTGGCAAGCCGCGTGGCCATCACCGCCAGTTGTAGTGGATTGGCGAGCATATAGCCCTGACCGATGGTGGCGTTGACGGTATCGAAGGCGGCCCAAGGCTCGCCGTATTTCTCCAGCTTCCACGCCGGATCGGGCACGGTGCCGAAGAACTGGCTGTTGACCGGCAGCGGAAAGGTCTGGCCCATGCCGCAACGGCGGGCCATCGGGGCGATCACGTCCATCCCCAAGCGCTGGGCGAAGTGATAGAAATACACGTCGCAGCTCTGATAGATGCCTTTCGCCATATTGACCGTGCCATGCCCGCGCCGGTTCCAGCAGCCAAAACGGCGATTGCCCACTTGCAGCCCACCGCCGCAGAACACCGTCTCCTCCGGATCAAGCCCGCCGTGCAGGAATGACATCGAGACCATCGGTTTGACCGTCGAGCCGGGCGGGTAAAGCCCTTTGAGCACCTTGTTGCGCAAGGGCACCCGCTCATTCTCGCTCAGCATCTGATATTCGACACGGCCAATCCCGTCGGAAAAGCTGTTGGGATCAAAGCTGGGCATCGAGGCCATGCACATCAGATCGCCGGTCAGGCAGTCCATCACCACAACCGAGCCGGATTCGAGGCCGAGGCGACGGGCGGCGTAGTCCTGCAGCGGGCCGTCGATCGTCAGACGGATGGGATTGCCCTGCACGTCGTCGCGCATTTCCAGATCGCGCACTACGCGGCCAGAAGCGGTGACCTCGACCCGTCGTGCGCCGGGCTCCCCGCGTAATCGCTGTTCGAACTGCTGCTCCAGCCCGTCCTTGCCCATGCGAAAACCGGGGGTGACGAGCAGCGGGATCGGCTCCAGCTCGTATTCCTCGCGACTGGCCGCGCCGACATAGCCGATCAGGTGGCCCACTGCCGGGCCGGTGGGGTAATAGCGCGAATAGCCGCGCTGCGGCATCACCCCGGGCAGCTCGGGCAGGCGCACGCTGACTGCGGCGAACGCCTCAAAATCAATGTTCTCGGCAACCGGCACAGCGCTGAATCCGGCGGCGCCTTCCAGCCGGTCATGCAGATCCTGCTGCTCGGCTGGGCTGAACCGCAGCAGTTCGCTCAAGGTCCGCACTGTCCCGCCGAGATCGCCGACCCGCTCGGGAATGATATCGACCCTGAAATCGGCGCGATTGGAGGCCAAAGGCGAGCCGTTGCGGTCAAGTATCCAGCCACGGCGCGGCGGGATCAGCGTCAGGTTGACCCGGTTGCTCTCCGCCTCCATCCGGTATTTCTCGTTTTCGGCCACGGCGATATAGCCCATGCGCGCCGCCAGCAGCAGGCCCACGCCGCCCTGCACCGCACCGATCACGAAGGTCCGCCGGTCAAAAGTCTGCTTCAGCCCGTGCGAGGAGATGGCCTTTTCCATGCCCTATCCGATCCGCCGCACGCGCAGCAGCCGCAAGCGGTCGAGCAGGGCGACCAGGCTGGCGACAATCGGAAAGGCCACGATCGACAGCAGCAGCTGGGGCAGGATCACGCCCAGCTGGACAAATGTCAGCTGCGCACCCGAAAACAGCGCCGCTACCGACAGATAAGCGGCCAGAAAAACCGCCGTGGTCAGCCAGTTCTGCCAAAAATTGCGCCACGGAAAGCGCAGTTCGAGGAGGTCGAGCGCAATCAGGATCAGCGAGAACAGCAGAATGCCGCTGCCGAATGGCTGGCCGGAAAACAGATCGTCGAACAGTCCGATGGGAAAGCCCGCCCACAAGGGCAACAAGCCGGGGCGAAGCAGCCGCCAACCAATCAGGAACAGCAGGCCCAGGGGCGGCAGCACCGGGGCAGGGGCAATCACCGGCAGCATTGGGGTGAGCGAGCCGAGCACGATTGTCAGCCAAGGAATGCCGAATACCAGCACCGGCGAATTGTCACGGTTGATGGTTTTGCCAAAGGCGTCACGGCGGATTTGCGAATTGAGCCGTTCCATCAGCCGGCCGAATCTGGCGCCGAATCTGGCGCCGAATCCTCGTCGGGAAGCTCCTGCGCCACGCGTTCCAGCAAGGCGCGCTGCCAGATCGGTTCCACAATCACCATGTCGGTTGCCGCCGGATTGCTCAGCAACTGGGCTATCGCGCCATCTTCGGTAATTTCCACTGCCATGGCCACGGCCACGCCGGGCCGAAACATGCCGCCCGCGCCCGATGTGACGAAGATATCGCCTTCCTTCAGCGGATTGATCCCCAGATTGATCAGGCGAATACGCAATGATCCATCGGCGCGGCCTTCGGCGAAAGCCACCACATCGTCGGTTGCCCGGCGCACAGGGATGATGCTCTCGCTGTCGGTCAGCAGCAGGATACGCGACGTGCTGCGCCCGGTTTCAAGCACCCGCCCGACCAGCCCCATCGCCGAGGTAACCGGCATACCAATGGTCACGCCCTGGCTGCGACCAGCGGAGATATAGGCAAAGCGGCGGGCGCTGGACGAAGTCGAGCCGATCAACCGCGCCGTGGCGACGGGCTGCGGATCGCCCTCGACCAGCCGCAAGGTGGCCCTGAGCCGCGCATTCTCCTGCCGCAGCGCATCAGCCTCGGCCAGCCGCACGCGGGCGACGGCGATTTCCTGTTCCAGCTCGGCGTTCTTGCTGCCGGCGTTGTAATATCCGGCAATGGCGTCGAACACGCTGCTGC
>CAMDSM010000146.1 GCA_945906905.1 Altererythrobacter xiamenensis | reverse complement strand
AGCGCGTTTGGCCCGCAGCACGGCCTCAAGGGTGACAAGCAGGACAACATGGTGGAAACGCCCGACGAGGTCGATCCGCTCCACGGCATTCCGGTGTTCAGTCTCTATGGCGAAGTCCGCCGACCAACGCCTGCCATGATGGACACGGCCGACGTGTTCCTGTTCGATCTGCAGGATCTGGGCTGCCGCATCTACACCTTCGTCACCACGCTGCTCTACCTACTGGAGGAGGCGGGGCGCGCGGGCAAAGAGGTTTGGGTGCTCGATCGACCCAACACCGCAGGCCGTCCGGTGGAGGGCACGGTGCTGTTGCCGGGGCAGGAGAGCTTTGTCGGCGCAGGCCCAATGCCGATGCGCCACGGGCTGACCATGGGCGAGATGGGTTTCTGGTTCATCGACCATTTCGGGCTGGACGTTGATTACCGGGTGATCGAGATGGAGGGCTGGCAGCCCGACGGCGCGCCCGGATTTGGCTGGCCCGAAAGCCGCGTGTGGATCAACCCCAGCCCCAATGCCGCCAATATCAACATGGCCCGCGCCTATGCCGGAACCGTGATGCTGGAGGGCACGACCTTGAGTGAGGGGCGCGGCACCACTCGCCCGCTGGAGGTGCTGTTCGGTGCGCCCGATCTTGATGCCAAGGCGGTGCTGGCCGAAATGCAACGGCTCGCGCCAGAGTGGCTCAGCGGCTGCGCACTGCGCGAATGCTGGTTCACACCCACCTTTCACAAGCACGCAGGCGCGCTGTGCAGCGGGCTGATGATCCATGCTGAAGGCGGGTTCTATGACCACACCGCGTTCCGCCCATGGCGGTTGCAGGCGCTGGCCTTCAAAGCGATCCGCAACTTGCATCCGGATTACCCGATCTGGCGCGATTTTCCCTATGAGTATGAGTTCGATCGGCTGGCGATTGATGTGATCAACGGCGGCCCGGCCTTGCGCCAATGGGTTGATGATCCCGCCGCGCAGCCCTCCGATCTCGACCACATGGCGGCGATTGACGAGGCGCAATGGCGCGCGCACACCGCGCCGCTATTGCTCTATTGATCAGGTCAGGAGAACCCATGCTCAAGCTCTACAGTTTTGGCCCCGGTGCCAATTCACTCAAGCCCATGCTGGCGCTGTTTGAAAAGTTCACTTTCGGGCAGCAATTTACAGTCCACCAGCTGAACCCGCGCAATTTTGAACACCATGCAGACTGGTTCAAGGCATTGAACCCGCGCGGCCAGGTTCCGGCGCTGGAGGATGCCAATCTTCCAGAAGGAGCCAATATCATCACCGAAAGCACGGTGATCTGTGAATATCTGGAAGATGCCCACCCCACAGCGGTAAAACTGCGCCCCACAAGCCATTATGACGTGGCGCAGATGCGCTGCTGGACCAAATGGGTTGATGAATATTTCTGCTGGTGCGTTTCCACCATCGGCTGGCACCGCCACGTCAGCACCATGGTGAAAGACTTGAGCGAGGCCGAGTTCGAAGAAGTGGTCGCGCGGATTCCGGTGTTTGAACAGCAAGTGAAATGGCGCCGTGCGCGCGAGGGTTTTCCAGCTGACCTGCTCGATGAGGAAATGCGCAAGGTGGCCGTTTCGGTGCGCAAGCTCGACGACCATCTGGCCGATAATGAATGGCTCGCTGGCGGGGTCTATTCGCTGGCTGACATTTGCAATTACTCAACCGCTGCCCACCTGACCATGGGTTATGATGAGCTGGTAAACACCGAAGATTCCCCGCATTTGCTGCGCTGGATCGACCAGATCAAGGCCCGCCCCGCTGTGGTGGAGATGTATGCCAAGGTGCCGCGGGAGTTTTGAGGGCGAGTTTTAGGATCTATTCTCCCCCAAACACCGACTGATCGAGCTGGATGCTGCCGACGCGGTCAGTATGAGCCAGCCGCGCACCGCGTTGCATTGACTGCTCGACTTGTTGCGGCGTCGGTGTGCCGTTGAACAGCCCGCGCACGGTTACGCCATCGGAATTGACCTCGACCACGGGTGTTCGCAGCACGATTTCCTGTGAAATCTCATACAGGCCCGGAGACCAATGGCCGACAGAGATGCCAACGCCAGCATCATTGAGCGCGATAACATATGCGTCCTCGCGCGCATTGGGGCGGTAGAGCGCAAGATCGCGCAGCCCATTGGACTGGCGACACCAGGTGATCGGCGCTGGCACTTCAAGCATGCTTTCGGGCAATTCATCCATCGGGAATGTCATCGACATAAGCATGACAGACAAGACTGATGGCCCCACCTCGCGTTCAGAACCGTCTTCTGAGATCACCGCATCGGTGAAACTTGCCGGCGTCGCGCATTCGCCGATCCGGTTCGCTGCGCGCGAAGGCATGCGCGGGTCGGGAAGGTCCAGCTCAGCCAGCACCCGGTCAAGCAAGGCGTCGGCAGCCGCTGAATCAAGGATGGACGAAGTGAAGCGAACTTTCATCAGCCAGTTGCCGTGCGGAAAAATCATCGCCGAGTTGGAGGTTATGCGCGTGTCACCCTCCGGGGCATAGGAAACCCTCAGGCCGCTGGCGACATTGGCGTGCGGCGGGGTGAACGTTGCGACTGGCAGGCTATCCAGATTGCTGACCAGCATTCCGTCGCGCCCTGTCATCGTGGGCAACAGCACGTCAAACGCGATTGAGGCATCGTTCAATCCGGCGCGATAGAGATAGATGGTCAGGACAGTGTCGGCGTTGCGATCCTGATAGTGAGCGACAACGTCAAATTGCTGCGTCCCATGATCGGTCATCCCCACGCGAGGGAGGCCCGCGATTTGCCGAGGAAATTCAATCCCCGTGCGCTCATGTTCAAAATTACGCCCGGATGAGCGCGGAATTTCACCTTGCGCCGCAACTGGCGCTGCCAGCATCAAGGCTACAATCGCCACCAACCACCGCATCCCGATCTCCCCATCCCAGCAAGAATGGATGATGCACTATTGCCCGCAAAAGGAAAGGCTTACTGCGTGGATCGCGCCTCACCCAGCACCGCCTGCGCCAGCCCGAGGAACTGCACTTCCGAAACCACCGCCGCCGGATCATTCCAGCTCATCGTCAGCACCCAATAAGCGCCCTCGGCATCGCGCAACAGCCAACTGAAGTTGAGCACGCCCGGCTCCGATCCGCCTTTGTATCCGACGTAATCCCAGGCCGCAAAGTGGCTGCGATCGGTGCCCAGATTGATCGACAGGATCGCCAGCGCCACCGGATCGTCGGCCAGTCTGGCGTAAATCCGTGCCAGATCAGCCGCGCTGGCGAACCATTCGATGTCGATGAATCGCGGGCCGGGTCCGAATACGCGCTGCACATCGGCCATGTTTAGCGTGCTGCCCTGCAGGCCGCCGAGGATCGCGCGGCGTGCGGCGGTATCGCCCGCTTCGTATTCGCGCAGCACGCCATCCTCACCCAGCTTGAGCAGGAACAATTCGCGCGTGGTCAGGAAGGGCAGGGTGGCTGCGGGATTGCCGTGGCCCGATGCGAACAGTTCGGCCTCCACCGCCTCACGCCCCAGCACCGCGATCAGCTGATCGGTGGCGGTGTTGTCGCTGATCGCGATCATCATCGTGGCCAAAGTCTGCAAGGTGACCGGAGTTCCGCGCGGCCACTCCTGCATCTGTCCGCTGGGAAAACTGCGTTCCGTCAGCGGAACCACCTCATCCCAGCTGTGCTCACCGCGCGCGATTGAGCGGGACAGGGCCGACAGGACATAGAGCTTGAAGGTGGATCCCACGGCCATTTGCCTTGTCGCATTGTGGCTGGCCACAACCGCGCTGCCATCGAGCCGCGCGAACAGGATCGACGTGGCTCCGGGCAGCGCCTGCACCTGCTCGACCACCGACAGCCCGGCATCGTTGACCGGGGCAAAGTCATTCAGCCGCAGTCCCGCCACGCGATATGGCGCGGTGTATTCCAGCTGGATCGGCCCGCTGGCAAGCGCGCGTTCAAAGCGAATGGTGATCGTGGCCGCGCCGAGCGTTCCCGAAGGCGTGACGCTCTCCAACCCCACCAGCGCGCCATAGGCCTCGGAAAGCTGGGTGCCGATGCTGGCAAATTGCGCTTGCGGTACAGCGGCGGTGAAAGCGGGAGTGAACACCTCGCCATAGGCCGCCTCGCCGCGCAGCACCGCTACGACATCAGCGGCGCGTTGATCCAATTGCGCTTCGCTTTGAGCGTGGGCAGGCAGGGCAATGGCAAGCAGGGCGAGGATGGCGATTAGCAGGCGGGTCATGCATCAATCAACTCCCGGTCCACCTCGCCCGCACGGTTCTGGATGAAGTTGAAGCGGTGTGCTGGATCGCGGCCCATCAGTTGTTCGACCAACTCCTTCACCGCAAAACGTTGCTCGTGCTCTTGCGGCAGGGTGATGCGGATCAGGCTGCGGGTGGCGGGGTTCATGGTGGTTTCGCGCAATTGCCCGGGGTTCATTTCGCCGAGGCCCTTGAAGCGGCTGACTTCCACCTTGCGGCCCTTGAACTGGCCCGCCTCCATCTCGGCCCGCTGGGCATCGTCGCGGGCATAGGCGCTCTCTTTTCCGGCGGTCAGGCGATAGAGCGGCGGTTGGGCGAGATAGAGGTGCCCCTGGCGGACAATCTCGGACATTTCCTGGAAGAAGAAGGTCATCAACAGGGTGGCAATATGGGCGCCGTCAACATCGGCGTCGGTCATGATCACCACGCGGTCATAGCGCAGCAGCGCCGGGTCACAATCCTTGCGCATACCGCAGCCCAAGGCCAGCGCCAGATCGGCGATTTCGCTGTTGGCGCGGATCTTGTCGGCGCTGGCTGAGGCGACGTTGAGGATCTTGCCGCGGATCGGCAGGATCGCCTGCGTCTTGCGATCACGCGCCTGTTTGGCGCTGCCACCGGCGCTGTCACCCTCGACGATGAACAGCTCGGTCTCCACGCCTTCCTTCTCGCCGCTGCAATCGGTCAGCTTGCCGGGCAGGCGCAGCTTTTTGGCATTGGTGGCGGTCTTGCGTTTGACTTCGCGTTCGGCCTTGCGCCGCAGCCGCTCGTCCATCCGCTCCATCACGCTGCCTAGCAGCGCGCGCCCGCGTTCCATATTATCGGCCAGGAAGTGATCGAAGTGATCGCGCACGGCGTTTTCCACCAGACGTGCGGCTTCGGGGCTGGTCAGGCGGTCTTTGGTCTGGCTCTGGAATTGCGGTTCGCGGATGAACACGCTGAGCATGATTTCCGATCCGGTCATCACATCATCGGCGGTGATATCCTTGGCCTTCTTCTGGCCGACCAGCTCTCCAAACCCGCGCAAACTGCGGGTGAGGGCGGTGCGCAGGCCCTGTTCGTGCGTGCCGCCATCGGGGGTGGGCACGGTGTTGCAATACCAGCTGGTCGAGCCATCGGACCACAGCGGCCAGGCCACCGCCCATTCCACGCGGCCCTGCTCATCTGGGAAGTCTTGCCGCCCGGTGAAGAAATCGCTGGTCACGCATTCGCGGTCACCCACCTGCTCGCGCAAGTGATCGGCGAGGCCACCGGGGAACTGGAACACGGCTTCGGCCGGAACATCCTCGCTGGCGAGGGACGCGGCGCATTTCCAGCGGATTTCCACCCCGGCAAACAGATAGGCCTTGGATCGGGCGAGCTTGAACAGCCGCTTGGGGATGAACACCCGGTCACCGAAAATCTCGTGATCGGGCACGAAGGAGACGCTGGTGCCGCGCCGGTTGGGCGTGGGGCCAAGCTTCTGCAAGCCCCCCTGCGGCAGCCCGCGCACGAAATCCTGCGCATAGACTTCCTTGTTGCGCGCCACTTCCACCCGCGTATCGCTCGACAAGGCATTGACCACTGAAACGCCCACACCGTGCAGGCCGCCGCTGGTGGCGTAGGCCTTGCCGGAGAACTTGCCGCCCGAATGCAGCGTGGTCATGATCACTTCGAGCGTAGACTTGCCGGGGAACTTGGGATGTTCATCTACCGGAATGCCGCGACCATTGTCGGTCACAGTCAGGCGGTTACCTTCTTCAAGGACCATCTCGATGCGGTTGGCGTGGCCGGCCACCGCCTCGTCCATCGCATTGTCGAGCACCTCGGCGGCGAGGTGATGGAAGGCGCGTTCGTCGGTGCCGCCGATATACATGCCGGGGCGGCGGCGCACGGGCTCCAGCCCCTCCAACACCTCAATGGAGGAGCTATCATAGTCGCCGCCGCCTTTGGGCAGGGCATTGAACAGGTCGTCACTCATGGCTTTGCTATAGGCTGCCGGAATCCACCGATTCAAGCGGGGCGGGGCGACTTATCGCCAGTTCGCCAAGCTGCTCAAAAGCGCGTGGGTGCCGGATCAACCGTGCTGAACGATCCGCCGCCAACCTCGCGCACTTCAAACGCCCGCTCGCCCACGCCATCGGAGCGGAAGCGGAACGGTCCGTCGATGCCGAGAAAGCCACCGGCATCGGTCATCCGGCCGGTGGGGAAGGGCGTGCCCGGCGTCCAGTCGCGCGCCACGCGCAGGGCCAGCAGCACTGCATCATATCCCAGAGTGGCGAGGCGATATGGCTCAGCCCCGAAGCGGTTTTGATAGCTGGTGGCGAACTGGCGATAGCGGGTGTCGGAAACGGCCGAAAACCACGCGCCGTTCATGCTTGTTGCGCTGGTCAGCGCGGTCTCGCCGCTCCAGATTTCCGGGCCGATGATCGAGGGCAGAACCTCGCCCGCGTCCTTCAGCTCGTTGGCTGCCAGCACCGCCAGCCGCGCGCCATCGGCGATCAGCACGGTATCAAAGCCGCCACGGGTGTCGAGCCGGTTGGCTGCGCTGACGATCGAGCTGTTGCCGCGCTCAAAGGTTTCCACCTCGACCACGCTGGCGCCCAGCCGCTCGGCCGCGATCCGCAGAGCGGCAGTGGCACGGACGCCGTATTCGCCAGCCGGAACCAGCGCCGCAAAGCGCCGTGCGCCCT
>CAMDSM010000145.1 GCA_945906905.1 Altererythrobacter xiamenensis | reverse complement strand
CCGAGACTGACCTTGATCTGGGGCATTACGAACGCTTCACCGGCGTTTCCGCCCGGCAGAGCGACAATATCACCAGTGGCCGCGTCTATCGCGATATCATCACACGTGAACGACGGGGCGATTATCTGGGCGCCACGGTGCAGGTGATCCCGCACGTCACCGATGCGATCAAGGAATTCGCGCTGGCCGATCAGGGCGATCACGATTTCATCCTGTGCGAGATCGGCGGCACCGTCGGCGATATCGAAAGCCTGCCGTTCATCGAGGCGATCCGCCAGCTGCGCAATGATCTGCCAGCCGATCACACCTGCCTGATCCACGTCACGCTGGTGCCCTATATCTCGGCCGCCGGAGAGCTGAAAACCAAGCCCACCCAGCATTCGGTGCGTGAGCTGACCAGCCTTGGCGTGCAACCCAACCTGCTGCTGTGCCGCTGCGAGCATCCCTTGCCCGAGAACGAACGCGCCAAGATTGCGCTGTTCTGCAACGTGCGCAAGGAAGCGGTGATCCAGGCGCTCGACGCCTCCAGCATCTATGCCGTGCCGCTGCAATATCACGGCGAGGGGCTGGATGCCGAGGTTCTGCGCCATTTCGGCCTGCTCGAACAATCGCGCGCACCCGATTTGTCCGTGTGGGCCGATATCGTCGACCGCTATGTTCACCCCGAGGGCGAGGTGACGATTGGCGTGGTCGGCAAATATGTCGGCCTGCTCGATGCCTATAAGTCGCTCAATGAGGCGCTGGTGCATGGCGGCATGGCCAACCGGGTCAAGGTCAATATCCGCTGGATCGACGCCGAAATCTTCGAACTGCCAGACAATGACGTGGCCGCTCACCTCGAACCGATGCACGGCATTCTGGTGCCCGGTGGCTTCGGCACGCGCGGCACCGAGGGCAAGATCGCCAGCGTGCGCTTTGCGCGGGAGCGTCAGGTGCCGTTCTTCGGCATTTGTCTGGGGATGCAGATGGCCTGCATTGAAGGCGCGCGCAACACGGCGGGAATTGCCGCTGCATCCTCCACCGAGTTTGGCGAAACCACGGAGCCAGTGGTCGGCATCATCACCGAATGGATGAGCGCCGAGGGCCTGCAACAACGCTCCGCCGATACCGATCTTGGCGGCACGATGCGGCTGGGGGCCTATGATGCAGTGCTATCAGGCAACAGCCACGTCAGCCAGATCTACGGCGGCGCAACGCTCATTTCCGAACGCCATCGCCACCGTTACGAGGTTAACTCGGCCTACAAGGTGCCGCTGGAGCAGGGTGGGTTGGTGTTCTCAGGCATGTCACCCGATGGCCTGCTGCCGGAAATTGTCGAGCGACCCGATCATCCATGGTTCGTGGGTGTGCAATTCCACCCGGAGTTGAAGAGCAAACCGTTCGATCCGCACCCATTGTTCGCGGGCTTTATTGCGGCAGCGCTGAAGCAATCGCGGCTGGTGTGATGGTTAATCCTCGCCCACCAGCGTAGGAAATTTCCCTTGCCAACACATGGCACCACGGCGTAAATCTTGCCGCTGATATCAACTGCAACCGGATGCCGGATGCAGGCGATCTTGCCAGACGAAGCGGCTCTCTTCTGCGACCCAGAGTGTGGCTTTGCCCGGCGTGTCGGCGCAACGCGTCGAGGGGGCGGTGCTGCTTTGCGGCCCGCCCCTGATTCAATGGTAAGCCTTGTGGACTCTACGCCGCGTCAGCAGCAGGCGCTTCACTGTCGCCCTGGAAGTCGCCCCGAATTTCATTCTGCACAACTTCCAGCTTGGCCGATCCGCCAATGGCGATCTTGCGCGGTTTCATGGCATCGGGCACTTCGCGCAGCAGATCGATCACCAGCAGGCCATCGGCAAGGTCAGCATTTTCGACCCGGACATAATCGGCCAGTTCAAACCGCCGCTCGAACCCGCGATTGGCGATGCCGACGTGCAGCAGCTCGCCGTCGGGCTGATCCTCACGCTTGGCGCCGATCACGGTCAACATATTGGCCTGCGCGGTGATCTCGAGATCCTGCGCGCGCATACCGGCCACGGCCAGCGTGATGCGGTATTGGTCAGGGCCGCGCCGCTCAATATTGAAAGGGGGATAGTTGTCGCCGCCGGTGCTACGGGCCTGCTTTTCCAGCAGATCGAACAGGCGGTCAAAGCCCACGGTGGAGCGGCGATAGGGGGTAAGGTCAAGTCTGTTCATCGTGCGCAAATCCTCAATCGAGCAATCTGAATATCGATCGGGGCCCGCAATCGGCACCCCGCCAATGACCGCCGCGCCTCGCGCAACGGACACAAATGAGATAGGGTCAACAGCAGCACTTTCAAGTGCTGGCAAGCCTTTCAAATTATAGGATTTTCGTAAGTGAGCACGGCAAAGGTCGAAATCTACACCCAGATGATGTGCGGATATTGCACTCGGGCCAAGCGCCTGCTCGATGCCAAGTTTGTGGATTATATCGAATATGATGTGACCATGGGCGGGCAGCACAAGCGCGCGATGCTGGCGCGCAAGCCCGATGCCCGCACCGTGCCGCAGATTTTCATCGACGATGTCAGCATTGGCGGCTGTGACGATCTGTTCGCGCTGGAAGGTGACGGCAAGCTGGACGCGGCGCTGGGACAATCTCCCTCAGCGTGAGCAGGATCGCCCTCCTCCAGATGACCAGCGGGATCGATCCCGCTGCCAATTCTGCAGTCATCGTTGACGCTGTGCGGCGTGCGGGCGAGGGCGGGGCGGCGATGCTGTTCACCCCGGAAATGTCCGGTCTACTCGATCGTGACCGGACGCGGGCGGCGGCGCATGTGGTGCTGCCGGATGAGAACCCGGTGCTGGCAGCGACGCGCGATGCGGCGGCGCGGGCCGGCATTACCGTCGCCTTGGGTTCGCTGGCGGTGGCGCGAGAAGATGGGCGTTGGGCCAATCGCAGCTTCGTGATTGGTCCTGCGGGTAATGTTCTGGCGACTTACGACAAGATTCACATGTTCGATGTGGCGTTGGATAATGGTGAAAGCTGGCGCGAAAGCGCGGCCTATGCGCCGGGTGAAGCAGTGGTGACGGTGGACCTTGCGGGGATTGGCAGGCTGGGACTGGCAATCTGTTACGACATCCGCTTTCCGGCTTTATTTGAGCAACTTGGCCAGCTCTCCTGTGACATAATCGCAATCCCCGCAGCCTTCACCCGGCCGACTGGCGCGGCCCATTGGCACCTGCTGCAACGCGCCCGGGCGGTGGAAGCCAGCGCCTATGTCGCCGCCGCCGCGCAGGTTGGCCTGCACCCCGATGGGCGCGAGACCTATGGCCATTCGCTGGTGGTCGACCCCTGGGGCGAAGTGCTGCTGGATATGGGCGGCGATGCGCCGGGGCTGGCTTTCGCCGAGATCGACCCGGCCCGGATCGCCGCTGTGCGCCGTCAACTCCCCAGCCTTGCCAATCGCCGCGATATCCCTAGATCGCAGCGGACATGATCGTGTTCGACCTCTCCTGCAGCAATGGCCATGGCTTTGAAGGCTGGTTCGGCTCGTCTGACGACTTTGCCAGCCAGCAACAGCGCGGCCTGCTGTGCTGCCCACAATGCGGGACCGCCGAAGTGGCCAAGGCCCCGATGGCGCCGGCCGTGCCGATCAAAGGCAACCGTCGCACCGGACAATCCGCAGCGGCCGCCCCACCGCCACAACAGGGGGTGACCAATGCCCCGATGCCGCCCGAAGTGCACCAGGCGCTGCAAAAACTGGCCGAGGCCCAGGCCCGCGCGCTCAAGAACAGCACATGGGTCGGCAAGAAGTTTGCCGATGACGCCCGAGCCATGCATTACGGCGATCGCGACCCCGCTCCGATCCACGGCGAGGCCAGCCCGGCAGAAGCGCGCCAGTTGATCGAGGAAGGGATCGAAGTGGCCCCGCTGCCCTTCCCGATCGCTCCGCCCGAGGAATTGAACTGAGGCACAAGCGGCATTGCGCGGTTAAACCCGCCGCATTAAGGCCAGCCACGGCGCACCCGTAGCTCAGCAGGATAGAGCATCAGATTCCTAATCTGGGGGCCACAGGTTCGAATCCTGTCGGGTGCACCACTGCCGAACAAAGCTGAGCACTCCACCCACCTTTGTTCCAGTCCCCGCGCCAGCAGCAAGGGTTTGGAGCAGATTGCTCTGTGATCCCTTGATACGAACTTCACGGCCGAAGCATTGTGCCGGCTTGCTGTCGTCATTTTTGGCATTCGAAGACGGCGGCAGGAACTCTCCGCCCGGAATCGGGTTTACCCTATATCATCCAGGACTTGGAATTGGCTCGGCTGGTCAAGGTGCAGGCGAGACAATGAATTCGTATTTATGAGCGTATTACTCGAAAAATTGTGAAATTATGAGGATTTGGATATGACTGATCTCAACAAAGACGAAAAAATTGTTACCGCAAGGGGAGTTTTCAATGTCGCGAATACAATTGTCGCGATTGCCCTGCTTCTGCTGGTTCTTGGGGCACTGAAGTATTTCGGGGTATCCCCGATCTAGGTGCGAACTTACCCGAATTACATCCACTGAACAGGAGTTTTCCGATGTTTACGCTTCCGCGTCTGCCCTATAAAGCCGATGCCCTCGAGCCGCACATTTCGGCGCAAACGCTGGCGCTGCATCATGGCAAGCATCACAAGGCCTAGCGCAAGGTCGACAGCGCCTGAAGCACGCTAAGTGTGCCGATTGGCACCAGCGCGGCGACGACAACCAGCACCAGACCGCTTCTTAGCGTTACTGGTCGCACGCGATGCAATCTCCCTTCTCTAACCAACTGGAGCCGACATAATGGCGTGGAGCGCCGCGAGATGGTCCCGGCATAGCCTGTCGGGTTCAGAATCGATCGCAGGGAGGACCGGTTTACCTGCCATCAGTGCGGCTTGTTTTGCGCGGCAATCTTCGTGTCGATCTCGTCAAGCAGCCGACGGATATGTCCTGCTCAATATTTGGTCGCTGGCTGATGCTGAGGCTCCGGCGAGGCCTTGGAAGTGCTAGTGAAACAGCTCTGAGATGAAGGATTCAATCTGTGCGGGAGAATAGGGCTTCTGAAGAAAGCGCCCGCCTGGAACAAATCGCCCGGTCATATCGTCGGTAAGCGTGCTGCCCGAGGTGTAGAGCACCGGCAGATCGGGCCTGAGATGAATCGCCTGATCGGCAACGTCGTATCCGCCGGACGCTAACATATGAAGGCGTATGTCCACGAACAGGGCGTCAATATGCTGCGGCGCCTCAAGATGCCTGAGCGCGCTGGCAAAGTCGCTCGCAGACAGCGTGTTGTGACCCAGATCCTCAAGCACCCATTCGACCGTCTGGAGAATGAAAGCATCGTCCTCTACCACCAGAATGATGGCCATCAGAACAGCATTTGGTGTGAATTTTGCAAAGCGATAAAACCCCCCGTGCGGTTCGAATTACTTCGGTGCTCCATTTAACGAACGGCGGAGAGAAAGGTTCCGCAATCAGGCTCACTTTCCGGTCGGGAGCATCAACTATTCTGCGCTACCGCCTTCGGCTACTTGAGCGCGGCATTTTCTGCGCTAGCGCCTGCGGCTCATTGAGCGCGGTTGATCCATCAAAACCGCACCACAACCTTGCCGATCTGCAGGTTCGATTCCAAAAACGCGTTCGCTTCCGGCAATGATTCCAAACCGTTGAACACCTTTGCGATCACCGGATCGAGCTTGCCCAAAGCCAGCCCAGCCAGCACTTTGTCCCGTGCGGCGGCGAAGCGGTGGGGGTGGTTCCACACTTCGCTCGCCACCCAGCCGCGCATCGAGCAGCCCTTGAACGCCATTGGCCAGTGTGGATAGGGCGTGGGCTGGCCGCTCAGCCCGCCATAGATGAACAGAATGCCGCGCGGGGCCAAGGCGCGGGCCAGTGTATCGACATAGGGCCCGCCGACTGGATCGAAGGCGCAGGCCGCGCCCTTGCCGCCGGTGATTTCCATCACTCTGGCGACCAGATCTTCCTCCTGGGTGGCGATAACATGCGCCGCGCCGTGCGCCTTCAAGGCATCGGCCTTGGCACTGGTGCGGGTAGCGGCGATCGGGACGGCACCGGCCCAGTTGCACAGCTGAATCGCGGCGAGGCCTACGCTGGACGAGGCGGCGGTGATGATCACCGCATCATTGGGGCCGACATTGGCCACCTCATAGACGGCATAGGCGGTCATATATTGCATCCAGATCGCGGCGGCTTTGGTCACCTCCATGCCATCGGGCGCGGGGAGGAGGATGCGGGTGGGGACGATCGCCTCATCGGCCCAAATGCCGTAATCGCCCTGGGCAATCATCGGCAGCACGCAAACGCGCTGGCCCACGGCGAAATCGCTCACGCCTTCGCCCAATTCCACGATGGTGCCGACGCCTTCATAGCCGATCAAGCTGGGGAGGGCAGGCATGGTGGGATAGTTGCCCGCGCGATACATCGCCTCGGAGCGGTTGAGGCCGACGGCTTCCACCTTGATCCGAACTTCGCCGGGGCCGGGGGCGGCGAGTTCGATCTGCTCGATCAGCAACTTTTCTGGTCCGCCCACTTCGTGGAAGCGTATTGCCCTGGTCATTGTGTGTTCTCCTGTGGTGCAAAAGAAAGGGGCCCCTCCTGAAAGGAGAGGCCCCGAACTTATCCAATCCGTTGCCGGATCAGAAGCGCATGTTGGCACCGATGTAGAACCGGCGACCAAGCGCGTCGTAGTTGTTCACGTTCAGACCACCGCCCGACAGCTGGAAGAATGCCGGATTTGCAGTCGTGCTGGCGTTGCCGAACACAGGCGCCCGATTGAACAGGTTGTCCACACCGAAGCGGAAGGTGACCGAGTCGGTAACGGCATAAGAGCTGTTCAGGTTGAACAGATCGTAGGCCGGGTAGCCAGTGTTGGTATTGCCCGATGCAATCTTAGGAAGGTGCTGCCACTGAATGCCAACAGTGAACGCGTCGACCGCATAGTTGACATTGCTAAGCAGTTTCCAGCGATAGGCACCTGCGTTGCTCAACCCGCTATCCGGTGCTGCAAACGTTCCCG
>CAMDSM010000144.1 GCA_945906905.1 Altererythrobacter xiamenensis | reverse complement strand
AAAGTGCGGGCATTTTCAGTTCGATAGCCATATCAGTAGCTCCCCACCAGGACATCGGTGTAGAGTTCGGCCAGCTCCGGCTCGGGCGACTTTTCGGCGAATTCGGCGGCATCAGTCACTGCCGTGCGGATGGCCTTTTCGATATCTTTCAACTTGTCCTCGTCCACACCCATCGCCAGCAGTTCAGCCTTGGCCATTTCAATCGGATCGCTCTTCTCGCGCACGCCCTGCACTTCCTCGCGGGTGCGGTATTTCGCCGGGTCGGACATCGAGTGGCCGCGATAGCGATAGGTGCTCAGTTCCATCAGCACCGGGCCATTGCCGCCGCGCACATACTCGACCGCGATATTGGCCGCCTGATGCACTTCGAGCACGTCCATCCCGTTCACATGCATCCCGGGAATGCGGAAGGCCGTGCCACGGCGATAGAATTCGGTCTCCGCGCTCGACCGCTCGACCGATGTGCCCATGGCATAGTGGTTGTTTTCGACCACGAAGATGATCGGCAGGCTCCACAGCGCAGCCATGTTCATCGTCTCATAAACCTGGCCCTGGTTGGCCGCGCCATCGCCGAAATAGGCCACGCACAGCCCACCATCGCCGCGATACTTGTGGGCGAAAGCCAGCCCCCCACCCAGCGACACCTGCGCACCGACAATGCCGTGCCCGCCGTAGAAGGCGTGTTCGGTGGAAAACATATGCATCGAGCCGCCCTTGCCCCGGCTGATGCCCGCCGCACGCCCGGTCAGTTCGGCCATGATCACGCGCGGATCAATGCCGTAAGCCAGCATGTGGCCGTGATCGCGATAGCCAGTGATGACGCTGTCCTTGCCCTCGTTCAGCGCGCTTTGCAGGCCCACCGCCACAGCTTCCTGGCCGATGTAGAGGTGACAGAAGCCCCCGATCAGGCCGAGGCCATAGAGCTGTCCCGCACGTTCCTCGAACCGGCGTATCAGCAGCATCTTTTCATAGAAATTGAGCAGTTCCGCCTCACTCGCCTTGAAGCGGCGGTCCTTTACCAGACGGTCCTGCAGGCTTCGCAGTTCAAATCCCGCATCTGATTGCGCTGATTTTGCGGCAGATTTTCCCGCGGGGACCGAGGATGCTTTCGCCAAGATTTCTATCCTTATGTGCACCGGAATTGGAACCAGTGCCACTTGCCCTTTGGCCTATAGGCAAATCCATCGGGCGCTGGCAACGCCGCGATTCAGCGTTGAACCGATGTGGTTAGAATAGCTTTTGATGCGAGCCGTCAGGGTTGCGAATCGAGGTCGATCACATATTCATCAGGGTGGACGACATTGAGATTCTCGCGCACCAGCTCGCTCGCCAGATCGGGATCGATATTGTCGGGATTGAGTAGGTCAACCCGGTTATCCAACACCGCCATTTCACCACGCAGCACGGCGATCCGTTCCTGCCGCTGCTCCAGCAGTGCGCCCTGCTCGCCCCAGGCCAGCAAGCCATAGGGGCCAACCAGCGTCAATGCACCGAGCATCAACAGCCAGCCCAGCGCCACAAGCTGGATAGTCCGTTCACGCTTGGCCGACATTGCGTTCATAAGGTGACAGAATCATACTTGGACCAGCGATTCAAGCACTTTTGCGGTGACGTGCAGATTTGCCGCCAACAGGATCGTCCTGTTTCCAGGAGCCAATCGCAAGAATCTTGCGTTCAGCACATCGCAAGGCTCTTGCGCGCAAGAGCCCGCAAGGCCACTGTATTCGCCATCGAGAGGGAGTTGATACCAACCATGATCGCGCACCGCGCCGCCATTCTGCTGACCAGAGCCGCCCTAGGGACCACATTGGGGACTGCCCTGCTGGCCGCCCTGCCCGCGCCTGCATCCGCCCAGATCGCCGATGACGTGGTCCTCAACATCATGCGCGAATGCGCGCGGATTGATGACCCGACCGCGCGGCTTGGCTGTTATGACAACAACATCCGCAACGCCGGACCGCGCAATACTGTTCCAGGTGATGTGCGGGTCCAAGGCGGTGCCGGAGCGCCGATCACGCAAGGCGGTCCCTCCGGTTTCGGCCGCGAGGATGTGCTCTCGCCTGATCGCTTCAACACCCCGCAAGGGCAAGCGTCCGAGATCAGGGCCCGCGTCACAGACGTTGCCCGTCGCCAGCCAGGCGTCTATCTGGTGACGCTGGAAGGCGGCGCGCAATGGCTGTTTACGGAAAGCGTTGAGACCAACTATTCTCCGCCGCGCGTTGGCTCAACGGTAGAGATCCGGCGCGGCGCGATGGAGAGTTTCCTGCTCCGTTACGACAACCAGCAATCGGTCCGAGTGCGCCGCGTTAACTGACTGGGTCAGCTGACTGAGTAAAAGCCTCTTATCAAGCGTGCCCGCCCATCGCCTCGAACGCCCGTTCGCGTTCGAGCTGGACCACTGCGTTGCGCCTGATCTTGTCGAATGTGGCCAGAAAATGCGTCCGCTCGTCCTGAGACAATGGGGCGAGCAGGAAGCCGCTGCGCTGGCGACTGGCATCCTGGATCACCTGATACAGGCGCTCGCCCTCATCGCTGGGTGAAAAGCATCCGTTGCGTCGCCCCGGCTTGCCCTGCCGCAGCACCAGTCCCCGATCAACCAGGGCATTGACGGTGCGCCCGGCCTGGCTGTGATCGCGATCGAGCCGCGCCACCAACTGATTCCAGTCGATGGGCGATCCCATCCCTATCTCATTCAGAACCCAGGCCTCGAAGTTTGAAAGGCTGGTCAACCGTTTGAACATTAGCGCGCCGCTGCGGCTGAAATAGGAGCTCAGCGTCATCAGTGGAGAGATGATCCGTGACCGGTCGAGCACGATCCGCTCGCCTGCGCGACTCTCGCTTTCCACCGCCGCACCGGGGCGCGGGAACGGCACGGTTTCCGATCCCGTGCCAAGTTTGCGCTCCTGCTCATACAGCAGCACCGCCTGATCGAGCAGCTTCTCGATCACTGCAAAAAACCCTACCAGTTCATCGTCGGCGATATCGAAGGTCAGTTCACGGTTGCGCAATTCGGCCAGCCGCAGCAGCCTTTCACTGTGCCCTTGCCCCTTGCGTGTCAGCCGCAGCGGCGCGCGCAGTTGCTCACGTTCGACCATCTTGATTTCAAGCAAGCGCTTGACCGAGCGGCTGACCTGGGCCTTGTCCACACCCACTGCGCTGGAAATGTCGGCGGGCACGAGCGGCCCAACATTATACAGCAGAAACAATATCCTGCGATCAAGCTCCACCAAATCCAGTTCGCGCGCATAGGCCATTTCGGCGCTCTCGCGGACCTTGTAGAGCAATTGCCACAGGTCACTCTGGATCACCGAGGGTTCGCGCGCCGGGTGTTCGCCTGATTGCGCCCCGGATCGCGAGGATGCCTCGGCCAGCGGTTCCAGCGCGTTGAGGATGATGTTGAGCCGTGCGGCAAATTCGGGCGGAGCGGCGCGTCCGGCAACCGTCGCCGCCATGGGCGTCACGGAGACAGGATACTCGCCCGCCTCGCTGGTGGCCGCGCCAATCGTATAGGCCTCGACGATCCGCACCGCCTCCAGCGCCATTGGACCAAGCGCCTTGTTGACCAGCGCACGCAAGCCCGGATCGACGCACAGTGATCCCTTCGGCTCACGCTCACCCGACAGAATCGAGCGGCGCAGGGCCACAGCGTGTTCGAGCAGAAGCCGCCGCCACGGGGCCGCTGCCGGCTGGCCCTCGCCCGCCCCGACCCGGCCTCGATCCGCACCCACACCCGCACCTGTCCCAGCACCCGTCATAAGGCCAGCGCCTCCCCCAAAAAACTCCACAAAATGGTGGCTCGGAGCAACATTGGACCAAGTCAACCACGTGCTTGCAAACAGAAGTTGCGGCGGCGATGCAGCTTGGCAACACCTAATTGCGTTGGCACTTTGTCAAAAACTTACAAGATGTTGAAAATACGCGACAATCATCTTGCATGGTTACATTCGCAACCTCTGCAAAGCAAGCGTCGGACGCAAGGTTGGGTCAGTTGCGCGGGCTCCCGATGGAGTTTCCCGCATTTGCCGCTTGCAGCAGACTAGACACAGTCAACACCGCGCAATAAGACCTGCAACGTGCGGTTTTGTCCAATTCAAAAAGGGCATTCCGCTGGGGAAGGAAATGGGGACGTGCAGCGCTCGCAAGGGTCTGCAAAATGGCGAAAAACTCGGCATTCCCGGCATCCAACTCCTGCAATTCAGCCGCCGTGCCCGTTGGCACCGCATCGGCGCTCAATGCGCCAATCCGGTTCCGGCAACCGGCGGCAGAATCTCAAATCGTAGCAGCTTTTGGCTGTTCGATTTCACCGTGAAGGGAGCACCAAGTGAGGAAATATAGCAACAAGCGGGCCATTACGGCTTTGCTGCTGGCCAGTGGAGCCAGCATTTTCGCAATGGCCAGCCCGGCCATGGCGCAGGACGCCGAAGAGGCCGAAGCCGAGGATCGCATCGTCGTTACCGGTTCGCGTATTTCGCGTCAGGACTATGAGGCGAACAGCCCGATCGTGACTGTCAACAGCGACCTGTTTGACAATTCCAGCACGTCGTCGGTCGAAGTCAACCTCAACCGCCTGCCCCAGTTCACCCCTGAAAAGACCCCGGTCCAGGGCGGCGACATTCAGGCCAGCCCGAACAACACTCCGGGTTCCGCCACCGTCTCGCTGCGCGGCATCGGTTCGAACCGCAACCTCGTGCTGATCGACGGTCGCCGGGCAACGCCAGGCAACGCCACCATGGCGGTGGATATCAACACCCTGCCTTCGGCCGCTATTGAGCGGGTCGAAATCATCTCGGGTGGTGCCTCGTCAACCTACGGCGCAGACGCTGTGGGCGGCGTGGTCAACTTCATCCTGAAGAAGGACTTCGAGGGTATCGAGTTCAACGGCCAGTATGGCGTGACCCAGGAAGGCGACGGCACCGAATATTCGGTCAGCGCGCTGATGGGCACCAACTTTGCAGATGGCCGCGGCAACATCAGCCTGGCGATGTCAACTTCGCAACGCGAGGCTTCGGTGCGTGCAAACCGTTCGTGGTTCCGCGACCTATGGGCCAACCCGAACGTGGGCGGTAACTTCTTCTTTCCGATCTATTCGGGTCTGGTCCAGAGCGGAGCCAATCCGGCCTATCAGACGCTGTTGAACAGCATGTTCCCGAACCGGACTGGGAACGTTTCGGCCACCACCACGCTGTACTTCCTTGGTAACACGCCCTTCACCTTCGGCAACTCTGCTGCCGGCGTTTCGGGTGTGTCAAACTTCCCGGCAAACCTTGTTGACCAGCAGCAGACTGTGCGGTCTTCACTTGGCGGGCTGTCGCAAAACTTCCAGGATGATTACATCAACCTGCCACTCACCCGTTACAATTTCTATGTTCGCGGCGACTATGACATCAACGATTGGGTGTCGGTCATTGCGCAGGGTTATTTCAACACCTCCCACACCGAAACTGTGCAGCAGCCCGGCCCGATCGTCGGCGGCTGGAACGTGGTCATTCCGCGTTACATTGCCGGCGTGAACGGTGCCACGGTCAATGATTCGACCTGGCTGCCTGCCAACCTCACCGCATTGCTCAACGAACGCACCAATCCCAATGCGGCATGGTCGCCAACGGGCTATGTTCCGGGTCTCGGCAATCGCGCTACGATCACCGACAACTACACCTACAACATGCTGTTCGGCTTTGAAGGTAGCGTTCCGGGCACAGACTGGTCATGGGATACCACGGTGCAACGCGGTGAATCGATCACCAACTTCGTCACCACGGGTGTTGCTTCGCTCGAACGCCTGCGTGCGGTGATGTCTGCTCCCAATTTCGGAGCTGGCTTCGTCCGCAATGGTAACGCGACTGGTGGCGGCTTTGGTGCCAATGCCGCGCGCTGCACCAGCGGCCTCAACCCGTTCACCAGCACTCCGATTTCTGCCGACTGTATTCAGGCCATCAATGCGGATCTGAAGGAAACCGCAGTGATGGAACAGACGGTGTGGGAAGCCAACCTGGAAGGTTCACTGATCGAACTTCCCGCTGGCGAAGTCCGCACCGCACTGGGTGCGACCTATCGCCGCAACGCCTATGTTTTCCGCGAGGACACTCTCAAGGAACGTAACAGCGGCTTCCTCGATCAGGCACTGGGCATCTATCCTGCGCAGAGCATCGATGAAGCGATCAGCAGCCGTGAAGTCTACGGCGAAATCTCGATCCCTGTGCTGAGCGACCTGCCGGGCATCCAAATGCTCGAGCTGATCGGTGGTATCCGTTATGCTGACTCCAGCATCACCGGCGGCAGCACCACTTGGAAGATCGAAGCAAGTTGGGAAGTTACCGACTGGCTGCGTTTCCGTGGTGGTTACAACCGGGCAGAACGCGCTCCGAACATTGGCGAACTCTACTCGCTGACGCAGAACTTCGGGTTGCTGACGGGTGGTGACGGTTGCTCAACGGGCAATCCTTTCTCCTACTCGGCCAACCCGGCGAATGCGAACGGGGCACGGGTCCGTGCATTGTGCGTTGCACTGATGGACAAGACCCAGATCCCTGGTCAGCCGCTGAACTCCGTGCTGTATTACGGTAACGGTCTTGCTACCACCGATCCGCTCTACATCGCTCCTTCTGCCGGCTCGACCAGCACCGGTACCGCACCTGGCTTCGCGTTCCCCTACTTCGTGGGCAACCCGAATCTTGAACCAGAAACGGCAAGAACCATCACGGTTGGCGCGGTTATCGATTCGCCGTTTGAATCGGGTGCGTTCAGCAATGTTCGGTTGGCAATCGACTTCTACAAGATCGTAGTTGACGATGCGATCGGTCTCCAGTCGGGTCAGACGTTGCAGCAGCTTTGCCTGGACAGCGCCTTCAATTCGACTTTTGACCCCAACACGTTCTTCTGCAACAACTTCCAGCGCGGAACGGGCGGCGGTATCGGGGCAGTCCAACTGGCCTACACCAATACTGGTGCATTCCGGACTTCTGGTATTGACGCACAGCTCGACTGGGCAATGGATGTGGGCCCAGGCCGTCTTGGCCTGAACTCCACCTTCAACTACCTGCTCTCGTT
>CAMDSM010000143.1 GCA_945906905.1 Altererythrobacter xiamenensis | reverse complement strand
CACCAGTGCGCTGACCGACGTGCTGACCCGGCTCGAAGCGATCGAGGTCCAGCTGGCCCAGTTGACCGCCGCCAGCGAAGTAACCCAGAACGCGCTGGGGCTGCTCGAAGGGCGGGTCTCGGTGATCGAAGCAGGCAGCGCGCCGGCATCGGCCGGCGTGGCGGCGACCAGCAGCCCGCCGCTCGATCTGCTGACCACGGCGGCGCCTGTCGCTGGCCCCACGCCCCAGCGGCTGGCGGCGGTGCAGGCGATCACCAAACCGGCCACCGATGATGCGGGCGATGATGAATATACCTATGGCTTCCGCCTTTGGAGCGGGGGCTTTTATCCCGAAGCGCAGCAGCAGCTGGCACTGTTCCTCGAACGCTATCCCACCCACTCGCGTGAAACATTCGCCCGCAACCTGCTCGGCCGGGCCTATCTCGATGGCGGCGATGCGCGCACCGCGGCAGCCTATTTCGTGGAGAATTACCTCGACGACAAACAGGCCGCGCGCGCGCCAGACAGCCTGCTCTACCTGGTCGATGCGGCGATGGTGCTGAACGATGCCAGCCGCGCCTGCATCGCGCTGGCCGAATTCGGCGAGACCTATCCGGCGCTCGCCACCGGGCGGCTGAAAGCGCAATATGACGCGAACAGGGCGCGTGTCAGCTGCCAGTGATCTTGTGCTGCCGCCCGAACTGGTAACCCGGTTCAAGGCGGCGCTGGAGCGGCTGAACCCCGGCGACGGCAAGATCGGGCTGGCGGTATCGGGCGGGCCGGATTCGCTGGCCATGCTGCTGCTGGCGCACGCGGCTATACCCGGTGGGTTCGAGGTGGCGACGGTCGACCACGGCTTGCGTCCCGAGGCCAAGGACGAGTGCGCGCTGGTGGCGGCGGCTTGTGCGGAGCGGGGCGTGGTTTGCGCGGTGCTCGGCGTGAACTTGGGAGTGGGCAATGTGCAGGCGATGGCGCGCGAGGCGCGCTATGTTGCGCTGGGTGACTGGGCGGATCACAACCACTTGGCGGCTGTCGCGACCGCCCACCATATCGACGATCAGGCCGAAACCCTGCTGATGCGGCTCAACCGGGGCAGCGGTGTTGCCGGACTTGCCGGTGTGCGTGAACGGCGAGCCATGGACGGGCGCGCGGCCTGCCTGATCCGGCCGCTGCTGGAGTTCCGGCGCAGTGATCTTGCCACTGTGATCGCTACTGCAGGCGTCAAAGTGGCGAGTGACCCGAGCAATTTCGACACCCGGTTCGACCGCGTGCGGATGCGCGGCGAACTGGCGCAGGCCAATTGGCTTGATCCGGTGGCCTTGGCCCAGTCCGCCAGCAATCTGGCCGATAGCTTGGAGGCTTTGCAGGATTTTGCGCAAGTGCTGTGGGGACAGCAGGTTAGGCAGCTTGGTGATGCCTACACCCTCATTCCCACATCTTCGCGCGAGATGAACAGGCGGCTGCTGGCGAACATTCTGCAACGGTTCGGTGGCCGCCCACGCGGCGGCGATGTCGCCCGGCTGCTCGATCTTTTGACGCGTGGGGAAGGCGGTAATGTGGCTGGGGTGCTGGCCACGGTCGAGGGCGACCGCTGGCTGCTGCGCCCCGAACCGCCGCGCCGGACGGGCTAACCTGTCCCGTTCGTGGTGAGCTTGTCGAACCACGAACGGTTTTGACTCGAAGGTCGTTCACCCTTGCAGCGGCGAACCCAGTGTAGCCTGCTGGCCATTGGTGATGATCACCACATCGCCCACGCGCGCTTCGGCGAAGATGCGGGCGGCGAATTCGTCGGGTACGCCGACGCAGCCGTGGCTGGCATAGCCCAGTTCAACGGTCGATCCTCCGTGGATCGCCACCCCGTCCCAGGTCAGCCGCAGCGTCCACGGCATCGGGGCGTTGTTATATTGTTCGGAGACATTGTGCCGCTCCTTGGTCAGGATCGGGAAAGTGCCGATGGGGGTGGGATGCTCGGGTGAGCCGACCAGTGCCGCTGCCGCGCCGATTTCATAGCCGTTGCGGAACACGCTGATCACCCGCGCCTGCACATCCACCGTCACCACCAGCGGGCCATCGGGCACGCCTGCATCATCCCAATGCCATTCGCCATAACGGATCGGGCCGTCGATCGGCAGGATCCGCTTGATGACGAAGGGGTTGTCTTCGTCGTAGGCAGGGGCGGCTTGCACCACTTCCTCAGTCACGAATTCGGCAACGGCATCGATCTGCTGGTCGAGCGTCATATCGATAGACGGCGCCTCTTCGCCCAGCACATCCTCGGCAGCGAGCCAGCTGGCGGTTTCGGTGTCAGCATCCTGCGCTACCAGCGCATTGCCGCCAAAGGCCAGCGTGCCAATCAGCGCCAGCGCCACCAGGGTCGATCCACCAAGCCATTTCACAGACACGTTCATAGGCAGCCTTATGCGCGCAATATGGGGCAATTCCAACGGTGCAGCTGGCCAAGTCCCGAAAAGGGACGCAGCGACGCGCGCCGATTAACGATCAGCCGTGCGCGCCGAAGATGTTGGCGATGGCGCCGCTGACCCGCAGCGATAGGCCATAGGCAGCTTCGATCGGATCGATGTAATCGCGCCGGATCGCCGCATAGCCGTGATCGTCGCCTTCAGGATAATCGGTTGGCTCGTTCAGCCGGAAATCGGTAATTTGCGGAAAACTGGTGGGATAGGCGCGGCGCAACTGGTCCAGCGCCTCGTCAATCCGCAACGAAAAGACCATCTCCAGCACGTCATCGCGGCTGATATCATCGGCGCGGCTGAAAGCGGGCACGCTTACCGCGCGGATGAACATGTGCTGGAACAATGCCAGCCGCAACGCCTGCAACACGCCGATGGTCCGGCGCATGTCTTCGCGCGTGGGATCGGGTGCGGCTTCTGGCAGCAGCGCCAACAGGCGGTGCAGCTTCAACGCATCCACCCGCAGGCGGCTGGCGAGGCGGCGGAACACGCCGACCCGGTCATCCTTGACCAGATATTCGGCCAGATATTCGCAGGCCGCAGACAGATGACCTTCCATGCCGCGATAGGGCCGGCTGGCCCAATAGGCCGAATTGAACAGCTCGCCAAAGGCGGCCACGGTCTTGACCGATGCCAGCGCATTGGCGCTGCGCAGCAGCCGCAGCAATTGCCGTCCGCGCTCGCTGTCGCGCAGCATGGTGGCCATTTCCTCGTAATTGCTTTGCACCGCGTGGCCGACCCCGGCGATCACATTCACCGGATAGCCCATTTGCTGCAGGGCGGCATTGTGCGGGATAGCGCGGATTTGCCGCAGGCTCATCTCGCGATCGGCGGAAATGTCGCTCTGGCGGCGGCTCACCCGGCTGCCGGTGGGGTTGAGCAAGCCCAGGCCGAACGCAGTGACGGCGCGGGCATAGGTCCGGCTTTCCAACGTTTCGTGCTGATAATCGCGGATCGCGCGGTAGAAATCGAGGCTGAGGTCGGTGCGCTGGTAAAACCCGTCGCGCGGCACAGCAGTGTCGGTGTCCGCCGGGGCCAGCTCGGCGATGCGGGTGAGCGTGGCCAGTGCCAGATCGCTGGTTGCGAACCACAGATAGCCATCGCCGCCCTGAAAACTCACCTCCGGTTCCAGCACCACGCCGGCGCGGGCAAACCGCCGCCGCGCCCAGGTGCTGAGCGGCCAGGCCAGACGATCCTCCAGACTGGAAGGGTGCGCGCCGCGGCCCATGCTCTCGCCGTGGGTGTTGAAGATCAGTGCGGTCAGATCGCCCAGGCCATTGTCGACCATGGCTGCTGCCAGTCGGCCCTGCAGACGCTCAATCGCCAGACTGGCCGGGATCTGGCCAACAAAGCGCCCGGCATCGGAAAACCCGGTCTGGATCGCCACCCTGCCACGGGCCCGTGCATAGTCGCGATAGGGATGCTCGGCCAGCAGCTCATCGAGGAAACGCCCGCCGTGTTCCAGCGCGCTTTCAGTTTCGAACAGCGGCGAAATATCGACCTTGTCGGCAATGCCGAATAGCTTGGCAAAATACAGCGCGGCCAGGATCGTGGCCGGCTCCTCGCACTCGGCGATCAGCATGCGGATCGGCGCATCGGCGTCCACATGGTGCAAAATCTGCGCCATGGCGAGGAATTGCCGGATGGCGGTGCTGCTCTCGATCGCCAGTGCTGCGAAGTTGGAGCGGTGCACCGCAACTTGCTCAATCGCCCGGCGCAAGTGGACAATCGCGCCCTTGCTGCCAAGGTCGATGCCGCCATCGGGATCAAGCTTGCGGCGGATGGCATTGCCCAATTGCTTGGCGTTGACGCGAAAATGGATCCAGCCCATCCCCAGCCCGTCGGCGCGCATGGCGGCGGCCAGGGTTTTCAGTTCAACCGCGCGGGCAATATCACAGGCGCGCGCCTCGGCCTCCAGCGCGGCAATCGTCGGGGCCAGCGACAGCAGTTTGCGCGGATCATTTGCAGTCAGGTGGTTGGCCGCAACTGACAGCGCGGCGGGATCGGTCAGTTCCGAGGCGAAATCCTGCGCGCGCTCGGCGGCGAAATCGGCCGCTGGGCGCAGATCACCCAGCAAGCGGTGCGCCGGATCAATCGCCGCCAGCGCGCGGCAATAGAGCGCCAGCCGCTCGGCCTTTTCGGCCAGACGAAAGCCCAGCGATGCAACCCAAGTGATATCGGTCCGCCCGTCCATGTCATAGCCGACCCAGCTGGCAAAGCGGAACGGCAGCGGGGCCAGATCGTGCCATTGATCGGGCCAGGTAGCGGCGGCATGGGTCAACAGCGCGCGCACCAGCAAATCGCGCGCGCCTTGAGCATTGGCGATGGCGCGCATCGCCTGGGAGTGTTCATGCGCCAGCGTGAGCGCAGGGCGCTGGCCAGCAAGGCAGGCCTGATCAACCGGATCGCCGCTCGCTGCCGCCTCTGCCACTGCATCTGTTTGCGCCGGGGTGAGCAGGAAGGTGGGGTGCGCGGTGAACACCGCGTGCAATTGCGGGCGCTGCCAGCGCGCGGCGAAAGCGGCAAAATCGCTGTCGGTGAAACAGGCGCGCAAGGCAGCGGCGTTGGCCTGTTCGCCCACCGGCTGCACCAGAGCGCGCAGCCGTGCTGCCCGATGGCTCAGCGCGGTGCATTCCAGCTCGTCGATCATCCGGGCGCAATCCGCCAGCGTCAGCTCGCCGGCTTCAATCAGTCGTGAGAGATCGAGGCTGAGCTGGAAGACGGGATTGAACAACGGCGTTTCGGCGGTCCGCTGGTGATGCTCGTGCAGGCGCTGGGAGAGGTTGGCGACGGTTTTCATCGCACCAGTCATCCCGCCAGCGCCGCTGCCTGTGCCGCCAGTGCGCGGATTTCGTCTGGGTTGGCGCCTGTGGGCACGATCCAGCTGCCGCCCACGCACAGCACCTGACGCATGGCCAGCCAATCGGGCGCGGTGGCCGCGCTGATACCGCCAGTGGGGCAGAACTTGGCCCCGAAGAACGGCCCGGCGAGCGCCTTCAAGGCGGGAATTCCGCCCGCCGCCATGGCCGGGAAGAACTTGAAATGCTCCAGTCCCAGATCCATCCCGCGCATGATGTCCCCCGCAGTCGAGACGCCGGGCAGGAACGGCGCACCGGCGCGGGCAGCGGCGCGGGCAAGCGGTTCGGTCAGTCCGGGTGAGACGATAAACTCGGCCCCGGCTGACAGGGCCGCATCAAGCTGGTCCTTGTTGGTGACGGTGCCAGCACCGACAATCGCCCCCTTGACCAGGTTCATCCGCCGGATGACGGCGAGCGCCGCCTCGGTCCGCAAGGTGACTTCGAGCACGCGCAAGCCGCCGTCGACCAGCGCCTCGGCCAGCTCGCGCGCCTCGCCCGGGTCTTCCACCACCAGCACCGGGATCACCGGGGCGGTGCGCATGATGGTCTCGATTGCGTTCATCGGCTGTGCTCCGCTGCAAATGCCGCTGCCGCGCCGAACAGGCCGGGCTGCGGGTGGGTTATCAGTTTGACCGGAATTTGCGCCATCATTGCGGCAAACCGGCCCTTGGCGCAAAATCGGGTGGCAAAGCCCGACTGCGGCAACAGGTGGCGCAGGCGATAGCCAAGTCCGCCGGCGATGACCACGCCGCTGGCTCCTTGCGCCAGCGCAATGTCACCGGCCACGGCGCCAAGGCTGAGGCAGAACCGGTCCATTGCGGCAACTGCAAGGCTGTCTGTTCCAGAAAGTGCAGCGGTCCAGATGGCGACATCATCCAGCTCATGCACCGCGCGGCCCTCGATGGCGGCGAGCGTGTGGTAGATCTCGACAATCGCCGGGCCGGACACCACCCGTTCGGTCGAGACGCGGATATGGGCCTTGCGCAGCCGCGCCAGGATCGCATCCTCGAGCGCATCGAGCGGGGCGAAATCAAGGTGCCCGCCCTCGGTCGCGGCCACGTGGGTTAATCCTGTTCCATCGTTAAAAAGCCACGCCACACCCAGCCCGGTACCGGGGCCGACCACGCTGATCATGCCCTTCGCCGGCAGCGGCTGATCGGGTCCGGCAAGGTGCAGGAACTGATCACGCGGCGCGCGCGCCACGGCGTGGGCGACAGCGGCAAAATCGTTGACTAGGGTGTAACGCGCTACACCCAGTTTTTCAGGAATCAGGGCGGGGTGGATCGTCCACGGGTTGTTGGTGAAGCGGATCACTTCTCCCCCCACCGGCCCGGCGATGGCAATCGCCACGCTATCGGGCAGTGCGCCACCTGCCTGTTCGCGGAACGCCTCCCACGCGGTCTGGAAACTGGCGTGGCCATCGGTGTTGAGCGTCACCGGCTCGCCCAGCGCGATCGTGCCGTCGGCGGCGATCTGGGCAAGGGCAAAGCGGGCGTGGGTGCCGCCGATATCGACCGTGACGAGGTCCATCACAACCCCGCGGCCGCCAGCATCGCGCTGCCGCCTTTCTCGGCCTCGTCGGCCATGGTGCGGAACATGGCGAACAATTCGCGACCCGTACCCGATGCCGGGATCGGTGGGGGTGCCGGGGTGCGGGTGGACAAGTCTGCGGTCGTCGAAAGCGTGCCGTTGTTGCCGCACAGCCGCACCATATCACCGTTCTGCAACAGACTGAGCGGCCCACCTCCCAGCGCCTCGGGCGAGCAATGGATCGCAGCAGGCACTTTGCCGCTGGCGCCCGACATGCGCCCATCTGTCACCAGCGCGACTTTATAGCCCTTGTCCTGCAACACGCCCAACAGCGGGGTCAGCGCGTGCAGTTCGG
>CAMDSM010000142.1 GCA_945906905.1 Altererythrobacter xiamenensis | reverse complement strand
AGCAGCAGACCACCTGGCAGGAGCGCCAGTTGCTCAACAGCCAGCTGGTGGCCGAGCTGGAATTCGGCGAACTGGGCCTTGATCTGCGCGGCGGCTTTGCCCGGACATCGCGCAAAGCCCCGTACGAATATGAATTCACCTATGTGCGCGAAAACTCCAACGATCCGCTCGGCAACCAGTTCATCAACGTGCTCGACCGGCAAACCGGCAGCGCATCGGTGGTGTTTTCCGATCTGACCGAGGACTTGTGGTATGGCGGCGTCGATCTCAGCTATCCGCTGACCGACTGGCTGAGCGCAACGGTCGGCTATTCCTACACCGATACCGATCGCTATTCGGAACGGCGCGAATTCCTGTTCAATGCCTCGACCGCCTTTCCCGATGGTGTCGGCCTGTTGCGACCCGATCTGCTGCTGGGCGATGCGGTGATTGATGCCTTCAACATTGGCCTGATCGAGACCACCCAGAGCGATCCCGCATTCCAGGCCGCGCTGACGATCCACGGCGCTTATGGCCAGGCCCGGATCGAACCTTTGACCGGCCTCGCGCTCGATCTTGGCGTGCGCTATGAAACCGCCGATCAATCGGTGGTGCCGGTGCAATTGTTCACCGTGCCGACCAGTTCGGGCGCCTCCACCTTCCTTTCGAACGAATACTGGCTGCCTGCAGCCACGGTCACCTTCGAAGCGATGGACGGCCTGCAATTGCGCGCCCACGCATCGCGCACCATCGCCCGCCCGCAATTCCGCGAGCTGATTTTCCAGACTTATTATGATCCCGAAAGCAACCGCCGCTACAACGGCAATCCTTTCCTGGTCGACAGCGAGCTGACCAATTATGAAGTGCGGGCCGAATATTACATCGACCGCAGCAGCCGCATGTCACTGGCCGGCTTCTACAAGCAGATCGACAAGCCGATTGAGGCCACATCGACATTTGACGACAACACCCAGGTCACCCGCTTCGCCAATGCGCCGAGTGCGACATTGTGGGGCGCGGAAATGGATGTGCAATATACCTATGATCTGATCGATCTGGGCGGTTTCTTTGAAACCCGCGAATTGGTCCTGCTGGCCAATTACACCTACACCCAGTCGCAGATTCAGGTGCGCACGGGCGATCTGACGCAGGTCTTTCCCAGCGGCGCAGTGCCGGCGAGCAACCTGTTCACCGATGGAGTGCCGCTGACCGGGCAGAGCGACCATCTGGCCAATTTCCAGATCGGGCTGGAAGATACCGAGCAGCTGCAGCAGTTCACCCTGATGGTCAATTATGCCAGCAAGCGGGTGACCAGCCGCGGCACTTCGGGCCTGCCCGATGTGGTCGAAAACCCCGGTCTGACGGTGGATTTTGTGATGCGCCAGGGCATCAACCTGTTCGGCACCGAAAGCGAACTGAAGTTGGAGGCGCGCAACATCTTTGGGCGCGATAACTTCGAATATCAGACCAATGGGACGAGCCGGGTCGAGATCAACAGCTATGATGTCGGCACCACGCTGGCGGCCTCGCTCTCGATCGACTTCTGAGAGGCTAGTGGGTGACACTGGGTTACACGGTGTCACCCACCAGATACAAACCTAACTAACTGAAATTAAATATTGATATCCCGAAATTGACTGGGTGACACTTTCCCCATATCGAAATTGGAATCTTGCTAAACCGTGAAAGATTGTTTCACTGCGCATGGTATGGATAATCAACGGGCGGGATGATTTGACCGGTTGAACGAGCAGCAACGGCTGTGTGCCAACCATGACCCTGTAGGAAAGCACTCAATCAAGGTCGAGCACATAGCCCTTGCCGTGGACGGTTCGCAGCAATTGCCCCGCGCCCGCCTCGCGCAGGCCAAATCGCAAACGCTTGATCCACACATCAACCGTGCGCAGATAATCGGGGTCACCCGCCTTGCCCAGGGCATTGACCAGTTCGGCCCGGGTGAGGATGCGGTTGGCGTTTTCGACCATGAAGCGCAACACGCGGAATTCGTTTGGCCTGAGCGGGATCAGCGCGCCTTTCCAGCGCGCCTGTTCGCCCGCGACATTAATCTGCAGGTCTCCGGCATCGACCAGCTGGCGCACCGGCGGCCTGGTGCCCGAAGCATGCAGTGCCAGCACCCGGTCGAGCATGGTCTGCCGGTCGAGCGGACCAACGGCATAGTCATCCGCCCCGGCCTTGAGCGCGCGGCGGCGATCATCGGCGTCGTCGGCCTCCAGCACCATGGTGACATGGGCACTGCCGAGCCGCGCATCGGCGCGCAGGCGGCGGCACATTTCCAGCCCCGAAAGATCGTCCATCACCCAGTCGACAAAGGCCCACACCGGGCCTTCGACCAGCTTGGCCGGCCCGTCGGCTGTCATCAGGCCAAAGCTGAACTCAGCCTCGCCGTTGGAAAAGCGGTCGAATCGTGCGGCGCTCGGATTGGTGGTGAAAATGCTGACGCGGTTCATCGCTTGATCCCTGCCTATGGCCAGGACAGGTGGCACGGTGATGTGACTCTCATGTGACGAAATTTCGTTGGTGACGATATCTGGCATGTGACCCAGAACGGGATGTGTCGCACGCCAGCGATGCGGTGCCACGATTATGGCATGACCTGCGCCAGACCTGTGCCATAGATGGGTGCGAATGGCAGGGGGCGGCACCAGGTGACGCGGAATTGGGCACAAACACTGGACGCATTGAGATGAAAACCGCGCGCATCGCCATTCTGGAGGACGATATGCTCATCCGGGAGCACCTCATCGGCATCGTCACTTCCGCGCCCGAATATGACCTGGCCGGAACAGCCGCCACCATCGCCAGCGCCCGTGATCTGCTGGTGCGCAAACGGCCCGATCTGTTCCTGGTGGATATCGGTCTGCCCGATGGCAGCGGGATCGATTTCATTGGTTTTGCCAAGAAGCATGGCGGCACCAAGGTGCTGATGATTACCGGCTTTGGTGACCGTGAGACGGTGGTGCGGGCGATTGAGGCGGGGGCCGATGGCTATCTGCTGAAGGATTCCAGCCCGGCCACGATCCTCGATGGGATCGCCGCCACGCTCGATGGCGGTGCGCCGCTCAGCCCGGCGGCGGCAACCTTTCTGCTCGAAAGGATGCAAGGCGAGCGGCTTTTGGGCGAGCGGCTGTCGAGCCTTGATCCCGGCAACCCCGACGCCGCCCCGCTGACGCCCCGTGAGATCGAACTGTTGCAGCTGTTCGCACGCGGCATGAGCTACAAGGAAGCCGCCCGGGCACTGGAGATCTCACCGCTGACGGTGGGCAATCACGTCAAGTCAATCTACCGCAAACTGGCGGTTCATTCGCGCGGCGAGGCGGTTTATGCTGCGGTGCGCAAGGGGCAGTTGAAGCTGGATTAGCCTGGCTGCTGGGCAACGATGGCATAAGGGACCACCCCGCGCCGGTCTGGATCGACCGCGATCGCGCGGTCGGTCGGCGGGTAGCTGCGCTGGTCGCACACTTCGCGCGGGCACAGGCGGCACGAGACCCCGATCCGCGTCACCCCCTTGTCTGATCGGGTATCAATAGCATCGGCATAGACGAAGGCATGGGCGTGCTCGATCTCGCACCCCAACGCGATGGCGTAGCGCCGCGGCAGACGGTCAAACCGGCCCGATGGCTTGACCAGCCCCTTGGTCATCGAGACATAGCGCACCCCATCGGGCATTTCGGCCAGCTGCACCTGAATCCGGTCGGGCACGGCCACCGCCTCGTGCACCTGCCACAGCGGGCAGGCACCGCCGAAGCGAGCAAATTGCAGCCGGGTGGCCGAATGGCGCTTGGTGATATTGCCGGCCATATCGACCCGGCAAAAGAAGAACGGCACCCCGCGCGCCTCTTCGCGTTGCAGGGTGGAAAGGCGGTGGCAGGTCTGTTCAAAGCTGGTTTCATATAGCTGGCACAGCCAGTCGATATCGTGCCGCAGGTCGCGCGCGGAACTGCGGAACGCACCATAGGGCATCAGCAGAGCGCCAGCTGCATAGTTGCTCAGCCCCACCGATAGCAGCTGCCGCGCCGCCGGACTGGCCAGATCCGCCCCGTCGACCAGCGCGGCGATTTCACCGGCAAAGGCCAGCGCCGCCAGCTGATGCGCCAGCTGGAACTTCTGGCTTTCGCGCGGCTGCCCAGGATTGAGCACCAGCTGGTTTGCCGCACCATCGAACTGGCGCAACTGATCGCCCGCTTCATAGTGCAGCGAGACGGAAAAATGCGCCAGCAGGTGCGCCGCCAGCGCTTCTGCCGAGGGGGAGGGCGCAGCACTGCACAGTTGCCCCGCCAGCCGTTCTGCCGCCCGGTCGAGCACGTCGACATAATTGTTGGCCAGATGAAACCAGTCACGCACCTGTTCCCACGGCAGGCGCGATCCGCTGACATTGTCGGCAGAAATAGCCTCATCGAGCATTTCCAGCCGCATTGTCATGTCGCGCAAGGCCTGATGCAATTGCACCAGATGGCTGGCCATTTGCGGATGCTGTTCGACGAAGCGATCGAGCTGCCCGGAATCGCCAGCTTTATCAAACAGCGGATCGGCCACCACCTTGCGCACCGCCACCGCCAGCCGTTCGCCCTCGTCCGCGCCCAGTTCGTGCCAGTCGAGCGGGAACAGCCCGGCCAGCCGATCGATCAGCGGGCCGGTCAGCGGGCGCTCGTCATGCTCGATCTGGCTGAGATAGGAGGCGCTGATGCCCAGCTGCCGGGCCAGCGCCTGCTGCGCCAGGCCCCGTGCCTTGCGCAAGTCGCTGACCTGCGATCCTGCAAAGAGTCGCCGTTTGTTGCTCATGGTCACCTCCAATAGTTTGCAAATTATGACTTTGCAAATTTGCAACTTCACATTGGACATCTGCGTCAGCTGGATGCAGGAGGGCCAATCTTGCCAAGAGGTGGATTATGTCGGCCAATATTCCCGAACTCGAACGCCGCCGTGCTGCTGCCATGCTGGGTGGCGGGCAGGCGCGGATTGATGCGCAGCATGCCAAGGGCAAGCTGACCGCGCGCGAGCGGCTGGATGTGCTGCTCGATGAAGGTTCGTTCAGCGAACTCGACATGTTCGTCGAGCACAATTGCACCGATTTCGGGATGGAGGAGCAGCGCATTCCCGGCGATGGGGTGGTGACCGGATCGGGCACCATCCATGGGCGACTGGTGTTCGTGTTCAGCCAGGATTTCACCGTCTTTGGCGGCTCCTTGTCAGAACGCCACGCGCAGAAGATCTGCAAGGTGATGGACATGGCGCTGAAAATGGGCGCGCCCGTGATCGGCCTGAATGACAGCGGCGGCGCGCGCATTCAGGAAGGCGTCGCCAGCCTTGGTGGCTATGCCGAGGTGTTTCAGAGGAACGTGCTGGCCAGCGGTGTGGTGCCACAGATCAGTCTGATCATGGGGCCATGCGCGGGCGGGGCGGTCTATTCCCCGGCGATGACCGATTTCATCTTCATGGTGAAAGACAGCTCCTACATGTTCGTCACCGGGCCAGAGGTGGTCAAAACGGTCACCAACGAGGTGGTCAGCCAAGAGGATCTGGGTGGGGCCGTGGTCCACACCAGCAAGACCGGCGTGGCCGACAATGCCTTTGAAAACGATATCGAGGCGCTGCAGGCGACCCGCGAATTCTTCGGCTTTCTGCCCGAGAACAACCGCACGGGCGTGCCGCAATTGCCGTGCGATGATCCGTGGGATCGGCTGGAGGCTAGCCTCGACACGCTGGTCCCGGCCAATCCCAACCAGCCCTATGACATGCACGAACTGCTGGCCAAGGTGCTCGATGATGGCGATTTTTTCGAGATTCAGCCGACCCATGCGGGCAATATCCTGTGCGGCTTTGGCCGGGTGGAGGGGCGCACCGTGGGTGTCGTCGCCAACCAGCCGCTGGTGCTGGCGGGCTGCCTCGATATCAACGCCAGCAAGAAAGCCGCGCGGTTCGTGCGCTTTTGCGATGCCTTCGAGGTGCCGATCCTGACGTTCGTCGACGTGCCCGGCTTCCTGCCCGGCACCGCGCAGGAAATGGGTGGGATCATCAAGCACGGGGCCAAATTGCTGTTCGCCTATGCCGAAGCGACCGTGCCCAAGATCACCCTCATCACCCGCAAGGCCTATGGCGGGGCCTATGACGTGATGGCCAGCAAGCACCTGCGCGGCGATCTCAACTTTGCCTGGCCGACAGCGGAAATCGCTGTGATGGGGGCCAAGGGCGCGGTGGAAATCATCTTCCGTGCGCAAAAGAACGATCCCGCCGCGATTGCGGAGCGCACCGCCGAATACGAAGACCGCTTCGCCAACCCCTTCATCGCCGCCTCGATGGGCTTCATCGATGATGTGATCATGCCGCGCGAAACCCGCAAAAGGATCGCGCAGGGCCTCAGGATGCTCCGGGCAAAGAAGCTGGAGAATCCGTGGAAGAAGCACGATAACATTCCGTTGTGAGGACCAGATCATGAAACTAGGCCGCCTCAACCATATCGGCGTTGCAACGCCTTCCATCGCGCAAGCCATCGTGCATTACCGCGACGTGTTGGGTGCGAGCGATATCACCGCGCCGTTTGATCTGCCCGAGCAGGGGGTGAAGGTGTGCTTCGTCAATACACCGGATGGCGGGACGCAGATCGAACTGATCGAGCCGCTTTCTGAAAGCTCCCCGATCCATGGATTTCTCGAAAAGAACCCGCTCGGCGGGCAACATCACGTCTGTTTCGAGGTTGCCGATATCACCCAGGCCCGCGTCTGGTTCGAAGCGCAAGGCAAGCGCATTCTCGGCCCCACCCGCATCGGTGCGCATGGCACGCCGATTTTCTTTCTCCACCCCAAGGATATGCTCGGCCAGCTGACCGAGATTATGGAAACGCCAAAGGTGACGCATGACTGACAAGACCGACTGGCAAGCTGCCGCCGCCAAAGAGGTAAAGGGCCGCGATCTCACCTGGCACACGCCCGAGGGCATCGCTGTGCAGCCGCTCTACACCTCTGAGGACGCAACCGATGATGGCGCGCTGCCCGGTTTCGCGCCGTTCAAGCGCGGCCCCTATGCCTCCATGTATACCGGCCGCCCGTGGACGATCCGGCAGTATGCGGGCTTCTCCACGGCGGAGGAGAGCAACGCCTTCTATCGTCGCAATCTGGCCGCTGGGCAAAAGGGCCTGTCGGTCGCCTTCGATCTTGCCACCCATCGCGGCTACGATTCCAATCACATCCGCGTCACCGGCGATGTCGGCAAGGCCGGTGTGGCGATTGATACCGTGCGCGATATGGAAATCCTGTTCGACCAGATCCCGCTGGCTGAAATGTCGGTTTCGATGACGATGAACGGTGCGGTACTGCCAAT
>CAMDSM010000141.1 GCA_945906905.1 Altererythrobacter xiamenensis | reverse complement strand
GTCCACATTGACCTTGGCCAGCACCACACCTTTATCGGCATATTCGGCGCAGACCTTCTCGATCACCGGAGCCAGCGCCTTGCACGGCCCGCACCATTCGGCCCAGAAATCTACCACCACCAGGCTGGTCATGCTCGGTTCGACGACCGTTATGCGGAAACGGTCGACGGCTTTCTGTTCGTCGATACTGAGGGCTGTGCTGGCCAAGTGGCTACTCCTGCTCTTGGTGTGGATGCTTGTGCCCCTATGTGGCGCATTATGCGGATTTGTGAAGGGCGAAGGCACCAGCTTGAGCGCCGGTCCGCCACACCGGGGCCGGGCCGCTCATTTGCCACTTGCACGATACCAGAGCCGATGCTAACCGCGCGCCTCCCACCCGGAAGGCCTGCTGCAGGCCATGTCCGCAAAACGCCAGAGCGGGCGTAGCTCAGGGGTAGAGCACAACCTTGCCAAGGTTGGGGTCGAGGGTTCGAATCCCTTCGCCCGCTCCAGTTTTCCTTGGAAAACTAATAGGTTAGAGTAATCGAGACTCGATCAACGCGACCGGTTGGTGGCTGATATACCACCAGTATACCACAGATCGATATCCACATTTTTTTGGGGAACGCTTTCCCCTGAGCCGAAGCCGCGACGCTGTCTCCGGCTACCCCTTCATGCGGGAATGGTACGCGGGCACAGTCCTTTATCGGCCAGATTGTCAGCTACTCGATGAAAGGTGGGCACCGGCTCGCACGATCACGTTATTCCGGAACAGGGCGAACAGCACGGGGTCGGCGCGCCGGACTCGCGGCACGATCACGGGCCACCAGCCGCCGGGTGGTCGTCAAGGTGCGGGTGGTCCGGCACAAGGGAGCGCGATTTCGGGCGGCTCCGCTCGCACGCCACGTAGCATATCTCAAACGCGATGGCGTCACCCGTGATGGCAAGGAGGCGGGTCTCTTCGATCCGGGATCCGATGCAGCCGATGGCGATGCCTTTGCCGGACGCTGCGAAGAGGATCGTCATCACTTTCGTTTCATCGTCTCTCCCGAGGACGCGGCAGAGCTCGAAGACATCCGGACCTTTACCCACAGGACGAGCTGATCGCGCTGCGGCAGGCGCAGGTCGAGGCGGAACGGGCTGCGCCCATTGCGACCGGCCTTGACCCAGCTAGTCTTGATTTCCGCTACGCGATCGAGGGTGACCGGCCTGACTGGCGGCCGCTGCGGGCGTTCGATGACGGTACGCGCGTGTTCGTCGAGTTTCCCGAGAGCGTTGCCCATGGTGAATTGCCGCCGCTGTTCGTGCTAGGCACCGATGGTCAGGCCGAGCTCGTCAACTACCGGGTCTCTGGCCGCTACATGATTGTCGATCGGCTGTTTGCGATGGCCGAGTTGCGGCTTGGTGCAGGGCGGCGCCAGGCGAAGGTGCGGATTGTTGCCAATCGGCGGGGGCGGTCATGAACGACGAAACCCAGGGCGTTCACGCTGAAGCGCCACTTACCGATCCCGAGAGCGCTGTCAGCCTGCGCGGCGATCCACCGCGTGTAATGCGGCTATCTCGCAAGGCTATCGGCATCGCTGCGGCTTGCGGCTGCGCATTGGTAGGCGGGGCACTTATTTATGCTTTGAAGCCTGAAAGCCTGACGGACGCCGAAGAACTCTACAACACTGAAGGGGTGGCGGTTGCTGACAACCTCGCGGGCGCGCCGACAGACTACGGCCAGGTGCCGCAGCTTGGCCCGCCTCTTCCCGGAGACCTTGGTGGTCCGATCCTCGAAGCGCAGCGGCGCGGGGATATTGCAGCCCTGCCGCCGATGCAGGCACAGCCGCCCGCAGCCCAACCATACCCCACGCCCGATCCCGCTGATCTGGCCCGGCAACGTGCCGACCAGGAGCGCGACGCCGCGCGTGGGAGCGGGCTGTTCTTTGGCGGCGGCACATCGCGCAACATTGGCGCTGACCAGATCAGGGTTGTCGAGGGTGCGTCCCACAACGGCGTGCAAGAGGCGGTTCCGGCGACACAAGGTAGCGGACACGAGCGGTTCCTCGAGCGGCCGACTGATCGCCGCACGGTCTCGCTTGAGCGACTGACCGGGCTGGCATCGCCTGCGATCCTGCAGGCAGGTTCGGTTATTCCGGCGGCTCTCATTACCGGCATCCGTTCCGACCTGCCGGGCCTGGTCACCGCGCAGGTGACCCAAAATGTCTATGACAGCCCGACCGGGCGTATCCTGCTGATCCCACAAGGCTCGCGCCTCATCGGCGATTACGACGCTGACGTGGCCTTCGGGCAGAGCCGGATCCTGCTCGCCTGGAACCGGTTGATCCTGCCAGATGGCCGTTCGATCGTGCTCGAGCGCCAGCCTGCATCCGACACGCGCGGGTTTGCCGGGCTTCAGGACGGGACCGACTATCACTGGGGCGGCGTGTTGAAAGCCGCGCTGGTTTCTACGCTGCTCGGCGTTGGCTCCGAACTGGGTTCGGGCGACGACGGCAACCTTACCCAGGCACTCCGCCACGGTAGCCAGGACAGTATCAATCGTGCTGGCGAGCAGATCGTTAGCCGAGAGCTGGGCGTAAGGCCGACGCTCACCATTCGTCCGGGCTTTCCGGTGCGGGTGCTGGTTACTCGCGATCTGGTGCTGGGAGGCCCGTAAGGCCAGAGCGTGAGATGTCGACTTGTCGGGCGCATAACATTCGGCTTCGGTAGGGTTGCCTGTCATGCTGCCAATTCTTCCCGCAGAGCCATTATCGCCTCCCATGCTGCGATCAGATCATGCGAGAGTCCGATGCCGAAGACGTGTCGATCGGGTCTCACCAGCACAGCCTCCACATCGTGTTCATCGAGCCAAGCAGCGAGTGGAGCGCTGAAGGGACCCAAAGCAGCCGAACCGATCACGAATTGTTTCATGGCCGTGGCTGCCACCATTTTAGTGATCAACCAAGGCCCTGCGCCAAGCCGGTCATCCATGCGCTCATCGTGAATGACCGGCTGGATGAACAATTCACCCGATTCCGGTCCGCCCATCAGACACCCTTCGGCAAGCGGCGGATAGGGAATCATCGGTGGCTGTTCGCCAGCCGCGCGGGCAGCCAGCATCGCAGCATCGCGTGCCGCTGCTACTTCTGGATCAAGGACGCAGACGGTTTGCCCGAATTCGATTGAACGCTCAATGATCCCGCGGACGTGCGGCTCGCGCTCCTGCTGATAGGTGTCGAGCAGCGCATCACTGGCATCGCCGCGCACAACTGCGGCAAGCTTCCAGGCAAGATTGGCGGCATCGCGAATGCCCGAACACATGCCTTGCCCGGCAAAGGGCGGCATCTGGTGCGCCGCATCGCCGGCAATGATGGCGCGGCCCTTGCGCCAGTCTTTCGCGATGAGCCCGTGGAAGCGATAGATGGCACGGCGCTCAATCTGGATGCGGTGCATGACATTCCAAGGGGCGAGCAGGCGCGCCAGGTTCTCGTCGCTGGCAAAGTTTTCGGGATCGTCATCAGGTTTGAGCATGAATTCCCAGCGATAACGCGGACCACTCATGCGCAGGAACGTGGTCGGCTGGGCCGGATCGCAAATCTGTGACGGGATCTGGAGCAGATCGTCGCCATCCTCGACAATGGAATCGATCACCAGCCAGGGTTCTTCAAATCCATAATCGAACATTGCGGTGCCGGAGCTTTCACGGACCGGGCTCCAGGCACCGTCGCAGCCCACGATATATTTGGCGGAGATTGTGTAGTGGCCTTGAGGGCCTTCCACTTCTGCGGTGACACCGACATCGTCCTGCGCAAAGGACTTTAGCCTGGTGGACAGTCGGATATCCGCCCCCAATTGGGCCAAACGTGTTCGCAGCGCCGCTTCCACGCCCGGTTGATGCAGTGCGTATGTCGCTTCCCAGCCATAAGGGCCAAAACCGGGGCGCATCGGGAAGCGCATCAGAATTTCGCCGGAGGCTGAAAGGAACTGATAGCCATCCGGCACCCGGCACAGCGGCGCAATCGCCTCTGCCGCGCCGATCATCTGGAAAATACGCATCACCTCTTCATCGAACACGGCCGCACGGGGGAGCGGATAGATATCCGCCTCGCGGTCGATGGCGATCACCGATAGGCCCTGCTTTTTGAGGAGGGCGGACAGCACATCACCGATGGGGCCAAGGCCAACCACCAGGACATCGCATGTATTGCTGGTCATGCCGACATCTCCGGCGGGGAGGGCATTTGCATACCCCATTGCACGCCGAGGACGACATCCATTCCGGCAACGCCACCGCCATCGCTGGCGCATAGCTGATCGCCATCGGTCCAGTGTTCGATCTCGTTGCCAAACGGATCAAGCCAGTAATCGAACACTTGGCTGCCAAGGATATGGCGGCCGACACCCCATTGCGCGGTATATCCGCCCGCCAGCAGATGGTCGTGGCCGACCATCAGATCATCGACACTCGCAACCTCAAAGGCAGAGTGCATGTAACCCGCTGGCCCACCTGTCTGGACGCAGACGATCATGTGGTGATCGGCAGGGTGCTCGCCGCGATCCGCGCGCATGAAGGCACCGATAGCGATGCCGGGCGCGGCTTGCACTTCGTCCGATGTGAGGAGGCCGAAGCGCTGTTTGTACCAGGCTTCCGATGTCCGGAAATCTCTGACCGCAAGGACCACATGGCCCAGCCGCTGGACGGTTGACGGACCTGCTGGCGTGCGGCGGAAGGTGGACACGCGCGAAAGCCGGTTGCTGCCTTCATTCCACGCCAGCGGTGTAGTCGTGGCGACTGGCGGGTTCATCGCTTGGCCAGCGACGACATCGACGCAGAAGCCATCAGGATCGGTCAGGCGCGCGCGAAAGCCGCCGCCAGGGCTGTTGATCGCTTCCACCATAACCCCGTCATGGGCGGCAATCGCCTCAAGATCGGCGCGATCCTTTGCCCAGATACCCAGGCCAAGAAACGCCGGTTCTCCCAGCGAAAGTGCGTAGCAGAATTGTGCCTCCCCGGCTCCGCGCAAATAAACCGTGCCATCAACCTCGCCGACTTCGATCATGCCAAAGTCTTTGAGGAAGGCGCGTTGCCTGGCCATGTCGGGCACGGCGAAGCGCACATAGGCCACATCGACAGCTTTAATCACGCTCACAAGCGCTCTCCCCATTTTGGCAACAATTCCGAAGCTTCTTTGGCAACAACAGGCGCGAGATCGGGATCGACACCAAGCGCGCGGAGCAGGGCCGCTCCCATTTCAGCAACAACCTGGGCAGGTGGTGTTGCAGCGTCCGGGCCGCTCAGGAAATCAACCGCGACGCTGATCAGGCCCAGCACGATCAACACCCCGGATTCGACCGTCACGCCTTTGAAACAACCTGTTTCCAGACCAAGCCCAATATCGTGTGTTACCCCCGCGTTGAGGGGCGCTTTTAGGTTGGTGCTGCGGTTGGACAGCGAGAGCATCGCTTGAAGGCGATCCGGATGCTCATGCGCATACCGCACCATAACCGCCAACGCGCGCGCGACCCGAACTGCGGCGTCCTCGACATCCTGGTTGGCCACGAAAACATGGTGCTCGCAATCCCCCTGGACGAGTTCGATGATGGTGGCCGCCAGGCCCTCCTTGTCGTCGAAGTGGTTGTAGAAACTGCCTTTGGCGACGTCAGCAGTTTCGACAATATCGTCAATTGAGACACCTTCCATCGGGCGTGTCGCGAACAGCTGTTGGCCGGCGGCGATGATCGCGCTGCGGGTCCGCTGGCGACGGCGGTCCCCGCGGGGCGCGCGGGCGGGCTGTGGTTGGGCCATTTTTTGCATCCTCTCATTCTTGGACTAGACAGTCATAACTGAACTCTATAGTCAATACTACGAATTGGGAAGACCCAAATTGGATTTGGAAGGGATGAGGTAATGGCTCAATCGGTAATCATCAGCTGCGCCATTACCGGATCGCTGCACGTGCCGTCGATGTCGCCATATCTGCCGATTACGCCCGACCAAATCGCCACTGAATCAATTGCTGCCGCAGAAGCTGGCGCCGCTATCCTCCATCTCCACGCGCGCGATCCTGACACTGGACGCCCCACTCCGACCACTAACGTATTCAAGGCGTTCCTGCCCCGGATCAAGCAGGCTACCGGCGCAGTGATCAACATCAGCACTGGCGGTGGCCCCGGGATGACGATGGATGAGCGTCTGGCCGCTGCCGAATGGGCGAGTCCGGAAATGACCTCACTCAATATGGGGTCGATGAATCTCGGGCTGTTCCCCATCGCCGACAGGATCAAGGACTATAAATATGATTGGGAGCGGCCTTTTCTTGAAGGGTCGCGCGATGTCGTTTTCAAAAACACCTTTGCCGACATCGGCGCGATCCTGGAGCGTCTTGGCAAGGGTCATGGGTCGCGCTTCGAGTTTGAATGTTATGAGGTGGGCCACCTCTATAACCTTGCCTATTTCGTCGATCAGAAGTTCTACGACCCACCGCTGTTTATCCAGTTCTGCGTTGGCATCCTCGGCGGCATCGGGGCGGAGATCGATAATCTGCTCCACATGGTCCGCACCGCGCAGCGCCTGTTTGGCAATGATCTTGAATGGTCGGTACTGGCAGCGGGACGGCATCAAATGCCGTTCGCGACGCACAATATCCTGCTCGGCGGCAACGCGCGCGTCGGGCTGGAGGACAGTCTAATGATCGAGCGTGGCAAGCTTGCCACCTCCAACGCGGAACAAGTCGCCAAACTCGTCCGCATCATGACTGAACTGGGATACGCGGTGGCAACGCCCGATGAAGCGCGCACCCGTCTGCGACTCAAGGGTGCCGATCGCACCAATTTCTAATCCGGAGAAAAACGATGAAACTAGCCCGCTTTACGCACAACGGTTCCACACGCATCGGCAAAGTCGTCGGTGATCGGGTGATTGACCTGTCCTGCATTTCTGGGGTGACCGGATCAATGCGGCAGCTGCTTGCTGATCTGCCAACAACGCGCAGCGCCCTGGAAGCCTGCGATGCGCCCTCGATTCCGCTGGCAGATGTCGTGCTCGAAGCGCCGATCAACGACCCGCAGAAATATCTCGCTATCGGAATGAATTATCAGGCTCATGCGGATGAAGCGGCGGCCGCGGGCATTCCCATCCCGACCAGCCAATTATGGTTCAACAAGCAGGTCAGTTGCATCAACGGCCCTTACGCAGATGTCGAACTGCCCAAGGTCTCCGACAAGCTTGATTATGAAGCTGAACTTGGCGTCGTGATCGGCAAGCGCTGCCGCCATGTATCACGCGAAAATGCGCGAACTGTAATCGCAGGCTATCTGGTGACCAACGATGTCTCGGTGCGCGACTGGCAAGCGCGCTCCCCAACTTTCACGCTGGGAAAATCCTTCGACACGCATGGCCCCATCGGCCCGTGGCTGACAACGG
>CAMDSM010000140.1 GCA_945906905.1 Altererythrobacter xiamenensis | reverse complement strand
ATGTCGACCCGGCTGGTCGACGCCACCTGTGCGACGCAGGACAACGGGCCGCTCGATCTCTTCGAACTGCCGTTTTCACGTCAGCAGATCGGCGATATCCTCGGCGTTACCATCGAGACGGTGAGCCGCCAGATGACCCGCCTGAAGCGTGAGGGCATCCTCGATCTGCCCACGCGCCGCTCGGTCAAGATATGGTCATCATTGCACTCGCGATCAGCATCGCACTGTGGTGGACGCTGATGGGATCGAAGGTGGACCGGAACGGCACCTGGTTGAGGCCTGACAATGACCAGGCGCAATATGACGATGACCCGGTGCGCTGGGGCGTAATCGCCACGCTGTTCTGGGGCATGGCGGGTTTCTCGGCGGGCCTGTTTATCGCCTTGCAGCTGGCTTTTCCGGCGCTGAATATCGAACCATGGCTCAATTTCGGGCGCGTCCGGCCGCTGCACACCAGCGCGGTGGTGTTCGCCTTCGGCGGCAATGCGCTGATCTGCACCAGTTTCTACATCGTCCAGCGCACCTGCCGCGCGCGGCTGGCCTTTCCCAGCCTCGCTCGGTTCGTGTTCTGGGGGTATCAATTGTTCATCGTGCTGGCGGCGACCGGCTATCTGATGGGCGTCACCCACCCGCAGGCGATCTGGCCGAACTGGCGGGGCGCTATCCCGGCGTGCAGGCGCGCGATTTTGACGGCGATCCGGCGCGAATTACCGAGATGGATGCGCTGGTCGCCTATCTCCAGGTGCTGGGCACAATGGTGGATGTAAACGCCGCCGCCGCGCAGGAAGTGCTGGCGCAGGAGAGCGGGCGATGAGCTGGCACTCGACCTATGAATTGCTGCGCCAGATGGCGGATAGCTGGGGGCTGCTGGCGATGGCTTTGATGTGGCTCGGCTTTGCCCTGTGGCCTTTCCGTCCCGGCGCGCGGGCCGACAACACCCGTGCCGCAACGATGATTTTTGAGGACCAGAACGATGGCCAATGACCAGCGTCCACAAGTGCCACATCCCGGCCGCCGCATCGACGTGCCGACCGGCACCGAAACCGTCGGCCACGAATGGGACGGGATCGAGGAACTCAACAATCCGCTGCCGCGCTGGTGGCTGTGGAGCCTTTACGCCACGATCGTGTGGGCGGTGGCCTATGTCATCGCCTATCCGGCATGGCCGCTGATCGAGCAGGGCACGCAAGGCGTGCTGGGCTGGACCAGTCGCGGCCAGCTGGAAGCAGAGCTGACGGCAGAAGATGCGCGCCGCGCGCCAATTTTGCAGGCGGTGATGGCGGTTTCGATCACGCAATTGCCGCAAAATGCGGCGCTGATGAGCCAGGCTGTGGCGGGCGGGGCGGCGGCGTTCCGGGTCCATTGCGTGCAATGCCACGGGGCCAATGCGGCGGGCAGCGCGGGCTTTCCCAATCTGACCGATGACGAATGGCTATGGGGCGGCGATCTGCCAAGCATCGAAAGCACCCTGCTAAGCGGCGTGCGCCATCCGGGCGACGCGCAGACGCGAACCAGCATGATGCCAGCATTTGGCCAGGGCGGGATGCTATCGGATGAGCAGATCGGGCAAGTGACGCAGCAGGTGCTGTCGTTGACCGGGCGCGGACAGGCCAGTGCGGTGGGCGGCGAGCTCTACGCCACCAATTGCGCCATTTGTCACGGGACAGCCGGAGCCGGACTGCGGCAATTCGGTGCCCCCAGCCTGAACGATGCTGTCTGGCTTTATGGCGACACAGCGGAAGCCATCCACAGCCAGATTTTTGCGCCGAAACACGGCGTCATGCCGGCGTGGAAAGAACGGCTCGATCCAGCGACAATCCGGATGCTGGCGGCCTATGTTCATTCGCTGGGCGGTGGCGAGGACTTTGTGGAGGCTCCCGCTGATCCGGTGGCTGTGGAATCAGATGAGCAACCTTGAACCGGCGGTACATCACAGCCCGCTGGGTGATTATCAGGCGCGCAAATCGGTTCATCCCAAGCGCATCGATGGCGCGTTCCGCCGCTTTAAATGGCTGATCATGGCCGTCACTCTGGCGATCTATTACGCCACGCCATGGATCCGCTGGGATCGCGGTGCCTATGCACCCAATCAGGCGGTGCTGATCGATCTGGAGCACCGGCGGTTCTACATGTTCGATATCGAGATCTGGCCGCACGAATTCTATTTTGTAGCCGGCCTGCTGATAATGGCAGGCATCGGATTGTTTCTGGTGACGAGCGCGGTGGGGCGGGCGTGGTGCGGCTATTCCTGCCCGCAGACGGTGTGGACCGATCTGTTCCAGCACGTCGACCGCTTCTTCGATGGCGATCGCAATGCCAGGATGCGGCTGGATGCCGCGCCGTGGACTTGGGGCAAAGTGGGGCGCCGCCTGAGTAAATGGACGATCTACCTCGCCATCGCCTTTTGGACTGGCGGCGCGTGGATCATGTATTTCGCCGATGCCCCCACGTTGACGCGCGATTTCTGGGCCGGGGATGCGACATCGATTGCCTATGGTACGGTGGCCGTGCTGACCGCGACGACCTTCATTCTGGGGGGCTTCATGCGGGAACAGGTGTGCATCTATATGTGCCCCTGGCCGCGCATCCAGACCGCGCTGATGGACGAACATTCGCTGCTAGTCACCTATAAGGACTGGCGCGGCGAGCAACGGGGCAGCATCAAGAAGGCCGAAAAGGATCCCGCTGCCTATGGCGACTGCGTGGATTGCAATATGTGCGTAGCCGTTTGTCCCACCGGTTGGGATATCCGCATGGGGCCTGATATCTCCTGCATCACCTGCGGCCTGTGCATTGATGCCTGCGACCGGGTGATGGGCGAGGTGGGCCGTCCACGCGGTCTGATCGACTATATCACGCTGGAAGATGCCAAGGCCGAGGCAGCGGGCCGCGCACCGCGCGCCGCTTGGCGGGCACTGCTGCGGGCGCGCACAATTGTCTACTTCGTGGTCTGGGCATCGATTGGGGCCGGGCTGTTGTTCCTGATGGGCACCCGCACGCATACCGATATCAGCGTCGCATCGGATCGCAATCCGGTGTTCACGGTGATGCGCGATGGCAGTGTGCGCAACAATTTCACCGTCAAGCTGCGCAATATGGAAAGCCGTCCACGCCTGATGCGGGTGACGCTGACCGGGCTGGAAGGCGGTGCGATGTGGACTGACACCATGGGCGCGGAACGGGCCGCGCGGCAGCTGGAGTTTACCGTTCCGGCTGACGAGACGCAAAGCCTGCGCATCTATATCGTTGCCCCCAATGGCACACAGACGCAAGACATCGCCTTCAACCTGCTCGCGCTCGACGGACAAGGTGAAGGCGATGTGGCTGAAACTCGCTTCGAAACACCCGCAGGAGGATCGTGATGCGCAAAACCTTTACCGGCTGGCATATGGCGGCAATGATGGGGAGCTTTTTCGGGGTGGTGATCGCGGTCAACCTCACCATGGCGAGCATGGCACTGGGCAGTTTTGGCGGAGTGGTGGTCGATAATTCCTATGTCGCCAGCCAGGAGTTCAATGGCTGGCTGGATGATGCGCGCGATTCCGATGCGCTTGGCTGGCAGGTTGCGCAGGCTTGGCGCGAGGACGGACGGCTGGCGATCAGCGTGGCCGGCGCACCCGATCCGCTGATTGTCACCGCCACCGCCCGCCATCCGCTTGGCCGTTTGCGGGATCAGCGGTTGAGCTTTATCCGCAGGGCGGCGGGTGAATATCTTTCGGTCGAGGAATTGCCCGCCGATCGCTGGATACTGCGGCTCGATGTTGCTTCGGGCAGCGATCATTGGCGCAGCGAGGGCGAAATCCAGTGAGCGCGCAGCTTGCGTCCGTTCTGGAAACCAGCGTGCTGGCGGTGCCCGGCGCGCATTGTGCCGGCTGCATGAGCAAGATTGAGCGCGGGCTGGCCGCAGTGCCGCAAATCGCCAGCGCCCGGGTCAACCTCACTTCGCGGATGGTCACAATCACGCATGATCCATCACTAGATGAAGGACGGATTGTGGAGGAGCTGGCGAAGATAGGATTTGCATCCAAGCGTCGTCCTCGAAGCGTAACCACGCCGTTTTCGGCCGTCAAGCCGCTGCTTGGCCCGCTGGCGGTGGCCGGCTTTGCGGCGATGAATGTGATGCTGCTGTCGGTCAGCGTGTGGTCGGGAGCGGAGGGAAGCACGCGCGCGTTGTTCCACTGGATTTCGGCGGCGATTGCCCTGCCGGCAGTGGCCTATGCCGGACAGCCGTTCTTCCGCTCGGCGTGGGGCGCAGTGAAACATGGTCGCACCAATATGGATGTGCCGATTTCGATTGGCGTGGTGATCGCCTGCTGCCTCAGCCTGTATGAGGTGACCACGGCGGGCGAACATGCGTGGTTTGATGGCGCGCTGATGCTGTTGACGTTTCTGCTGGCGGGGCGCGTGCTCGATGCGATGATGCGAGACAGGGCGCGGGCGGGCGTGGATGCGCTGCTCAGCCAAGCTTCGCCCGGCGCGCTGGTGCTGCGCGAGGCTGGCGCGCTCGAGTGGATTGCGGCCGAGGCGCTGGAGCCAGGCATGGTGATGCGGGTGGCGGCTGGCGAACGACTGGCGGCAGATGGCACGATCTTGACCGGCGCAAGCAAGTTCGACCAATCGCTTTTAACTGGCGAAACCAGGCCGGCATCCGCCGTTCAAGGCGATGGTGTGTTGGCGGGCACGCTCAACCTCGGTGCGCCGGTGGATGTGGCAGTGAGCCACGTCGGACACGATACCACGCTGGCCGAAATCGCTCGGCTGATGGAAGCCAGCACGCAGAACCGCAGCCGCTATGTCCGCATCGCCGATCGAGCCGCGCGGCTTTATGCGCCTGCCGTGCATACGTTGGCGGCGCTATCGGTGATCGGCTGGCTGGTGGCCGGGGCAACGTTGTATCAGGCGCTGGTCATCGGCGTAGCGGTGCTGATCATCACTTGCCCATGCGCGCTGGGGCTGGCGGTGCCGGTGGCGCAGGTTGTGGCCAGTGGATCGCTGCTGCGCGCCGGGATCATGGTCAAGGACGGCTCTGCGCTCGAACGGCTCGCCAGCGTGGATCGCGTGCTGCTCGACAAGACCGGCACGCTCACCCTGGGTCGTCCGATGCCCGATATGGCCGCGCTTGATGCTTTGCCGCCGGAAGCCGCGCGCGTGGCATTGGCGCTCGCTTCGCACAGCCGCCACCCGCTGAGTCGGGCGCTGGCAAGCGAACTGATGCTGCGCGGTATATCTCCAGAAACGCTCAACAATGTGACCGAGGAACCCGGCATGGGGATGTGCGGTACATGGCAGGGCAAGCGAGTAGGACTACGCCGCCCGGAAGGTGGCAGCAGTATGGGTGTGGCGCTGGCAATGGGCCGCGCACCCACCCGGCTCATCCCCTTTGCTGACCGCTTGCGCGATGATTCCAGGTCAGCGCTGGCCGATCTGGCGCGACTTGGCATTTCGACTTCGATCATCTCTGGCGACAATGCCGAGGCGGTGGCGCAAGTGTCGCGCGAGACCGGGCTGACTGGGCAAGCAGCCGCTTCGCCGGCCGATAAGCAGGACGCCATCGCCCGGCTGCAGGGTGCTGGTTACAAGGTTCTGATGGTGGGTGATGGCCTCAACGATGGCCCGGCCTTGGCCGCCGCCGACGCCAGCATTGCGCCGGGCAGCGCCAGCGATGTGGGGATGCAGGCGGCCGACTTTGTGTTCGTGCAGGAATCGCTCATCGCTGTGCCCCGGGCGATCCGCGCCTCGCGCAGGACAATGCGAGTGGTGCAGCAAAACTTTGTGCTGGCAATCGGCTATAATGTGCTGGCCGTGCCGCTGGCGGTGGCCGGGATGGTGACGCCTCTGGTGGCGGCGGCGGCGATGTCAATCAGTTCGCTGATCGTGGTCGCCAATTCACTCAGGCTGGTGCGGGCTGCGCGATGACAGGTCTGCTGTTCCTGATCCCGGTCGCGCTGACCTTGGGCCTGCTGGGGCTCGCGGCGTTCTTCTGGGCCATGCGCGATGGCCAGTTTGACGACCCCGAAGGCGCGGCCAGCCGGATATTGATCGATGACGAGGATGGGCCGGAAGTGTGAGCGGCGCCACCGTGTCCCCAATTTCAGCAGGCGCCGGAATGCAGATTGCGACAATTGATCCACGGCAATGAAGCGCCAGCTGTTTGCTGGCAAACGCGCTGCATGTGGCCTTATCATCCTGACCTGCTGGCAACACCAGTCCCGCGCTATACCAGTTACCCCACGGCGGCAGAATTTGCGCCGGGGATCACCCAGCAGCGCCACAGCCAGGTAATCAGCACCGCCACGGGCGATATTTCGCTCTATGTCCATATCCCGTTCTGCGAGAAGATCTGCTGGTATTGCGGCTGCAACACCGCCGCCGCCAACCGCGCCACGCGTCTGGCCAGCTATCTGGAAATGCTTCATCGCGAGATCGAGCTGGTCGCCAAGCAGCTTCCGGCAGGCACACGGGTGCGGCGGATCGCTTTTGGCGGGGGTAGCCCCAATGCCATCACTCCGATAGAATTCGTCCGATTGTTCGACCAGCTGGTGCTCAATTTTCCCCTGCACGATCCGCTGGTTTCAATTGAACTCGATCCGCGCGCCTTGAGTGCGGATTGGGCAACCGTGTTTGGCGCTGTCGGGGCAACCCATGCCAGCCTTGGCGTGCAGACTTTCGCGCCGGAGATTCAGGCCGCAATCGGGCGAGTGCAGCCGATTGGCATGATCGAGGGTGCGGTGGACCTGCTGCGCGGCGCCGGAATCACCTCGCTCAATTTTGACCTGATGTATGGGCTGCCCGGCCAGACCATGGCTGACCTGTCCGCATCTCTGGCACTGACCGCCAAATTCGGCGCCAACCGCGTGGCACTGTTCGGCTATGCTCACGTCCCCCATTTGCTGCCGCGCCAGCGCCAGATCGACGATAGCAAACTGCCCGATGCGGAGGCGCGCTTTGGCATGGCCCGCGATGGCTACGCGCAACTGATCGACGCCGGTTATGTCGCGGTGGGTTTTGATCATTTCGCCTTGCCCGGCGATCCGCTGGCCCAAGCGATGGAAGCGGGCACGCTGCGGCGCAACTTTCAGGGTTTTACAGAGGATCAGGCGCCGGTGCTGATCGGGCTGGGGGCCTCGGCGATTTCCGCCTTTCCCGACCTGCTAGTGCAGAACGAGAAGAACGCCGGTCGTTATCGCATGATGTTGAGCCAGGGCCAGCTGCCAACTGGCCCAGGCAAGGAACGCAGCGTGGATGATCGGCGGCGAGGGGCGATCATTGAGGAATTGCTGTGCCGTGGCCGGGCGCGGGTCTCGGCTGATATAATGGCTAGTGCAGTCCTCCGCCTGCGCCCCTATCTCGAACCGGGTCTGGCCCGGATCGAAGGCGGCAACATGCTGGTGATCGCCCGCCACGC